>JBFHRE010000007.1:0-38532 GCA_041591895.1 Acidimicrobiia bacterium
CGGTCCTCATCGGACAGGTCGGGCACCGAGTCCACCAGTCCGACCGGGTCCTTCTCACCCATGTCGAACGGATAGTCGGTTCCGAGCATCACCCTCCCGGCTCCCACCACTTCGATCAGATGGCGGAGGTACAGGGGCTGAAAGACCATCGTGTCGTAGAACAGCCGCTTCATGTAGTGGCTGGGGGCATGGTCGGGGATCCTGACCCGGGTCTCGGGCCTGACCTCCCAGGTGTGATCGGCGCGGGCGGCATAGAAGGGCAGGTACCCGCCACCGTGGAGCAGAACCACCTTCAACTCGGGCAGCTCCTCGAACAGCCCCGAGAAGATCATGCGGGTGGCGGCCACCATCGTCTCGAGGGGGTTCCCGATGCAATTGGTCAGGAAGTACTCGCCAAATCGGTCGCCCTCCGGATAACCGCTGGGGTGGATGATGACCGGGATTCCCTTCTCGGACACGGCCTGCCAGAACGGCCTGAACCGTGCCTCGTCGAGATTGTGGCCGTCGATCGTCCCACCGATCTGGAGGCCCTTGGCCCCGAGATCGTCCACGGCCCGATCCAGCTCGGCGATCGCCATGTCGACGTCCTGAAGCGGCACCGTCGCCCCGCAGATCACATAGCGGTCGGGGTGATCACTCACGGCCTGCGCCAGCTTGTCGTTCTGCATACGCGCCAGCTCGGCACCGAGCGAGGCCGGCGTCCAGTAGAAGTACTCGGAGACGAACGTCGCCAGACCCTGCACGTCCACCCCCATCCGATCCATGTATTCGAGCCGGACGGTCGGACTCGCAAGCTGATCGGCGATCGAGGGATACATCACCTTGTTGTGATCCTTCGAGTCGTTCCCCATGAAGTGGTCGTACGGCTCGTATTCGGAACGACGATGGGGGGCTGCCAGGGGCCGGGTCTCAGGGGTGGCGATGTGGCAGTGAACGTCGATGACCCGGCCCGACGAGATCGTCACGAGAACCCTCCAATGATGACTACGGGGTGAATCTACACGATATATGGTATGCAGTCGGCGCGGTATCAGACCGTCAACCCCGGAGCACAATCACATGAACTTCAAGCAGTCGGCGTTCCGGGCGGGCGCGACCATTCCCGTTTCCGGTGGCGGCAGGATCGACCTTCTCGCCTACGGACTCCTGGCGGCGACGGTCGCGATCCTGGGATTCAACTGGCCACTGCTGGCCATCGGACTCGAATCCCTGTCGCCTCTGTGGTTTGGATCTCTGCGGTTGCTGTCCGCCACAGTCGTGATGTTTCCGGCGGTCGCGGTCGTCCGGAGGCTCCGACCGCCGGCCCGGGCCGATCTGCCGGTCATCGCGTCGATCGGCCTGGGGCGTCTCGTGGGGGTGCTTCTCCTGGTTCTGTTGGCCCTCGAGATCGTCCCCCCGGGGCGGGCCTCCGTCCTGGTATGGACGGCGAGTCTGTGGACGGTGCCGATCGCAGTCCGCTACCTGGGGGAGACGATGACGCCCCGCCGGTGGCAGGGGATCATCGTCGCCATCGGCGGCATCGTGATCCTGGTGGAACCGTGGCGTTCCGACGTGAACGGAAGGGTGGTACTCGGCTACCTACTACTCCTCACGGCGGCGGTGCTGAACGCGGCCACCGCCGTGCATGCCCGTGGTCACCGATGGTCGGGCACCCCGTTGGGGTTGCTCCCGTGGCAGCTCATCGTGGCGACGGTCCCGGTCACATTGGTGGCGGTCGCCCTCGAAGGGATCCCGCAGATCGACTGGTCGCCGAAGCTGGTCGGGATCGTTGCATATCAGGGAGTTCTGGCTACCAGCGTGGCGATGTGGGCGCAGCTGACGGTGCTGCAACGCCTGCCGGCCGTACCCACCAACCTGGCTCTGATGCTCGTACCGGTCGTAGGCGTCATCTCTTCGGTCGCGGTTGTGAACGAAAAGATGACCGTCGCCGCCCTCCTCGGAGCCGGCATGATCGGCGTCGGGGTGCTCGCCGGCATGGATCTGAAACGAAAGGCTCCGGTGGCCCCGCATGTCGATTGACCAACCGATACACTCGACAGGGTATACAAGTACCGACCACCCAACGGGTTCCATCCGAGCACAACCCATGGCTCCGCGCACCGCAGGACAACAGGCAGCTCAACTGATACGAGAGCGGATCCTCTCCGGGGCCCTCGCGCCGGGCGCACCACTCAACCAGAAGGACCTGGCCTCGGCATTGGGTATGAGCCGGATTCCCATCCGCGACGCCCTCCGGACCCTGGCCTCCGAGGGACTGATCCAGATGCGAGCCCACGCCACCGCCGTGGTGTCGAATCTCGGTGTCTCAGACCTGCGCGATCTGTACGAGCTGCGCCTCGCGTTGGAGCCGGCACTGTGTCGGGCCGCCGTCCACCAGCTTCAGAGCGAGGATCTCTCCGAGATGGAACGCTGGCTGGACACGATGGTCACCGCGAGCGACTCCGACACCTGGCTCAACGCCAACAACCGCTTCCACGAGGTGCTGTACCGCCGGGCGGCCCGGCCACGAGCGATCGAGATCATCGACCAGGCCCGCACCGCCACCGACCGCTACACCCGGATCTACCACCAGCTGGCGTCCCCGACCGTGGAGAGCGAACACCGGATGATCCTCGACGCGGCCACGTCACGTCAGGAGCGCCGGCTCGAGGCGCTGATCGTCGCCCACCTCTCGGACGGTTTCGAGGCGATGCTCACATACGTCGATGAGCGAGAACAGACGAACGCAGGACAACCAAACGATGCCCCCGGCCTGATGATCGGGGCAGGACAGACACGGAGAGAGAGGAAGGAAGCATGAGGAGACGTTGGACGATCCTCGTCGCTCTGCTGGCGCTGATCGCGGCGGCATGCGGCGACAGTGGAGGCACCGCGACGACCACCGAGGGTGGCGAGCCCGCCACCGGCCCGGCAAACGTGATCCGGTTCACGTTCGCCCCCGACCCGGTGTGGGACTACATCAACGACCAGGGAATCAAGGAAGAGATGGAGGCCGCCTCAGGGGTGCGGATCATCGCCCAGACCACATGGGACGAGTTCGGTATCTATGCCGGCGGGTTTGCCGACGTGGTCTCGGTAGGCGACTTCGAGGTTCCCACCCTCGACGCCCAAACCGGCCAGAAGTCGGTGATCTTCGGGAAGTACAACATCGATCGCTCGGTGATCGCCGTACCGGAGTCGGACACCACGAGTCAGACCCTGGTCGATCTCGTGGGCAAGGACATCGCCGTCTGGGACTCGGTGTCATCGACGTTGATCTGGGGGGTGATCGTCAAGCAGATCCACGACCTCGACTTCCGCACCGGAGGCGGTGACTTCAACCTCGTGCAGGTGGACATCACCAACACCGGACCGGTGGCCGCGGCGGAGGACGTCGACGCAGCCATCGTGCTGCCCGACTTCGCCGTCAACGAACTCATGACGGGTCAGCTCCGCGTGCTGTACGACGGCCGGACGTCGGCCGAGGTATACGCCCAGGAAATCGTGGGAGACCCCAGCTACGAGGGCCCGATGATCAACGTCTTCCTCGCCCGGGAGGACTGGTACAACGAGCACCAGGCCGAGGTGAAGTTCTTCCTCGAAGTCTGGGACGCCGGGATCCAGGCTTGGCAAGCCAACAAGGCTGAGATCATCGCCAGCTATCCGCAGCACTTTGCCGTCGAAACCGACGAACAGGTGGCGTTCATGCAGGACTGGCTGTCGAAGCACGACTGGTTCGTGAAGACCGTCTATCTCGACGAGACCTGGATCGAAGCGAGCAAGCCGCTGTTCGAGGTGATGCGAGAGAACGGATTCATGGGCACCGACGAGGAAGATCCGATCTACGGCATGCCGCAGAACGGCTGATCGACCTTGGCCGAGACCCTCATAGATCCGACCCTCGTTGCTGAGATGCGGGGTACTGCCGCCGGCCTACGCCGGCGGCGGTACCTCGCGCTCGTGGTCGGGTGGGCCGGGTTCGTCGCAATCTGGTGGTTGCTGGCACTGTGGATCGGCTCCGACGCCCGCCTGCCGTCACCGGTCAGGGTGTTGCGTGAGGTGGGGTACATCTTCGGCGGGAACCCGAACATCGCCACCGACGAGGGAGGGGTCTTCTGGCCCAACTTCAGCTCCAGCGTGCTCAGGGTGATTCTGGGCTTCGCCACCGGGGTGTTGTTCGGGACCCCACTCGGCTTCCTCATGGGCCGGCGCCGGTACTGGCGCTCGTTTCTCCGCTCCCCGGTGCTGATCGCCGGTTCGATCCCGGGTCTCACCTACGCCGTCATGGTGCTGGTGGTGTTCGGGATCTCGAACATCGGGCCGATCCTGGCGATCGGCCTGATCTCCATGCCCTACATCGCCATCAACGTGGCCGAGGGAGTCATGGGCGTCGACAAGGGCCTGGTCGACATGAGCACCGCCTTCGGACGTTCGGAAAACCAGATCTTCCGCAGCGTCCTCGTGCCGAGTGTGTTGCCGTTCATCTTCGCGGGCATCCGTCTCTCGTTTTCCCTCGCCTGGAAGGTCGGCCAGCTGACGGAGGTGTTCGGCTCTTCACGAGGAATCGGCTTTCAGATCCGGAGGAACTTTCAGCTCTTCAACATGCCTGGCGTGATTGCCTGGGTTGGGCTGTTCATCGCCTTCATGCTCCTCCTGGAGCGGTTCGTGCTGGTGCGCCTCGAACGGCGGCTGTTTCGCTGGCGGCAATGGGAGCGCGACTCGTGACCGCCACCACGCCGAAAACGGACTATGTCCATCGCAACCCCCGGTGGGCGCGGCTTCGCCGGTTTCTTCGCTCGGACCGGGGCGCAACCTGGTCGGCTGCAGTCCTGTTCATCGCAGCCTGGCAGCTGCTCACCCTGATCGCTCCCCGAGTGCCCTCGCCGATCGATGTGATCCAGATCATGTTCATCGAGATGACCGGGGGCGACTACGGAAGCATCCGGCGCGGGGAGTTCTGGGGCCATTACGGAGCGACCCTCCAGCGCTACGGGATAGGCCTCGCAATCGGATTCGTCGCCGGAATCCTCGTCGGCGCGTTGATCGGAACTTCGAGCCTGGCCCGGGCTCTCATCAACGACACCGTCCTGGTGTTGCTGGCACTTCCGGCCTTCGTCTGGGCCTTCCTGACCACGATGTGGTTTGGGATCGGATGGCAGGCCCCGGTCCTCACCGTGGCATTCGCCGCCTTCCCGTTCGTCGCCGTGAACGTGGCCCAGGGGGTGCGGTCGATTGCGCCCGACCTCCGGCACATGTCGACCGCATTCGGAGTGACCGGCTGGAAACGGTTCCGCAGCCTGACGCTGGGCGGGGTCATGGGGTACGTGTTCGCGGGACTGAGATTCGCGATGATCGTGTCCTGGAACGGGGTTCTCCTGTCGGAGTGGTTCAACGGCCAGAACGGGGTCGGATTTCGCACCCGGTTCTGGTTCGACGCCAACCGCTACCCGGGCTTCCTCGGCTGGGTGATCAGCTTCATCGTGTTCATCGTTGCACTCGATCGACTGGTCCTGACCCGGCTCCAGGACCGGGCGTTCCGGTGGAGAGCACCGGTGGTAGAAACCCAACGAACCCCCAGCCAACGAACCCCCAGCGAGACGAGGTGACGAGATGGCCCAAGTGAAGGTCGCCGAACTGGTGAAGATGTTCCCCCCCTCGAGCAAGAGCGGCGAGTACGTCAAGGCGATCACCAACATCGACTTCGAGGTCGACGGCAACGTCTTCGTCTCCATCGTGGGTCCTTCCGGGTGCGGTAAGAGCACCCTGCTGAACATCCTCTCCGGGGTCGAGACCGCCACATCCGGGTCGGTGACCGTCACAGAGGACGGGATGCCGGCAAAGCTCGGCTACGTGTTCCAGGACGCCCGGCTGCTCCCGTGGAGAACGGTGCTCGACAACATGCTGTATGTGCGGGACGACGAGGATGCCGGTGGTCGGGAGGAGGCGCTCAAGTACCTGGAGATGGTCGGCTTGCTCCACACCGTCGACATGTTCCCGGGCCAGTTGTCCGGCGGGATGCAACAGCGGGTGGGGATCGCCCGGGCGTTCTCGGTCGAGCCGGACCTGCTGTTGATGGATGAACCGTTCAGTCATCTCGACGCGATCACGGCTCGCTCGCTCCGGGACCACCTCCAGGAATTGTGGACACGAACTCGCAAGACCGTGCTCTTCGTGACACACGACGTCATCGAGGCGGTCCAACTCTCCGACCGGATCATCGTGCTCGCACCGGGTGGGTACATCTACGACGACATCGCCATCGATCTTCCTCATCCTCGACGCGCCTCCGATCCCAAGGTGGCGACCCTCCAGGCCGAGGTCCTCGGGCGATTCGAGGACATGCAGGCCAAGGTGGGCGGCGGCGACGACGAGGTGGGCTAGATCCCCAGCCGGCAGATCCCCAGCGTTAGATCCCCAGCCGTTCGATCGCCTTCATGGGAAGCTGCAGGTGGGTTCTGATGGCCTCGACGGCGGCATCGGGGTCGCGAGCCTCGAGCGCCCTGAGAATCGCACTGTGCTCCTCGATCGCACTCTCTCTCAAGCCCGGAACCCGCTTGAGAGATGCGCCGATGTACATGACCGCGGCATCCTCGAGGCTGCGGATGATCGACAGCATTCGCGAGGATGTCCCGGCTTCGTATATCGCCATGTGGAAAACCCGATTGAGGTCGACGAACGTGGCCGAGTGCGGGTCGTCGATCATTCGCTGATGGACCCTGTGGAGGCTGGCGATGAGGGAGTCGGTCATGTGCGGCACCGCCTGACGCATGGCGTGCGGCTCGAGGATCTGGCGGATCTCATAGATGTCACGCAGGTCCTCGCCATCGAGCTCGGTGACGACGGCGCCCTTGTGGGGGTCGAACCGGATCAGCCCCTCCGTGGCCAGGTCCCTGAGCGCCTCACGCACCGGGGTGGTGCTCACATCGAGCGTGGCCGCGAGCTCGGCCTGTACCAGCCTGGCCCCGGTGACCAGCTCACCGTTGAGGATCGCCCGCCGCAGTACCTCCCGAACGTACTCGTGGGCCGTCTGCCGGTTCCCACCCGCTGCTCCCAGTCCGGAGGTCCTCGCCTCGTCCATCCACTCGAGCGTCATCTCTTCTCCTCGTCTCGTCCCAGGTCTCTCGCCCATGCCCGCCAGCGCCCGTCGCGGCTCTCGATCTCGAGCGGCATCCCGAACGTCTCGCTCAGCGCTTCGGCCGTCAGAACCTCCCGGAGCAGCCCGGAAGTGATCGCCTTCCCACCCGCCATCATCAAGATGTGGTCGAAACCCGGAGGGATCTCCTCGACGTGATGGGTGACAAGCACCACCGGCATGGCGTCCTCACCCCGTGCCAACGAGGCGAGCGAGTCGACCAGACGTTCTCGGGCTCCCAGGTCGAGCCCCGAGCCCGGTTCGTCGAGCAGCAAGAGCTCAGGATCGCTCATGAGGCTGCGGGCGATCAGCACTCGCTTCTTCTCCCCCTCCGACATCGTGCCGAATTGCCGCTCGGCCAGCCCTTCGGCATGCAAGAGGCGAAGGCATTCCATTGCCCGATCCCAATCGGCGTCCTCATAGGTGTGCCACCGCGTGTCGACGAAACTGGCGTGCAGACCTGTGATCACGACGTCCAGCGATCGCAGCCGGGTCCTCACGAGGGCGGTGGGCGCCGGTCCGACATACCCGATGCGGGGCCTGAGGGAACGCACATCGACCTTGCCTAGCTTGTGTCCGAACAGGTGAACCACTCCTCTCGTGGGGAAGAGGTAGGACGAAGCCACCTCGAGCAGTGTGGTCTTGCCCGATCCATTCGCACCGAACAGGATCCAACGCTCGTTCGGCCGGATCTCCCAGCTCACGTCGCGGATGAGAAGATGCCCGTCGCGAACGATCGACACTCCCTCGATCGCGACAACAGGTTCGGATCCGTGTTCCATCATGGCGAATCATGCATGATATAGCCCGTACGCACCGGCGAAGGCGAGGAACGACGTGAAGGCCGCGCGAGTCGCAGCACCCAACGACATCGAACTGGTCGAGGTCGAGCCTCCCGCGTCCGGGGACCGGTTGCTCACGGTGAAAGTCGACACCGTCGGGATATGTGGAACGGACGTCAAGATCCTCCACGGACAGATCCCGGTCGAATACCCACGAGTGCTCGGACACGAGGTCATCGGGACCGTGGTGAGAAGCCCGGACGGCACCGGCCCGGCGCCGGGTTCCCGAGTGCTGATCGACCCCGCCATAACGTGCGGCCGGTGCGACATGTGTCGCCAAGGCCGCACCAACCTCTGCCTCGTCGGAGGTCTGCTGGGCCGCGACCAGGACGGCGTGTTCACCGAGTTGGTGACTGCAGACCCTTCCAGGGTGCTGCCGGTGCCAGATTCCATCTCACGCCCTGCCGCCGGCCTGCTCCAGGTGCTGGGAACCTGCATCCACGCCCAGCGGCGGGTCGCGGTCTTCCCCGGGCAGACCGCGGCGGTGATCGGGCTCGGCGTCTCGGGCCAGCTCATGGTGCAGCTGTTACGCGAACGAGGGGTGCAAGTGGTGGGAATCACCCGTTCCGAGTGGAAGCGCGAGCTGGCGTCGAGAAGCGGAGCGGCTGCAACTGCCGCACCGGCCGACGCCGCGAAGGTCCTGGCTGAGGTCACCGACGGACGCGGACCCGAGCTGGTCGTGGAAGCGGTGGGCAAGGAGAGCTCGCTGGCGGCCGCCATCGACTTGGCGGCTCCGGGTGGCGAGGTCCTGGTGTTCGGGACCCTCACTGGGGCTGGCACCGGGGCCGGCACCGGGCTGCCCTACTACCAGATGTACTTCAAGGAGCTGACGATCCACAACCCCCGCGCCGCCCTGCTCGACGACTACGCGGCCGGGATCCGGCTGGCGGCCACCGGCCGGCTCGACCTGGAGCCGATCGTGACGCACCAGCTCGGTCTGGCGGATGCCCGACGGGCGTTCGAGCTGGTCGACGACCCCTCGTCACTCAAGGTGCTCATGCACCTCGAGTGAATCCCGGCGCCTGGGCCAGATCGAACTAGTGGGCGGCCGCCGGATCAGGGCCGACGCCACTCGTCCACCTGCCCGGCGTCGGCCTGAAGCCCGACCGATTCGATGGCGGCCATCGCTGCCTGCTCGTCCGTGTTGGACGTGTCACCCGACACGCCGACCGCCCCCTCGATCTGGCCCAGGCGGCGGATGATGACCCCACCCGGTACCGGAACGACCCTCCCATGGGAAACGACTTCCAGTGCCTGGAAGAAGGCCGCCGCGTGCTCGAGCCTCTCGTTCATCACCCGGCCCGGCAAGCCCATGCCAAGCGAGCCCCACGCCTTGGCAATCGCCACGTCGACCCGAAGGAACTCCGACCCGTCGTCTCGTTTTACGACGACGACGTGCCCTCCCGGATCGAGAACCGCCGCAGTGAGACGGCCGGTCCCGTTCCGCCGGCCCCAGGCCAGAACCTCGGTCGCGATCGCGTCCGCTTCATCGACCGTGACCGCCACATCGACCTCCTTCTCGCGTCCATGATCGAGCGCGATCCTATAACGTGCATGATCTGAAAGGAGCGAGAGGTGAGTCGATACGCCCGCGGGCCGTTCGCCGTCGACTGGGAGGACCGCTACGACTTCGCCGCGCTCCGACGCGAGCGGGTCGGCCGGGCCCACGAGGCACTGTCGGCGTCGGACGCGGACGGACTGCTGGTCTGGAAGGACGAAAACGTCCGCTACCTGACCTCGCTTCGCGCCCAACTCATCGCCGGCAAGTCCACGTCGCTCAACGGGTCGTTGCTCGTGCCAGGCCAGGCGCCGATCTTGCTCGGATCGGGCGGGGAGATCGACAAGGCAAGGTTCGGCATGAGCTGGATCGGCGAGGCTCACGCCGTCCCGATCATGGAACAGCGGGAACTGGTCGATGGCTTCGTCCGGGACATCCTCAAGCCCCTGCTCGCCGAGCACGACCTGGGTGCCGGGAGGCTCGCCGTCGACCAGGCCAACATCAGCTTCATCCGGTCTCTCGCCACCCACCTCCCGGATCTCGAGATCGTCGACGGAGACGAGATCATGCAGGCTGCCCGATGGGTGAAGACGGACCTCGAGGTGGCGGTGATCGAAGAGGCCTGCGCCATCGGCGACGCAGTCACCCAGCGTGCTCTCGATGGCACCCGCGCCGGCAGGCGAGAGCTCGAGATCGCGGCCGACGCCATGCAGACCCTGTTCTTGCTCGGCGGCGAGATGGCCCATGTCATCACTCCGTTCGTGGCCTCGGGCGAACACATGTCGCCACCCCACCGGCTTGCCACGGACAAGATCGTCCGCAACCAGGATCTCTGCTTCATCGACATCGGGGCGATGTGGAACGGCTACTTCGCCGACATCGGCCGCACCACCATCGTCGGAAGGGCCTCAGCTCAACAGAAGCGGATCTACACCGCGGTGTACGAAGGCCTGATGGCCGGCATCGCCACGATGCGCCCGGGCCGGACGAACAAGGATTGCGCCGACGCGATCATCTCCCGCATCGCCGACTACGGGCTAGACGACCACCTCTTCTCGCTGTTCATCGGCCACGGGATCGGGGTAGGGGCCAATGAGCCGCCATACATCGGGGAGACCCTTCCCGGGGCGACCGTCTATGAGTTCCAGCCCAACATGGTGTTCGCCGTCGAGCCATTGGTGTGGGTACCCGACGTTCGCGGCGGTGGCGGCGTGCGGCTGGAGGACATGGTGCTGGTGACCGAGGACGAGCCCCATCTGCTCTCTCGCGTCGAATACGAGGAACGGCTGCTCGAGTAGATGCGACCCGAGCGTCAACGGACCGCTGTGATGTCCACCGCCCGACGCTCACGCGCGCTGACCATCGCCGCCTCCAGCACCTCGACCACGTGCAGTGCCACCCGCCCATCCACTTCGGGTGCCGTCTCACCGCGGATCGCACGTGCGAACTCCTGCAGCTGGTCGACCACGGGGTCCGCGGCCTCGAGCTCGACCTCCTCCCGGGTGGCTTCGCCCCGGACCTGAATCTGCAGACGGGCGCCGTCCGCCAGGTTGTAGGCGGACGCGTTCTGCCCGTGGACGGCCAGCTCCGAACAAACCGCGCTGAAGAAAGACGTCACCAGCGTCCCGACGGCGCCGCTCTCGAACTCGAGGGCCAGCACGGTGGCCTCGTCGATCGGGTGCTCACGTCCGGCCCTCGTGAAGCAGAACACCGATCGAATCGGGCCGGCGTGGTACTGCATCGAGTCGATCTTGTGGATGCCGAGCGACGTCATCGAGCCCAAGGGGCTCTCCTCCGGATCCCACCGCCAGGCCGTGTCCGGCATTCGGAACCCGTTCGGAACGGAGTGAACCGCGTCAAGCGCTTCGATGTCGCCCATCCGGCCGGCGTCGATCAGCCTCCTGATGTGTCGATCGGCGGCGGTGCGACGACGCTGGTGCCCCACCTGCAGCGGGATGCCGGCGCGCTCGGCCGCTTCGACCGCGGCGACAGCGTCTGCCACGTTCGTCGTCAGGGGCTTCTCGACGAACACCCCCTTGCCTGCAGCTGCCGCCCGCTCGATGAGGTCGCGATGGCTCCGATGCGACGTTGCGACCAGAACGCCGTCGACCTCGGGATCGGTGAGCACCTCCTCGAGAGATCCTGCCGCCCGGCAGCCGAGCTGGTCGGCGAACGCCGCTCTCCCTTCGGCCCCGCGGGCGTAGCAGCTCACGATCTTCGCCTCGCCAGAGCGATTGGCGGCTTCGGCCAGCACCTTTCCCCACCAACCCAGGCCGATGCTCGCCAGCCTCACCGGTCGCGTCATCTTCGGCTCCTGTTCTGTCTGCGGAACGCTGATCCTATATCTTGTGGGATCAGGAGGGTTCGATGACGAGCGGCTTGACACTGGCCGGTGGCACGGTGGTCCTCCCCGATCGCACGATCAGGGGCCACGTGACGATCCGCGACGGCATGGTCGTCTCGGTAGGCGACCACGACCCGACCGGTCGGGTGATCGACGTGGCTGGGCTCCTGGTTATGCCGGGTGGAGTGGACAGCCACGTCCACTTCATGGACCCCGGTCCCACCGAGCGGGAGGATTTCCCGACCGGGACGCTGGCCGCCGCAACCCGGGGTGTGACCACCGTCGTCGAACACACCCATGCCCACCCGGTTCGCAGCCCCCTCGACCTTCGGGAGAAGGTGGGGTATCTCCGGGGACGGGCGAATGTCGACTTCGGGCTCGCGGCACACATCTGGCCCGGTGCCACCGACGCGATTCCTCCCCTGTGGGAGGCGGGCATCACCTTCTTCAAGATGTTCACATGCACCACTCACGGCGTTCCCGGCCTTCCGCCCGACCAGATCCTGGCGGCGTTCGAGATTCTGGCCGAAGTCGACGGGAGGACCCTCGTTCACGGCGAGGACGAATCGATCACCGCGGCGGCCGAGCGCCTCCTGAGAGCGCAGGGGCGAAGCGACCCGGCCCTGCTCAACGAGTGGCGCAGCCGCGAAGCCGAGCTCAGCGCGGTAGCCACCGTCGCCGCCCTCGCTGCGGCGACCGGGGTCAAGGCGACCGTCGCCCACGTCTCGAACCCGGCCGTGGTCGAGGTGATCGAGGCGGGCCGGCGGTGGGGGGCGGACCTGGCGGCCGAGGCATGCCCCCAGTATCTCGTGCTCGGCGAGGACGAGGTCGAAGAGCACGGGACCCTGCGCAAGTTCACACCTCCGGCCCGTATCAAGGCCCAGGCCGACGTCGAGGCGATGTGGGAGGCGGTGCGAACCGGTGGCCTGACGCATTTCTCGACCGACCACGCCCCATCCACCCTCGAGCAGAAGGCGCGGGGTGGCATCTGGGAAGCGCCGTTCGGTCTGCCGGGCATCGACACCACGTTCCCCTTCCTGCTGGACGCCGCCCTCGCCGGTCGGATCACGCTCCCCGACGTGGCCCGCCTCTACGCATTGGCGCCGGCCACCAGATACGGTCTCGCACCTCGCAAAGGCGCGATCGCGCCCGGGGCCGACGCCGACCTGTGCCTGGTCGATCCGGAGGCGACGTGGACGGTGACCAACGACGACATCGTCTCGAAAGCGGGCTGGAGTCCGTATGCAGGTCGCAGCTTTCGGGGCCGGATGGTGGCGACCTGGCTCCGGGGTGTCGAAGTCGCCCGGGATGGGGTGGCAGCCGATATCCGCCACGGTCGATTCATCCCCGGGGCCGGGGCCGAGGCTCGGTCCGGAGACGATCGTATATGATGCAACATCGCCGAAGGGAGCGTGTGGTTCGTCGAGTCGGAATCGTCGGGTTGGGCGTGATGGGGTCAGCCATGTCGAAGCACTTGCTCGGCGCCGGCTACGAAGTGGTCGGGTTCGACGTGGCCTCCGACCGGCTCGAGGCGCTCGCCGCCCTCGGAGGGGAACCTCTCGGATCCGGTGCCGAGGTGGCACGGGCCAGCGATGTGCTGCTGTTCTCGCTCCCGTCCGTCTCCGCTCTCGAGGCCGCGACAGAAGATGTGGCGACCGGCGCCGACGCCGGCCTGATCGCAGTGGAAATGGGGGTGTTTCCTCTGGCCGCCAAGGAGCAGGCAAGAGATCGACTGGCAGGGGTAGGGGTCGAACTGATGGATGTGGCCGTCAGCGGCACCGGCCTGCAAGCTGCCGACGCAACTCTGGTCGTGATGGCGTCTGGTAGCCCCGCAGCGTTTGCGACCTGCAAGCCCGTGTTCGACGTGATCGGACGGTCGACCCATTATCTCGGCCCGTTCCCGAACGGATCGATCATGAAGTTCGTGGCCAACCTCCTGGTCGCGGTGCACAGCCTCTCCACCGCCGAAGCCCACACCCTGGGTCGGGCGGCCGGGCTCGACCCGCACGTGGTCCAGGCGGTCATCTCGGACGGGGTGGGCTCATCCCGCATGTTCGAGATCCGGGGGCCGATGATGGTTGCCGGCGAGTACGAGCCGCCGGCGGCGCGACTCGACATCATCAAGAAGGACGCGACGATCATTCAGGAGTTCGCCCGGTCTGTGGGGGTGGCCACGCCGCTTCTCGACGCCGCGCTGCCCATCTACACCGAGGCTTCGGCGGCCGGCTTCGGCGATCTCGACGCCGCCGCTCTGTGCAAGGAGTTGGAACGGCTGGCCGGGTTGGATCGAGCATGAATCGCCGGCCGGACGGCATCGGCGCACCTCTCCGCAGGCTCGAGGACCGACGTCTCATCACCGGCGACGGTCGATACGTGGACGACATCGACATCGAAGGGACGTTGCATGCCGCATTCGTGCGGAGCACGGAAGCCCATGCCGTTGTCCGGCAGGTGCACACGTCGGATGCGGAGCGCCTCCCCGGCGTGGTCGGAGTCTTCCTCGCCGCCGATCTGGGGGTCGACCGGCCAATGCCGAACAACCATCCGCACCCGCTGCTGGCGGAGAGCCGTCAGGCCAGCCCGCTGGCCACCGATGAGGTCTGCTACGCCGGACAGCCGGTCGCCGTAGTCGTTGCTCGCGACCGTGTGACTGCCGCCGACGCCGCCGAACTCGTGTGGGTCGACTACGACCCGCTGCCGGCGGTCGCCGAGGTCGATGCAGCCAGAGAGCCGGACGCACCGCCGGTTCACGCCGGGGCGTCGAACAACCTCGTCGCCACCTTGCGATCACAGTACGGGGACGTCGAGGCGATCTTCTCTCGAGCCGACGTCGTGTTGCCGCTCGAGCTCCGGCAACACCGGGGGGCATGCGCCTCCATGGAGCCACGCGGGGTCATGGCGTCGCCCGGTGAGGTCGACGAACTCACCGTCTGGAGCTCGACTCAGGCCCCGTACCCGGTCGCCCGTCGGTTGGAGGAATACCTCGGTCAGAGCGGCATTCGGGTGATCGCCCCGGACGTGGGAGGAGGGTTCGGCCCCAAGGCCGGGGTCTACGCCGAGGAATACGTCGTCAGCGCTCTTTCCCGCCACCTCGGCGCTCCGGTCAAGTGGATCGAAACCCGCCGTGAGCACTTCGTTGCCACCCACCAGCAGCGGGATCTGAACGCGTCGATCGAGGTGGCGGCGACAGCCACCGGCAAACTCCTGGGGTTGCGCGGCCTGCTCGTGCACGACAACGGCGCCTACGTTCCCTACGGGCTGCTCCTCCCGCTCACCTGTCTACAACTCGTCCAGGGGCCGTATCCGTGGGAGGCGATGGATGTAGCCCTCGACGTGGTCTACACCAACGCCGTGCCCACCAGCCCCATCCGGGGGGCGGGACGTCCAAACGCCACCTTCATCACCGAGCGGGCAGTGGATGCCGTGGCCAGACACCTCGGCATCGACCGGGCAGAGATCCGGCGCCAGAACCTGATCCGACCCGAGTCGTTCCCATTCGAGTTCCCGATCGCGGCCCGCTACGGGGGACGGATCACATACGACAGCGGCGACTACCACGCTGCGCTCGACCGGGTGCTCGAACTGGCCGACGCGGCCGGCTTTGCGGCTCGCCAGTCTGCCGCCCGGCAGGCCGGCCGAAGACTGGGATTGGGCATCGCCTCTTACGTCGAAGACACCGGCCTCGGTCCGTTCGAGAACGCCCAGGTCGGACTCGGTCCCGACGGCAGGGTCATCGTTCAGGTGGGCACCGGCAGTCAAGGCCAGGGCCATGCGACGGTCCTCGCCCAGATCTGCGCCACCCATCTCGGTGTGGCCGCTTCCGCCGTCGAGGTGAGGGCGGGCGACACGGCGCTGGGTGGCACCGGCGTTGCGACGGTCGCAAGCCGGACCGCGGTGACGGCCGGGGCATCGACCGACGGGGCGGCCAGGGAACTCGCCGATCGAATCAAGCACCTGGCGGCCGCCCGGCTCGAAGCGGCCGAACACGACCTCGTACTCGAGGACGGGTACGTCCGGGTCGCCGGCCAGCCGGGATCGGGGGTCTCGTTCGCCGACCTGGCGGCCGACGTAGAAGACGGGATTCTGAGCGTGGATCACGCCGTTGCGACCCCCCACCCGCCGTATGCCTTCGGCTGCCACGTTGCCGAGGTCGAGGTCGACGACGAGACGGGTCTCGTGACAGTGCTCAACTACTCGGTCGCTCACGACTGCGGCACCATCCTCAACCCGATGATCGTTGACGGGCAGATCGACGGTGGCGTCGCCCACGGGCTGAGCAACGCCCTCCTCGAACGGGTCGTGTATTCACAGGAAGGTCAGCCGCTCGCCACCACGTTCATGGATTTCAGGATCCCCACGGCCCTCGACATGCCCAAGCTCGCGAAGGTCCACACCGTCACTCCGTCGCCCGACAACCCTCTCGGGGTGAAAGGCGCCGGCGAGGGCGGCACCATCCCCGCCATGGCGGCAGTCGCCTCGGCCGTCGAGGACGCTCTGGCGGATCTGGGGGTCACGATCGACAGGTACCCGCTCCTGCCGTCGGTGGTCTATCAGCTCATCGCTGCGAGCTCCGACAACGGCGCCGGCGAGGAGAACCGATGAGCGAGCAGACACTGGCAACCCGGTTGGGGAACGTGTCGTTCGACCGGGTCGGCGCGGGGCCAGACCTGATCATGCTCCATTCGCTTCTGACAGATCGTGGCGCATTCGAGCCCGTGGTCGGAACCCTGAGCGCCACCCGTCGTGTGAATCTCATCGATCTCCCCGGGTTTGGAAAGACCTCAACCGTGGAGCCGTCGATCGACAGCTACGCCGACCTGGTGGGAGCATTCCTCGACGAAGGGGGATTCGACCCGCACGGCACCGACGTGATCGGAAACGGGCTTGGGGCCTTCGTAGCCCTCGGGCTCGCGATCCGCCACGGTGCCAGATTCCGGAGGCTGGTGCTGGCAGGCTGCGGGGCCGGATTCCCCGACCAGGCAAAGGCCGCATTCCACGGCATGATCGCCACCGTCGAACGAGGCGGGATGAAGGAGGTGGTTCCGACCGCCCTGCTCCGGATCTTCACCCAGCCATACCTCGAGCAGAACCCTGGCCAGGCCGAGGAGCGCCGTCGGGTCCTGGAGCGGACCCGGCCCGAGGCCTTCGTCGCCGCCTGCCGGGCGCTCATCGATCTCGATTACCGCCAGGAGGCGGCCGGGATCACGAATCGGACCCTGGTCGTGGTCGGGTCCGAGGACCAGGCGACGCCGACAGCTCTGGCGAGAGAACTGTCGTCTCTGATCGGGCCTTCACGTCTGGTCGAGCTGGAGGGACTCGCCCACGCCCCGCAGCTGCAGGACCCGATGCGGTTCCTCGATCTGGTCACCGGCTTTCTGGCC
Source organism: Acidimicrobiia bacterium (assembly GCA_041591895.1). Lineage (GTDB taxonomy): Bacteria > Actinomycetota > Acidimicrobiia > Spongiisociales > ZC4RG35 > JBFHRE01. The sequence goes on from JBFHRE010000007.1 coordinate 17,177, forward strand.
GAACCTTGACCGCCGAATCCTGGGGGACGTGCCCCAGGCCGTCAGCCCGGCACCACGGTCGGAATGTCACCCGAATCGGGCACCGGCTCCCACCGTCCCACCGACCCCGACACCTCGACGCTTGCGCTTCGAAGCAGATCGGCCGCCCACCGGTCGAAGAGCCCGGGACCCTGGCGATCGATGGCGAATCGCAGGATCTCATCCGCTACGTCCTCCCGGGCCGGGGCGTCCCGCTCGGTGACCTTTGCCAGGTAGACTCCGCCCGCCTCCGGGCGGAAGGCGTAGGACCGGCCCAACTCGCCGTCGAGCGCCACCGGCGCCAGCTCGCGGCCGTGATCGAGAGGGCTCAGGCACCCCATGTCGATCCGGGCGGTGCGGTCCGGATAGTCGGCGAAGATCTCGTCGAGGTCCTCGCCCGCCTCCGCCCGACGCTCCACCTCATCTGCGAGATCGGCATCCGCCAGCGTGAGCACAACGAGGCAGACCCGCGAGTTCACGGACAGGAAATCCCGATAGGCCCTGTCCAGGTCGACATCGGAATCGCCCGCGCGCACGATTTCCTCCTCCAAACGCTCGCGGAGGACGTCCAACTCGGCCTCGAGCCGCACCCGGGCCGGAGTCTCCCCGCGCTGGGCGAGCACGGCTGCGACATCTCCGCCCAGACCGGTCGTCCGTGCCTGGAACGCGGCGTCGACCTCCTCTTCGGTGACGACAACCCCGAATTCCTCGCCGGCGTGGTCGACGATCAACTGGTGGAGGATGATGAGGAACAGGCTCGCAGCCCGCTTCTCGTCGTCGACCTGGGGGGAATCGGGGTGCATGGCATTCAGCTGCGACGCCTCGATCGACACTCCCTCGACGACGGCAACGTCGCCGCCGCCGCAGGCAGCGGTCAGAACCAGGATGGGGACGAGCAACAACGCCAGGCGCGACATGGTCGACCCATCGTATCCCCCTGCGGACGTCTACATCCGGAGGTCGGCTGAATGCCCGACGAGCTCTTCGGGGTCGGCGGGTATGCGCCGAGGGACACGAGCCACGGAGAGGGGCTGGACGCCTTCGCTCGATCCGTCGAGGCGGCTACCGGCGGCAGGATCTCGGTGCCGATCCGCTGGAACATCCTCGACGACGGGCGGCCGGCCGCCGACCTGCTCGACCTCGTCGGAACCGGGGAGCTGGCGATGTGCTACTTCTCGACCAGCTACCTCGGTCACCGTGTCGAGGAGCTCAACCTGCTCGACTGCCCGTATCTGTTCGGCGACCTGGACCAGGCCCACCGCGCCCTGGACGGCCAACTCGGTCGAGCACTGTCGCACGCCACCGAGGTTCGGACGGGGCTGGTCGTCCTCGGATACTGGGACAATGGATTCCGTCACCTCACCAATCGCATCCACCCTGTGAGGGTGCCCGACGACGTACACGGGATGCGGGTTCGACTGCAGCCGAACCGCATCCACGAGTCGATGGTCTCGGCGTGGGGGGCGGTACCGGTGGCCGTGGATCTCGCTCGCGGCATCGACCTCATGAGGACGGGCGAGGTGGACGCCCAGGAGAATCCCCTGGCCAACACGGTGGCCTACGGAGTCCACTTGCTTCATCCTCATGCCACGCTCACCGGCCACCTCTACGGTGCTCGGGGCATCTATGCCAATCCGGACCGGCTCGCATCCCTGAGCAGGTCGGACCGCGACCATGTGATGGCCGCCGTCGAAACTGCGGTCGCCGTCCAGCGCCGGCGAGCCGCCGAAGACGAGGAACGACTGCTGCGACAGCTCTCGGAGACAGGCACGGCGTTCGTCGTCCCGACGGCCGAGGAGCGAGATGAGTTCCATCGGCGGTCGATGCCGGTCATCGATCGGCTCAGATCGGAGTTGAGCCCGGTCCTGTTCGCCCTGGCAGAAGAGGCCTGAACCGGATCGTCAGACGACGCCTTCGGACCGCAGACGCGCGATGGCGTCGTTGTCCAGGGCGAGCTTCTCCGAGAGGATCTCGGCCGTGTGCTCGCCGAGCAACGGGGGGTGGCGCCGGACGGAAGCCGGCGTGCCGATGAGGTCGATCGGCAGCCCCAGCATCTCGACAAGCCCCAGGGTCGGATGATCGACGGACATCACCATCTCGCGACCTCGGGTCTGGGGCGAGGCGAGCGCTTCGGCGACGTCGTTGATCGGTCCTGCCGGAATCCCTGCATCTTCGAGAAGCGCGATCCACTCGGCCCGAGAACCCCGAACGAGGATCTCCTGGATCGCGGCGTCGATCTGCTCCCGGTGATCGACCCGGTCGCGGTTACGCGCGAAGCGCGGGTCCTCCACCCAGTCGGGCCGGCCGAGCAACTCTGCGAGTCGCCGAAATTGGGCGTCGTTCCCGACCGCGAGTGCGAGTTCGCCGTCGGATGCGAGGTAGGTGCGGTAGGGAACGATGTTCGGATGGCCGTTGCCGTACCGGCCGGGGACCTGACCCGAGGCGAGGTGATTCGCGGCGACGTTGGCCAGGATGAGGAGGCCTGTGTCGTGGAGATTCACCTCCACGCGCTGGCCTCTTCCCGTCCGGTGCCTGGCCTCCAGAGCCGACAGGATCGAGATGCTTGCCAACAACCCGGTGCAGATGTCGACGATCGCCACCCCGAGCTTCATCGCCCCGCCGTCGGGTTCCCCGGTTATCGACATCAGTCCGGTTTCGGCCTGGAGGATGAAGTCGTAGCCGGGGGCACCGGCCTTGGGTCCGGTCGAGCCGTACCCGGACAGGTTGCACCGGACCGCCCGGGGCGCCTCGCGCTCGAACCACTCGTCTCCCAGCCCCCATGCCTCGAGCGTGCCGAGCTTGAAGTTGTCGACAACCACGTCGGCGGTTCGCGCCAGGGCGCGGAGAATCTCTCGCCCCTCCTCCATCTGGAGATCGAGCGTGAGACTTCGCTTGTTTCGGTTGACGCCCAGGTAGTACGCCGACTCGGAACCCATGAACGGCGGCCCCCAGCTTCGAGTGTCGTCGCCCGAGCCGGGACGCTCGACTTTGACGACGTCTGCGCCGAGGTCGCCCAGGAGCATCGTTGCCAGCGGCCCCGCCAGCACCCTCGTGAGATCGAGCACGACGATCCCGTCGAGAGCCCCCGGCCCGGAGTCGCTCACCGCCCGGGCGTCAGTCACGACTGGCCCGGGACCTCTCGGACTGGTTGAGATCCCGACCGAACGAGTCGAGGTAGGAATCCAGGTGCTGCTTGTTCCGATCGCGGAACTGCTGGAAGTCGGGCTTCCTCTTCTCGAGGAAAGCGTTCATGCCTTCGAGTGACTCCTCGGTCCCCCAGATGTTGGCCAGCAACTCCATGCCGTGCTGCCACGATGGGTACAGCGCGTCCGAATCGAAGTTCAGTGAGACCTTGGTGGCCCTGATCGTTTGGCTCGAGTACCCGACGATCTGACGGCAGACCTCTTCCACCCGAGCCCGGAGTTGATCGCGAGGAACGGAGATGTTCGCCAGGCCGATCTCCGCCGCTTCGGCACCGGTGTAGGTCTTGCAGAGGAAGATCATCTCCTTTGCGCGCCGTTCGCCAATCAGCTTGGCGATGTACTGAGTCGCACCGACCGTCGGACAGGCTCCCACCCTGGCCCCCGTTTGGCCGAATGTCGCGTCTTCTGACGTCACGACCAGATCGCACCAGAGCATGAGCTCGTGACCTCCTCCCACGCACGGGCCCTCCACCATGGCGATCACCGGGATCGGCAGGTTGCGGATCGTCATGGCAACCCGGAGCATGCGGTCGTTCCACATGTAGGAGTTGGCCTTGTTGAGTTTCATCATTGCGTGAAAGTCACCGCCCGCGGAGAAGGCGCCTCCCGCTCCCGACACGACGGCGCACGCAATCGATGGGTCCATCCGGGTTCGCTCGAACGCGTCCGCCAGCTCGTCGAGGGTCTGCTCGCGGAACGCGTTCTTCACCTCGGGCCGGTTGATCGTCACCCAGGCGACGTGGTCGGACACCTCGTACAGGACCTCGCGGTATTGCTGTGCATTCTGCTGGATCTCCATCATGGCTCCTCTCCGAGTTCCGGGTGTTCCTACATCGTGCATCGTATAGGATCACCCTTTCTGCCGCGCCGGTAGCAAGAGGCTCAGATGCGACGAGGAACAATCCTGGAAGGACGGCCGTTGGGGACCGCCCTCCTCTATGTGATGATCGGGATTCTCCCGCTCTACCTCACCAGCGCCCAGGTCCTGTCGCTCGATGCCGATCTCGGCTTCGGAGTGGCCCAACTGGGTCTGGCCAGCGCCCTGCATTTCGGGATCGCGGCTCTCGCCGCCCACCCGGTCGGTTCGCTCATCCAGAGGCGGGATGCGACCTTTGGCCTCCGGACCGGAGCAGGACTGGCAGCCCTTGCCGGAGTGGTAGCCGTGTCGGCCACTCGATGGTGGGAGATCTTGGCGGTCACGGCCCTCGGCGGCCTGGCCAACGCGTTCATGCAGGTAGCCACCAACGTCGTGCTGGCCCAGGACGCCGCCTACCACCGCCAAGGCCTCTCGTTCGGCGCCAAACAGGGGGCGGTCCCACTCGCGGGGGCGATGTCGGGTCTCTTGCTGCCATCGGTTGGCGTCGCCCTCGGCTGGAGATGGCCGTTTGCCATCGCAGCTGCGGCGGCCGCCGCGAGCATGGTGGTCGCACCACGTGTTCGCAACGCCCCCACCGAAGTCGCCCCGGCCGCCAGAGGCCGGCTCTCACCCGCACTGGTGTGGATGGCGGTCGGGGGCACGTTCGGAGGTGCGGCCGGCAACTCCCTGTCGTTGTTCGTGGTGCCGACGGCGGTCCAGGCCGGGCTCTCACAGGCCGCCGCCGGGCTGTTTCTGGCGGTCAGTTCCGTCCTCGTGTTCACCACCCGACTGGGCGCGGGCTGGTTCGCCGACCGCCGACGGAGCACCGGGCACCGCGAGATGATCACGCTGCTCACGTTTGGTGCCGGGGCCTGCATCGCCCTGGCCACAGCCGGCACTGCGTCCACCTTCACGATTGCGATGCCTCTGGCGATGATGGGCTCCTGGGGCTGGCCGGGTCTGATCTATTTCACCGTCGTGAGGATCCACCCCGAGGCCACCGCCCGGGCCTCCGGGATCATCCTCGCCGGCAACCTCACCGGGACGCTCGTCGGCCCTCTGGTAGTCGGGCTGCTCGCCGCGCGGTCCCTGTACTCGCAGGCGTGGACCATGGTCGCCTTCCTCTCCGCGGCCGCCGCGGCGGCAATGGCATTCAGTCTCCGCAGCCACTCGCGCTCCTCGATCGCACCCATCCCCGAGCCGGCCAGATCCGAAAGCTGACTGGAAGGAGAAACAGCATGGAACAATCGGCCCCGATCGTCGAAGAGGGCGCGTTCGACCCTGCGGAGTTCGCCGGTGAACTGCACGCCGCGCCTCGAAACCTGGACGTCGGCACGGCGCTGTGGTTCGAGAACGACCGGATCCGGGTGTGGGAGATCCTCCTGGGTCCCGGCGAACGAGGACCATTCCATTCCCACACTCGCAACTACTTCTGGACCGTCGTCGAAGCGGGCCGCGGGCTCCAGCGGTTCTCCGACGGCACCTACACCGTGCGCGACTACCGGGTCGGAGACACCAAGTACCTCGAGCACACGCCGGCGACGGCACTGATACACGACCTCGAGAATGTGGGCGAGACCACATTGAGGTTCGTGACCGTGGAGTTGCTCGACTGAGGGCATGATGGGACGGTCTCGGGCATGGAGGCATTGACGGCGTGAGCCACAGGGTCCTGGTCGCGGGCGGATCGATCGGCGGTCTGACCACCGCCCTCCTTCTCCGCGACCTGGGGTATGACGTCGACGTGTACGAGCGCTCCGGAGCCGCGCTCCAGGAGCGAGGGACAGGGATCGTCGTCCTTCCGATCACCGAACGGTTCTTCACAGAGCGCGGCGGCGAGGACGAACGAGTCAGTCTCCAGCTCACCGATTGGAGCTACGTCGACCGGGCGGGAGACGTGATCTCGGCCGATCCCGATCACTTTCGGTTCAGCGGATGGAACACCGTATACCGCGCCTTGCTCGATGCCTTCGGGCAGGACCGCTACCACCTCGACTCGGAGATGGTGGGCTTCGACAGGAGGCCCGATGGCGTCCGCCTCCACCTCCGAGGCGGGCGGACGGTGGATGGTGACCTCCTGGTGTGTGCCGACGGACTCGCCTCGACGGCTCGCTCGATCCTCGCGCCCGAGGCAGTTCCCAGGTATGCCGGCTACGTTGCCTGGCGGGCGGTCACCCCGGAAGCGGGCCTCGGCGAAGCGACACTGGAATCGGTCTACGACGCGATGCTGTACCAGGTGCTCGACAGGAGCCACATCCTGGTCTACGCCATCCCCAGCCCCGAAGGGGACATCCGACCCGGCCACCGCATCATCAACTCGGTGTGGTACCGCAACTGCCTGGAGGGCCCTCCGCTCGACGACCTGATGACCGGCGTCGACGGGGTGCGTCGCCATACGACGATGCCACCCGGAACGATCAGGCCCGAATTCGTGAACGAGATGCGGGCGGCGGCGGCCGATGTGCTTGCGCCCCAGATCGCCGAGATCGTCCTGGCGTGCCCCGACCCCATCATCCAGGCGATATTCGACCTCGAGAGCTCCCGAATGGTGTACGACCGGGTGTGCCTGCTCGGCGACGCGGCCTTCGGCCTCCGACCGCACATCGCCGCCGGGCAGGCCAAGGCGTGTGCCGATGCGTGGGCACTTCGCGATTGCCTGGTCGAGGCCGATCACGACATCGACGTCGCCCTCGGGATGTGGGAACCGAGACAACTGACGCTCGGGCGCCAGGCACTGACCCGTGCCCGAGAGATGGGGCACCGCTCCCAGGTCGCCGGCACCATGCGCCCCGGAGACCCGACCTGGAAGTTCGGGCTGTGGGGACCGCGGAATTGACAACCGGGGAATTGACAACCGGGGAATTGACGACCGGGGAATTGACAACCGGGGAATTGACAACCGGGGAATTGACGACCGGGGAATTGACGACCGGGGAATTGATGACCAGGGAACAGGGCGCAGCATGATCGTCGAGGTGATCGCGGTCGGGACCGAGCTGCTGATCGGCCAGATCGTCAACACGAATGTGGCCGCAATCGGCTCTCGGCTCGCCGAGGAAGGATTCGACGCCCACCATCACGTCACGGTCGGGGACAACCTGACCCGGCTCGCCGGGGCGATCACCATGGCGCTCGAACGCGCCGATGCCGTGATCCTCACCGGTGGCATCGGACCCACCCAGGACGACCTGACCCGGGAGGCGATCTGTCTTGCCACCGGACGCCGCCTGACCCGGGACGAGAAGTATGCCGAGGCGATCAGGCAACGGGTTCTGGCGCGGCGAGGCTCCGTGGCGGAGAGTGTGCTGCGGATGGCCGACTATCCCGAAGGCGCCGAGGCGTTGCCGAACAGCCAGGGGGTGGCGCTCGGTATCGCCCTGTCCCACGAAGGCAAGTGGATCTTCGCCGTACCGGGCGTGCCGCGCGAGATGCGGGCACTGCTCGACGAAGAGGTGATGCCGCGGCTACGAGTTGCGTCGGGCATACCGACTGCCATTCGAAGCCGCGTGCTCCACACCTGGGGGTATGGCGAGTCGCAGGTGGCCGAGATCCTCGACGACCTGTACCGGTCGGCGAACCCGTCGATAGCCTTCCTTATCTCCGACATGGAAGTGCGAATACGGATCACCGCCAAGGCCGACGACCCCGCGGCGGCCGAGGCGCTGATAGCTCCCATCGAGCACGAAGTTCTTGCTCGGCTGGGAGACGTCGTGTTCGCCGCCGATGATCAGACCGTGCTCGACGTGATCGCCGGTTTGCTGGTCGCTCAGGGGTGGAGAGTGGGCGTCCTCGAGATCGCCACGGCCGGGTCGGTCGGAGCCCGCGTCGCCGCCGGACTGCCGTCGGTGTTCGCCGGTGCCGTGACCCTTCCCGGGGGCCCGGCTCCGGCCATCCAACTCGCCGATCGAGCCCGGGCAGAACTCGGAGCCGAAGTCGGACTCGGGATAGCCGACGCCCTGGTGGTCGACGATGGAGGCCGGCCGGCAACCCTTGTCTCTTTCGCGGTCATCACACCCGAGGGCGGCCGTGAGCGACAGATGCGCTTTTTCGGAACCGGCGAACACGCCCGGTCGTATGCCACCGGCGCCGCCCTCCACCTCCTCCGCCTCGGGCTGTCCGGAACCTGGTGGGAAGGTTCCTGACCGTCCGGTACCGGCGGCGGCTCGTCTGTCAGGAGACCGACGCCGCCACCATCGCCGCCACCTCGGACCGGTCGAGCGGGAGCTCCACCACCTGGTTGCGCTCGGCGGACAGGTCGGCGGCGAGGTAAACCTCCATCACGGTGCGGGCCAACCGAGGATCGACCATCACCGGCCGGTCGTAGGCGACCGCCTCCAGGAAATGCTGGGTCTCGCGCTCCATGGGCCCGGCGTAGACGTGGTCGACGAATTCGCCCGGCATGGTCGACAGCGGGAATCGCACCCCGTCCTGCTCGGTGTTGAAGATGATGTCCTTGTGGCTGGCATCCATGAGCAGGGCGCCGTCGGTGCCGACCACCTCGATCCACGTCGTGGAGAAATTGGGATACCCACGAGGAAGGTTCATTCCCGCTCCGACGATCACCACCACTCCGTCATCCATGGTGACCGTGATGTATTGCACGTCCGGCACGCCATGAAGCGCGCGGCGCACGCCCCATGCGTTCTGGGAGTACACCCGCACCGGCTGACGTGGCTCGAGCCACCAGAACGCGGTATCGAGGTCGTGGGTGCCCTCCATCGCTGCCGGCGAGAGCCGGGTGCGGGAACTGACCTTGGAACCGAGCGAACGGGTGATGTGGCGGCTGATCAGGACGCTCACCGGATCTCCCAACGAACCCTCGGCGATGCTGCGTTTGGCCAGTGCCTGCTTGGCGTTGAAGCGCTGGGAGTAGCCGATCGTGAACTTGAGGCCCTTTGCTTCGGCGGTGGCGATCAGTTCGTCGGCTTCGTCGAGCGTGATGGAGATCGGCTTCTCGAGCAGGACGTGCTTCCCCGCCTCCAGCGCCGCCCGCGCCATCGGGTGATGGAGCGTCTCGGGGGTGGCCGAAATCATCAACGCCTGGATGTCGGGGTTGGCGACCAGTTCCTGCCAGTCCCCGGTTGCGGTCACCGGGTTGGTCCGCGCGGCGACCTCGGCCAGCCGCTCCGGGTTCGTCTCGGCGATGTGAAGCGCACCGACCAGAGCACTGTGAGAGGCGGTGACGGCGCGGATCCCGCCACACCACCCGGTCCCGATCACACCTACGTTCAACTCGTTCATCGGAGGTCCTTTCGTCTCAGCGCAGTGATTCGGGTTCGATCGGCAACGGCACCGGTCTGCCGGTTCGGGCGGAGAGATCCATCGCCATCGTCAGCAACAGGTTGCGGTGGCCATCGGCGGCGGTGGCATGCGGGGTCCTGACCCCGGTCGTGAGCCGGTTGTACCAGGTCAGGGTTTCTTCTCGCATCGGTCCCCAGAGCAGACCGCCAGAGACGTCGCCCGGTGGATAGCTGCCGATGAAGTCGACGTGACGGGGGGCCGGCGGTCGGAATCCCTTCGACGTGTATCCGGCGGGCTGGGGGATCTCGGTCGCCATGATCACATCCCGGTGGGTGTCCTCGATGTCGATAACCCCCTTCGTCCCGACGATTCCGATCTCGAGCCCGTACACGGCTCCCGGCCATTCGGTGGGTAGGGCCCAACTGATGTTCATGCTCCAGATAGTGCCGTCGTCCATCGTGAAGATGCCAAAGGTGGCGTCCTTCGTGCCGAGATCGCCCAGCACGGTGTCGACGGAGCGGGCGTACACCTCCACCGGGGTCTTGCCCTCCATCAGCCACATGCACATGTCGAGACTGTGGGTTCCCGAGACCACCATCGGGGTGAGGTTTCCACGGTCCTCGGTCTTGATCAGCGTGGCGATCGGCACCATGCGGTTCATGAACGCACGCGTGACGACGCTGGTGACCTCCCCGATCTGGCCATCGCGCAGCCGCTGCTTGACCGTCTGGAACCGCCGCCGGAACCGCTGGGTGTAACCGATCACGGCGTCGACGCCGCCGTCCTCGATCGCCCTCAGAACCCGGGCCGAGTCGACGGGATCGGTGGCGAGCGGCTTCTCGATGAACATCGGCGTACCCAGTTCCACCGCGGCGAGGATCGGTTCCACGTGCTCGTTCTCGGCGGTAGCCACGATCACCGCCGACACCTCCGGCTGGGCGAGCAACTCACGGAAATCGGTTGTCACGAAGTCGGCGTTGGTGTCGACCGCCAGTCGTTCGGCCGTGTCCTGGTCGATGTCGCACAGACCCAGCCATCCCACCGCCAGGGTCTCGCGAGCCAACAGCGCACGGATCCGTCCGATGGTGCCACAGCCGATGACGGCCAGCCCGATGGGTTCACCGGCCACGAGCGGCTCCCACCAGGTCGGTGACGCCGAGAAGGCGGGCAGCGTTCTCGCCGGCGATGGCGGCCGCGGCGCCGGCGTTGCCGTCGACGGCTCGCTCGATGAGCCCCAAGGGGTCGGTCTCTCCCATGTCATACGGGTAATCGGTGCCGAGCACGATGTGGTCGGCACCGTAGCGGTCGATCAGATATCTCAGCTGGTCGGCGGAAAAGACCATCGTGTCGAGGTACAGCCGCCGCAGATACTCTCCGGGTGGGTGCGGCAATCCTTCCCGAACATCCTCCCGGGCTCGATACGCGTGATCCATCCGGGCCGCATAGGCAGGCAGATAGCCGCCGCCATGCACCAGCACGACCTTGAGATCCGGGTGCCGCTCGAGCACCCCTCCGAAGATGAGCTGGCTGGCCGCGATCGCACCCTCGATCGGATGACCCACCACGTTGATCAGATAATGATGGTCGAGTCGCCCGACATTGTCGTGGCCGTTCGAGTGGATCACGACCACTGCCCCGCGTGCCTCGACCTCGGCCCAGAATGGCTCGAGACGGGGGGCGGAGAGCTCCTCGTCCTCGACCCGGGTGGCGATCTGGACCCCCCGGAACCCGAGAACCTCCATGCAGTGACCGAGCTCGGCGATCGCCAGGTCGGTGTCTTGCAGGGGAACGTTCCCGAGGCCCAGCAGACGGTCGGGGTGGGTGGCGACCATCGCCGCCAGGTCGTCGTTCATCTCCCTGAACACAGGTTCCGCTACTTCCCGGCTCGCCCAGTAGTACATCTGCGGCGGAAAGTGGGCGACGGCCTGGATGTCGATGCCCATCCGATCCATGTCCGCCAATCGGACCTCGACCGACTCCATCTGGGGGCGGATGGACTGCATCTGCCGGCGGTTCACCTCGCGGGTGAGGTCACTCCCGATGTTGAGCGAGACCTTGCCGAGACGATCGGCTTCGGCGTGCATCTTGTCCATCACGCTCCGGCTCTCCCAATGACAATGGAGGTCGATCGTGAGCGATGCCGAGACCCGCCCGGGCGCTCCACCGCCGGGGCCGGCATCTCGCACGGCACACGCCTTGGACAACATCGAACCGGACCTCCCGCTGGACAGATCGTGCAGGATATATGTTATTGGCCCAGCCGGCCATCCGCAGACCGGCCATCCCCAGACCGGCAATCACAGACCAGCCAGGACCGCCTCCCGGGTGTCGCCCCCGGTTCGATGCGCCCGCACCGAGCCGGTCCGGTCAACAGGCTTCGACCGCCCCCATCACAAAGCCGAGCAACGTGTAATACCCGATCAAAACGCTGAGCTCGACCACACCCTCGGTACCCAGGCCGTCGGCCACGGCAGCGAACACCCGATCCGACACTTCGGCCCGGGAACACAGCTCGCGGACGAACTCCACGAGGGCTGACTCCCACTCGGTGGGAGTGTGCTGCCCACCCTGGAGGTGTTCGAGAAGCTCGGGTCGCACTCCACTGTCGAGAGCCAGCGCGTGGTGGCTGGTCCACTCGAACTCGCAGCGGTGATAGGCGGCGGCGGTCATGATCGCCAGCTCGCGGTCGTGATCGGACAACGACCCGGCGAACCGGATGTGCGCCCCCAGGTCGGAGAGCGCCGAGGCAAGGGCGGGGGTGTGCAGCAGCACCTCGAAAGGCCGGATCATCCGGCCCCTGCTCGCAACCACGGCATCGAAGACGGCTTGCTGCTCCGGCCCCGATGCCTGGGAACGTTCCGAGATGAGCTCGACGCGGGCCATGGTCATGCCTCCAGTCCGAAGAGCCGCCGGGCGCTGCCTCCGACCACCAGGTCTCGCTCGCCCTCTGTGAGCCGCGTTTCCGCCACCAGCGCAAGTGGGTCGGGGAGACCCATGTCGAACGGGTAGTCCGTGCCGAGGAGCACGTGCTCCGCCCCGTACCGCTGCACCAGCAGTTCGACGGAGCCGGGATCGAAGACGGTGATGTCGAAGTAGAGCTGGCCGAGATACTCCGAGGGCAGCCTGGTGATGTTGCCCCGCAACTCAGGACGGTGACGGAAGGCGTGATCCGTGCGCGCCGAGTAGAAGGCGAGATACCCGCCGCCGTGAACCACGAGCATCCGGAGACCCGGGTGCCGTTCGAACACACCACCGAGGATCATTCGTGTCACTGCGAGTGTCGACGACAGCGGCATCCCGATCACGTTGACGAGGTAGTAGTCCGTCAGCCGCTCGGCTTGAGTGAAGCCGGCCGGGTGCAGCACCACGACCAGACCGAGGTCCTCGAGCACCTGCCACACCGGTTCGAACATCTCATGGTCGAGGTCGACCCCGCCGACGTCGGCCCCCAGATACACCCCCGGAAACCCGTAGTCCTCTGCTACCCGGCGGGCCTCTGCCACCGCCAGTTCCGGGTGGGCCATGGGAAGGGTGCCCAGTCCGACAAAACGGTGCGGCACCTCCCGGACCATCTGGGCGATGCCCTCGTTCTGGATCGACGCCACCCGCGGCCCGAGCGAGGCATCCGCCCAGTAGTAGTACTGGAACGGCGACAGCCCGATCAGCTGAACATCGATTCCGAGAGCATCCATGTCAGTGATCCGCGCGGCCGGGTCGGTGTACTTGTCTGCCACTCGGTCATAGAACTCCTTGTTGAGTTCCTTGGTGATCGGGGACGAGAAGAAGGTTCTCGGGTCCAACTCGGGTTGGAAATGGGGGCGGGTGAGTGTCGCCGAGTCGGGGATCAGCACATGGGTGTGCACGTCGACGGTCGGCACGGGAGGCTTCGGCACGGTCGAACTGCTCCAGCGTCGCGCCCATGCCTCCGGTGTAGTCGGGTCGTCGGGTCCGACCATCATCCCGCCACCGACCCCGATACGGGCGCCACCCTTCCGATCGATGCCCGCCGCCGCAGGACCTCGATCACCGAGGAGTTGTCGAGGTCTCCCAGACCGTTGAGGACTCCTTCTTCCAAAGTCGCCGCCACCAAACGAACGAAGTCCGTAGGCGCCGCCAGTTCGGAGGCGTGCTCCACGATCAGATGGGCGTCCTTGAGGCTCTGTCTGAGCCTCGCGTTGGGTCGATCGTGGTTTCCTTCCACCATCCGCTCCCCCCACAGGTCCATGGCACGCGAGTAGGCGGCGCCATCTGCCAGCACCTCCAGCATGGAGGCCAGGTCGATCCCGGCAAGCTCCGCCGCCACCAGGCCCTCGGCGAGTGCGGCCCGGTTGACCGCCAGCACATGGTTGACGATGAGCTTGGCGCGAGCACCGGACCCCGACGCACCGACATGGTGACTCGACCTGGCAATGGCGTCTATCACGGGACGGGCGGTCCGGAAGGCCGCCTCCGAACCGCCGAACATGACGACCAGCTCCCCCCGCTCGGCGACTGCGGCGTTGCCGCTGAGGGTCATGTCCGCATGATCGATCCCCGACTCGCCCAACGTCCGGGCGATCTCGATGGCATCCGCCGGGCGGCCGGTGGTCGTGTCGAGAACGACCAGCGGGCGATCGTCGCACTCCACGACCCCTCCCGGTCCGAGACAGACCTCACGCGAGATCTCGGAGTTGAGAAGTGAGAGGATCACGATCGGACATCCGCGGGCGGCCTCCGCGGGCGAGCCGGCTCGAATCCCGCCGACCTTCTCGAACTCGCCCATCCGGTCCTCGTCCACGTCGAAGCCCGCGACACGGTGACCGGCAGCGAGAAGGCGGATCGCGAGCCGGGAACCCATGATTCCCAGCCCGACCACTGCAAGTGACAGCGTCACGAGTCGAATCCGTAGAGGGCGGCCGGGTTGTCGACCAGCACCCTCCGACGCAATTCCGGGGACGGAGCCCACAGCTCGAGTTGTTCGAGCAAATCCGCATCGTTCGGCTGTGTTTCGAACTTGTTCGGGTGCGGCCAGTCGCTCCCCCAAAGCATCCGGTCCGGGTCCGCCTCGAGGAGTGTGTGGGCGAGGGGGACGACTGCGTCCCAGGGCGGGAGGTCACCGACTCCGAGCCGGTTGGGTGCCGACAGCTTGATCCATGTGTTCCCCTCCCGGACGAGCTCGACCAGCAAGCGAAACGGGGGGTACTCGACACCCTCGCCGGCAGGCATATAGGCGAAATGGGCGATGCACACCGGCACCGGCAGAGATCGGATCAAATCGACCAGATCGGGTAGGTCGTGGCCGGCGAACAGGAACTCGATGTGCCAGCCGAGTTCTTCGATCGCGGCGGCGACCTTCCCGACATCCGCAAGGCTCATCGGCATGCCGCCCTGGTTGTCGAGATTGAGCCGGATCCCGCGCGCCCCACGCCGGTGGAGATCCTCGAGCTCGGCCGAATTGATCGTCGAGCCGATGGCAACCACCGCCCTCGACCGCCCGGGCATCGCCGCCACGGCGTCGAGAATCGCCGAGTTGTCCGTCCCGTAGACCGAGGGCTGGGTCAGCACCACCCGGTCGATCCCCAGAACCCCATGCAACGTCTGGAGGTCCTCGAGAGTGGAGTCCGGCGGGTTGTACCCCCGATTGGGAGAAAGGGGGTACTTGGACTCGAACACGTGGGTATGGGTGTCGGTGGCACCCACAGGGAGGTCCAGCCGCGGGCGGCGGGTCTCCCTCACGGGTGGCAGGCAGGTGGGGATGCCGGTCATCCGCTGCTCCGGTGAACCCGAGTCACGCGCCGACCCCCGCCACCCGACATCACACCACCGGGTTCCTGAGCGTGCCGATCCCGTCGATCGTGATCGCGATCTCGTCGCCGGGCTCGAGATATCGAGGCGGGTCGAATCCGATCCCCACGCCGACACCGGTGCCGGTGGCGATCACGTCGCCTGGTTCGAGGGTCATGACCTCAGACAACGTGACGATGAGCGATTCCACGTCGAAGATCAGGTCGGAGACCTGAACTCGCTGTCTCGGCTCGCCGTTGACGGTCGTCGTCAGCCAGGACGACCTGATGTCCGGTAGTTCATCGATGGTGGTGACGCACGGGCCCATGGGGCAGAACGTGTCGGGGCTCTTGCCGATGAACCACTGCACGTGACGCTTCTGGAGGTCACGAGCCGTGACGTCGTTCACGATCGTCCAACCGAACACGTACGACAGTGCGTCCTGCCTGCCGGCATTCCTGCACCGCTTGCCGATCACGACCGCCATCTCGCCCTCGTAGTCCGTCGTACCCGTCGGATCGTTTGCGAGCACGATCGCCTCGTCCGGCCCGATCACCGAGGTCGGTGCCTTGGTGAAGACGACCGGGTTATCGGGGATCATCTGTTTCTCGGAGGCGTCGAAGCCGGAGTCCGAGAACTCCTTGGCGTGATCTCGGTAGTTCCTGCCGACGGCGATCACGTTCTTCCTCGGCTGGATCGGAGCCAGGAGCCGGACCTGGGAGAGCGGGATACGGGGTGCGGTCGAAGCGGCCGCCGCGACGGCGTCGGAGGACCAGGCAGCGATCAGATCGACCAGATCGGCCGGCAACCGATCATCACCGGCGACCAGATCGACGACCTGCTCTCCTTCGAGCAGACCGATCGTGCGCCGGTCCCCGGCCTGGAAGGTCACGAGTTTCATGAAGCGGGAATCCTACATCATGCAACATACACGGAGGGCGGGTCGGCGTTCAGCCGCCGACGAAGCGGGCGCCAGACCGCGGCTGCGATCGCCATCCCGACGGCGGCGAGGGCGAAAGTGACCCGCGATCCCACCGATTCCGCCATTCCCGAACCGAGCGGAGGCCCCACCACCTGCGCGACGCGGATGAAGGTCACCCAGGTCAGCACCGTCAATCCGCGGTACAGGTCACCCCCCACGGTGGCGGCTCGATCCTGGGCGAGCGGAATGAATATCCCGAAACCGATGCCGCTGACCCCGAGGCCGAGCATCACGAACCACCACGTCGGCGCCAGCGCCGTGATCGCCGACCCCAACGCCATCGCCAGCAGCGACCAGTCGACGAGCCGGGCGCCACCCGAACGGGCACGAAGGCGGCCGATCTGGACGGCCGCCACCACCGTCCCCACCTGAAACGAGGCGATGATGAGTCCCCGGCCGTCGGCACCGATCCCGAACACCGAGTCGAGGAACAGCGGGGTCGTCGTGTATCCGAACCCGTGGAGCAGGACGGTCGCCCCCATCGATGCCACCAGGACTCCGGCGAAGTCGACCAGCTGCCGGTTGCCGCGGAGGGCTACGACGAGGTCGCCCGCGTGACGCAGGGCGGAGACGACCTTCCTCGCCGGCTCGACCGGCATCCGGCTCGCCCAGATGCCGAGGGGGATGCCGATCAGGAAGATCAGGAACGGGCGAAACACGTTCGAGGTGCCCAGGAAGCCGGATGCGATCGGCCCCAGCATGTTCACCAACGTCAGCCCGGTCAGGTTGTATCCAATCGCGCGGGTGCGTTCCGGCCCTTCGAACAAGTCGCCCACCACGACGATGGACAATCCGAGGATGCCTGAGGTCCCCACACCCTGGAGAACGCGCACCCCGACCAGCATCCAGTAGGACCGGGCCACGTACCCCAGCGCCCCGAAGATCGTGAACAACACCAGACTGACCAGAACCACCCGTCTCCTGCCCAGGCGGTCGGCGAGATAGCCGATGAGAGCCGAGAGCAGCACGCCCGGGATCGACACCGCCGCCTGGACGAGGCCGATGGAGGCCCGGTCCACTCCGAGGGCGTCGGCCAGATCCGGGAGCAACGGAGCCGTGATGGAGAACCCGAGCGTGCCCATCGCCCCCACCGATATCGCGATCGCCAGACGCTCCCAACGCGAACGCGCAACTCCGATGGGATGGATCGAGCGTCTCGGCGGAGAGGGTGGAGGAGACATGGCCGGGCAGCATATGGATCGACGGTCAGCTGCGTCCACTGCGGCACCGGTCGCGTTTTGGTGGCTCGACCGCCTCCAGGAGTGCTCCCCAATTAGGCTCGGCACCCCGAGCGAGGGTTGTCGGCTTGTCCCCTGAACCAACCGCGGCATGACCGGAAACGATTTGGCCGACGACGCAATGCCCACGGGACGGGCTGAGACACCCGCCCGCCCGGACCCCTGGTGGCAGGAGCTTGGCCCGAAGTGGACCGCATCCCAAGCCGCCAAACCCCCGGTTCGAGTGGTCGATGTCCACTCCCACGTGGAGGTGCCTGCGGCAGCCGACATCGCCCGCCCGCTGTTCCGGCCCGAGTTCGACCCGCGGATGCAGATCCAGCCCGAGGAAAGCACCCGCTACAACCGCGAATTGAGGGCGACGCAGGCGGCGAAGTTCGTCACCACCGGCGAACGGATGGCCGACATGGACCTCCAGGGCGTCGACACCCAGGTCCTGGCCATCGCCCCCCCGCAGTACTTCTACTGGCTGGATGCAGTGACCGGGTCGCGGGTGGCGGCGATGCAGAACGACCGGATGGCCGAGATGGCCGCAGAGTCACCTGAACGCTTCGTCGCGGTGGCAAACCTTCCGATGGACCACCCCGAGCCGGCAGCGAGGGAACTGCGAAGGGCTCACGTCGAGTTGGGGATGAACGGGTTCGAGATCAACGCCGATATCAACGGCGGGGACCTGGACGACCACCGCTTCGACCCGGTGTGGGCCGTGGCCTGCGAGTTCGACCTCCTGGCGATTCTCCATCCCCATGGCTGGACCGAGCCTTCGCGAATGGACGACTACTACCTCATCAACGTGGTGTGCATGCCACTCGCCTCGACGGTCGCCGTGTCCCGGATGATCTTGGGTGGGGTGTTCGAGCGGTTTCCGACCTTGAAGCTGCTCGTGGTCCATGGCGGCGGATACCTCCCGTTCTACTTCGGGCGAACAGACCACGCATATCGGGTGCGGCCGGAGACCCGACGCAACATCCCCGATCTACCGAGCACCTACCTCAGAAGGCTCTATTACGACACGACCGTATTCCGACCCTCCGAGGTGGAATATCTGGTCGCCGAGTTCGGCGCCGAGCACGTCTTGCTCGGTACCGACTATCCCTTCGACATGGGACCCACCGACCCTCTGGGCTTCCTGGCCGAAGCGAGGCTCACCGACGCCGACCGGAGCCTGATCCTCGGAGGCAACGCCACCCGACTGCTCAGGATCCCTGAACCTGGTTAGCCGCCGACTGGATCACGTCGATCACGACCCCGATATCCAACTCGCCGAACCCGGCCGCCTCGGCTGCGAACATCAACTCGGATGCCGACTCGGTGACCTGGCCCGCCCGCCGACGCTCGGCCGCGAGGCGTAGGTCTTTGCTCATCAGCGCGACCGTGAAACGGGGCGTGAAATCCCGACTCGCCATCGGGCCGGCCTTGTAGTCGAGCAGCCGCGGTACCGGACCCGCCCGGAGCACATCGAGGCACAGTTCCACATCGAGACCGGCAGCCCGGAGCGCGACGAGCGCTTCGCCGATGGCCACCAGATGGGTGGTGAGCAGCCGGTTGGTCACGAGCTTGACCTCCAGACCGGAACCGCTCGGCCCGAGATGTCTCACTTCGGACGCATATGCGGAGAGCAACGGCCTCGCCCTCTCCAGGGCGGCCAAATCGCCGCCCACCATGACCACCAGAGTGCCTGCTTCGGCATGAATCGAGGTTCCGCCGAGGGGTGCATCCAGGAATGCGATCCCCCGATCCGCTGCGAACGCGGCCAGCGCCACGGAGCCTGCGACCGAGATCGTCGAATGATCGAGGCACACCGCTCCCGGCGCCAACCGGGTCAGGAGACCCAGTTGTCCACCGAACACCGCTGTGACCGCCGCGGTGTCGGGGAGCGAAGAGAGAACGAACTCGCACGCCGCCAGGTCCGCCGGATCGGAGACCAGGCGTATTCCTGCCTCGGCCGCCCTCGCCTGCGCCGCGGAGGACATATCGAATCCGACCAGATCGACACCCCGCTCCACCAATCGCCGTCCGATCGGCAGCCCCATCCGGCCCAGTCCGATCAATCCCACCTCAGCCATGCGACCCCTCATCTCTTGCGGCGCGTTCCAGAGCATCCCAGACCCTTCCCACTGCCGAGCGCAGCCCGGGGTGTTCGAGATCTCGTCGAGGCCTCCCGGCGTCCACCTCGATGGTCTCCAGGGCCGGACCCGGCCCCCCTCTCATCACGGTCACCCGATCGGACAGGAGCACCGCCTCCTCGACATCATGTGTAACGATCACCGCCGTCCGTCCGTCCGCCATCCACATCCGCTCCGTCTCGGCACTCAGTCTGCGGCGGGAGATGGCGTCGAGATGAGCAAAGGGCTCGTCCAGGAGAAGCACATCGGCCTCATGGGCAAGACCTCGTCCCAGACCGGCGCGCGTTTGCTGTCCGAGCGACAGCTGATCGGGCCATCGCTTCCCCAATCCACCGAGGCCGACATGACTGCTGTAGAGGTCGCGCACACGATCCCGGATGGCCTTCGGTCGCCCCCCGAACTCGAGGCCGATCCCGATGTTTCGCTCGACCGTCCACCACGGAATCAGGCGGGGCGACTCGAACACCATTGCGGTTCGGTGTCCGAAACGGGGTGTGCCAAGTAGCTGGATGGTGCCGACGGTCGGTCGCTCGACGCCGGCGATCAGCCGCAGCAACGTGGTTTTCCCGCACCCGCTGGGCCCGACCACGGCGTGCATGGAACCGGCGGCGATGTCGACGGCAAAAGATCGGAGCACCACCACCGACCCTTCGGGCGTAGGGTAAGAGAACGACACATTGTCGATGACGACCCGCATCGGCAAGCCCCCGAGATTTCTCGACTCGACCGAAAAAGTCTCGATCTCCCGTGCATGCTATTGATTATTTGATATACGATCCACTTCAGGCCCGACTTCGGGCCGCAGAAACCACCGACCTGGAGGTGCAAGTGAGAGGCAAACCGACATGGCGCCTGACGGCGCTGATCGGGGCGCTCGCCCTGATCGTGACGGCCTGCGGCAGCGCCGACCCTGCCGGAGGAGAAGGCGACGGCGAAGCCAGAACGGTGATTCGCTTCGCCTTTGCTCCCGATCCGGTGTGGGATTACATGAACGACACGGGCGTGATCGTCGAGTGGGAGGAAGAGCACAACACCCGGATCGTGACGAGTTCGACCTGGGATGAGTTCACCTACTTCGCGGGTGGCCACGGCGACATCGTTTCGATGGGGACACAGGAGATCCCCGTTCTGGAGAAGGAGACCGGAATCAAGACGGTCACCTTCGGGAAGTACAACTTCCAGCGATCACCGATGATGACTCGAGCCGACACCGGCTACACGCAACTCACCGACGTCCCGGCCGGCTCGAACGTCTGCGTGAGCAGCCCGGTGTCCAACACCCAGTTCTGGTCCGTGGCGATGATGGAGCTGCACGGAATCGACTACCGGGTGGGCGGCGGTGATTACAACCTCATCGTCAACGACCACTTCGTCAACCCGCAGAACCTGCTCAACGGCGACTGCGAAGCGGCAGTGATCATCCCCGAAGCGGCAGCACCGTATCTACGCACAGGCGAACTGGTGCTGATGTACGACGGGCTGATGCCGTTCCAGCTCTACAACCAGTTCTCAGGGCTGGGCGGTACCGAGGGGCACGTGATGTCCAACCTCTTCACCGCCACCGAGGAGTTCTACGACAACAACACGGAGGCAGCGGAGGCGTTCCTCGCCCTCTGGCAACGCGGAATCGAACTGTGGGAGGAGAACAAGGCGGAGATCATCGCCAACTACCCGCAGCACTTCTCCGTGGAGGATCCGGCCGACATCGACTGGATGATCGACTTCATGTCCGGCGAAAGCGACTGGTTCGTGAAGTCGGTATACCTCGACGAGGAATGGGTGGAAGCAGAGCGGAAGGTGTGGGAGTTCATGTCCAATCTCAACCCGGACAACGAGAACTACCTGCCGCCCGACTTCGCGCAGCCACGTTTCGAGATCATTTCGGCCCCCTGAGCTGAAGACAGACCCCGCGGTGGGGGGCGCCGGACCCCC
>JBFHRE010000008.1:0-36587 GCA_041591895.1 Acidimicrobiia bacterium
CTCGGCATGGTGCACCTCGCCGGTGATGAATGGGACCGCCGCGACGAGACCCACCCCGAACGCAGCAGCCATGGCGGCCGCGGCCAGCCATCCGGAGCGCGGTTCGCCGATGAAACGACCCAGGAAGTGGAGAACGATCGCTCCGGCCAGCGGGAAGGCGATGATCAGCCACAGATAGTCGATGACGGCGTCCACGGCGTCAGCCCCTCAACTCTGCGAGCACATCGACATTGGCCGTCGACCGCTTCCGGAAGATCGCCACGATGATCGCCAACCCGACCACGACCTCGGCGGCGGCGACCACCAGAACGAAGAAGACCGACACCTGTCCCTCCAGCGACCCCCAAGCCCGGCCGGCCGCAACGAACGTCAGATTGACCGCGTTGAGCATCAATTCGACGCACATGAACATGATCAGTGCGTTGCGGCGGACGAGGATCCCGACCAGCCCGATCGAGAAGAGGGCCGCGGCGAGCGTCATGTACCAACCGGCGGTGACGATCATTCCTCGGTGCTCCCATCCCTGCGGTAGTAGGCGAGAGCGATGGCGCCGGCGGCGGCGATGGTGAGGAGAAGAGCCGTCGCCTCGAACGGCAAGACCCAGGTGGAGAACAGACGATCGGCCAGGTCTTCGATCGGGCCGGGGATCGGAGCGACCCCCTGCGAGCCGGGGGCCCAGGCGAATCTCCCCCCGATGGCGAGCACTCCCCCGGTGACGACAATCGCAAGTGACAGCAATCCGATGTACAGCCGCTGGCGCGGCAACGTCTCGCCGGCGTCTTCAGCCTGATCGACGCCGATCATCATGATCACGAACAGGAACAG
Source organism: Acidimicrobiia bacterium (assembly GCA_041591895.1). Classification (GTDB taxonomy): domain Bacteria; phylum Actinomycetota; class Acidimicrobiia; order Spongiisociales; family ZC4RG35; genus JBFHRE01. The sequence goes on from JBFHRE010000008.1 coordinate 826, forward strand.
GGTCATCACCGCACCGGCGTAGACGATCACCTGAACCGCCGCCACCAGGTGGGCGAGGTTGATCACATAGATCACCGCCAGCGAGAACAGGGTTCCGAGCAGACCCATCGCGGCATGGACGGGGTTTCTCGCCAAGACCACCGTCGCCGCGCCGGCGAGCGACGTCAGTCCGAGGACGGCGAACAAGAGCAGTTCGATCATCAGGCGTCCCGCTCTTCCTGGCTCGGCTCGGGATCCCACGACGCCGGCCCCGGGGTCCCCTGCCACATCTGCACACCCTCGTAGGCGGCGGAACCGGACGGGGCGGTCGCCCGCACCCAACCGTCGGCCACCTGGAGCTCGTCGTAGTCGGCGTACGGATCGTCGGCGAACATGTGGGGTACGCCGCCGTCCGGCGTCATCAGCAGTTCGTCCTTGGTGTAGATCCCATCTTCCCGGGAGACGGGTGACATCTCGAAGAGATGGGTCATAGTGATCGCCTCGGTCGGACAGGCCTCGACACAGAGCGCACAGAAGATGCAGCGCAGCATGTTGATCTCGTAGACGAATCCGAAGCGTTCACCGGGACTCACCGGCTCGTCGATCGGGTTGTCCTGTCCCCGCACGTAGATGCAGCGAGCCGGGCAGGCGCCGGCGCACAGCTCACAGCCGATGCACTTCTCCATGCCGTCCGGGTACCGGTTGAGCACATGGCGCCCATGGAACCGCTGCGGCTTCACCCGGAACTCCTCCGGGTACTTGATGGTGACGGGGTCTTCGAACAGATGGCTGCCCGTGACCTTGAGGCCCTTGATGATCTCGCGGATCAATCCCATGTCACGCCCCTCCCGGAAGTCCGAACTGGTACAGCGCCGACAGCACCGCGGTCACACCCAACCAGGCGAGCGCTCCGGGAATGAGCCGCTTCCAGCCGAGTTGCATGAGCTGGTCATACCTCAGTCGCGGCAGTGTCGCCCGGAGCCAGAAGAACATGAAGACGATCAGGTACGACTTCAGCAGGAACCACACGGTGGGGAGGATGGCAGACACCCATCCAGGCACGAGACCAACGAACGTGTTCCCCTGCCAGCCCCCGAGGAAGAGAGTCGCCCCGATCGCCGACATCGAGAAGATGTTGATGTACTCGGCGAGGAAGAACATGGCGAACCGGATCCCGGAGTACTCGGTGTGAAATCCACCGACCAGCTCCTGCTCGGCCTCGACCAGGTCGAACGGCGCCCGGTTCGTCTCGGCGACGGCGGCGATGAAGAAGATGATGAAGGCCCCGAACTGGCCGAACAGGTTCCAGTTCGGCAGCCAGCCGAGAACGGCGGGTAGCTCCGGGAACGTGTTGCGGAGCTGTCCACCCTGGCGGGCCACGATCTCGGACAGCGAGAGGGTCCCCGAACCGCCGCCCTGGTTCGAGGTGAACAGCACCACCGAGACCATCGCCAACCCGAGGGCGGCTTCGTAGGAGATCGCCTGGGCGGTCGCCCGCACCCCACCGAGCAGCGGGTACTTCGATCCCGAGGACCATCCGGCCAGCACCACCGCGTACACCGCCATCGAGGACATCGCCAGGATGAACAGGATTCCCACGTTCAGCTCGGCTCCCTGCAACGGCACTTCGCGACCGGCGATGGTCAAGGGTGCCCCCCACGGAACCACCATGAAGATGAGAAAGGCCGGAATCGCCGCCAGAAACGGCGCCAGCAGATACATCCCGAGCTCGGCCTTGTTCGGGGTCACCTGCTCCTTGAAGAACAGCTTGAGCCCATCCGCCAGGGTCTGGAGGATGCCGAACGGGCCGGCCCGATCGGGTCCGATCCGGGATTGCATCCAGGAGACGACCTTCCGCTCGAGCCAGACGTTCAAGAGCGTGAGCAGCATCAACAGGACAAAGACCGCGAGGACGCGGCCGATCACGATCAAGAAGTCGGCGAGTTCCATCAACGAGCCCGGATGATCACAGCGAGGGCCGAGGATAGGGATCGGCGAGCAAGGGGAACAAACTCATCCGGCCGGCCTCGGGCCGGGCGACGCCGGACGTCGGCTGCCAGTCGCCGGCCATCGTTCACCCTCCGAGTCGGGCGAACTCAGTACGTTGCCAACAATGCCCGGGCGGCGCGGAGCCCCGACAAGACCGCGCCGTTCATGGTTCCCGATCCGTTCGTGTGCTCGCCGGCGAACACGACTCCGCTGCCAGGGTTCCAGGCCGCATCGACCGCAACCCGATCGCCCACTGCGGAGTAACAACCACGACTCCAGGGATCTACCGACCAGTCGTACATCAGCGGCTCACCCAGCAACCGCACCGAGGGCAAAACACTCGACACCGCCTCTGCCCAGGTGGAGACGCCCCCGGCAACCTCGAGTTCGGCCAAGGTGCCGGCAGATCCGGCGAAGGCAGTGATCGCCCGGCGGATCGAACCGTCGCTCTCCAGCCCCGACCACGCCCACCAGCTCGAGGTGGTCGGCTGGACAGCCACGAGCGGCGGGTCGGCGGCAGCGAATGCGAGCTTGGCGGCCCGGCCCATCGGGACCCGGGCCCAGACGGCTCGAATCGACCCGGGGACCACGGCTCCGAGATCGATCCCCGCCACCAGCGACGCCGGCACCGCGACCACGACCGCATCACATGCCAGCTCGACACTTCCGGCCCGGCCGGTGGCGGCCACCTCCAGGCCCCCGGCACCCCTCCCGACCCGGATCACCCGCATTTCGGTCTCGACGTCGAGTCCGGAGGCGAGTTCCTCGGCCAGTCGCTGGTTCCCGCCGTCGATCCGGAAGTACCTCCGACCGTCCGCAAGAGCGAAGGAGTGCTGGAGGTCGTCGGCCGGCACCCGGTCGAGGTCCACCGCCCACGAGGCGGTGAGACGGGCCCTCAACAACTCGCGGACCGGGTTCGACAACCGGAGAGCGTCCAGGAACTCGGCAGCCGAGATCCCGGCGCCGAAACCGGCCTCGAGATGGGAACGGGCCATGGCCATGGCATCGATCTGCGCCGGATTTGTCGGTTCCGGGCCGGGGACGGCGGTGCGGACCGCGAAATCCAGCCCGGTGTCGACCGCCTCCAGGCCGACCTCACGCACCAGGTCGAGCAGAGGCGTGTCGTGCTCGTCGATCCACTCGCCCCCCAGTTCCACCACGGCGCCGTTGTCGAGCCTGGCACTCCACACCCGCCCACCCAGGCGATTCCGTGCTTCGAACACGGTGACGTGGCATCCGTGGCTGCGAAGTTGTCGGGCTGCGACCAGACCGGCGAGGCCGGCGCCGACGACCACGACTCGTGCCGGCGGGAGAAGAGCCGGCGATGTCGAAGCCGGCGGGGACATCGATCAGCCCGGCGTCGGGACCACCAGCACCGGTCTCGTGCTGGCCTGCACCACCTTCGAAGAAGTGCTGCCCATCGTCAACATCTGCAAACGGCCGATCCCGCGGGCCCCGACCGCGATGAGATCGGCGTCCTCCTCGTCTGCGAGGTCCAGCAACACCTCGGCGGGGCTGCCATGGGCCACCCGGGTCCTGAGACCGACATCCCGATCCCGGACCGGAGCCGCCCATTCGTTCTCGAGAGTCTCCGTCACCTGCGCCTCGACCTCGCTGAATCCCCCGTCCGGCCCGAGTCGGTCGAGATGAGCCAGCGGCTCGAAGGTGTGCACGAGCACCACTTCGCCCCCCAGTCGCGAGGCGAGATCGGCCGCCACTTCCACTGCGCGCTGGGCGTTGTCGGAGCCATCGGTCCCGACCACGATCGTGTACGTCATACCGCCACCTCCTCGGATTCCTTGCTCGCCCTCAACGACAGCACAACCGTGACCGTGAGGATGACGGCGATGATGGCGAGGGACAGGTACGAGTTGATGTGATACCAATGCGACAGGATCATCTTGAAGCCGACGTAGGCGAGGATGATCCCCAGACCCTGGCTCAGGTACACGAGCCTGTCATGGGCGCCGGCGAGCAGGAAGTACAACGCCCGAAGCCCGAGGATGGCGAGGGCGTTGGAGCTGAAGACGATGAACGGATCCCGGCTGACGGCGAGGATGGCGGGCACGGAGTCCACGGCGAAGACGACGTCCGTCGCCTCGACGACCACCAGCACCACGAACAGCGGAGTTGCCAGCCGGCGGCCGTTCTCCCGGGTGAACAACTTCTGGCCGTCGAACGTCGACGTCACCGGCACCAACCGCCGAACCACTTTGAGGACCGGGTTGCGCTCGGGATGGATCTCCTCACCGGCATGAGACCAGACCCTCCACGCGGTGTACAGCAAGAGGCCTCCGAACACGAACAACAGCCAGTCGAGCCTCTCGAGCAGGGCCACCCCGGCAAAGATGAAGATCGCCCGGAGAACCAGTGCCCCGAAGATCCCCCAGAAGAGGACGCGGTGCTGGAACTTGTTCGGCACGGCGAAATAGGAGAAGACGACCGCCCAGACGAACACGTTGTCCACGGACAGCGATTTCTCGATCACGTAGCCGGTGATGTACTGCCCGGCCGCCTCTGAGCCCAGGGTCCACCACACGACCCCGGTGAAGGCGACACCGAGGGCTATCCAACCGGCGGAGGTGATGGAGGCCTCTCGCATCGAGATCTCGTGTGCCTCGCGATGGAACACGAACAGGTCGAGAAGGAGCAAGAGCGCGACCCCGACGAGGAACGCGACCCAGAGCCATCCGGGCACGTCGAAGCGGCGCAGGGCGCCCGTCGATGCTTCAGCAGCGAGCAGATAGGGAATCATGTCGGATGCACGGTAAACGCTCCGGCCACCAACCCTGAAAGGGCCGGTAAACCAGAACCGGGTTCCGACGGTGTGAGGGTTGTGAGTGCCACACTTCGAGTCATGAGGCCGATGGAGGCGAACGGGTCGTTTGAAGCCTTCTACCGCCGGGAGTTCTCCCCGATGGTGAAGCTCGCCGCCGCCGTCACCGGCAGCCATCTCCAGGCCGAAGACATCGCCCAGGAGGCAATGTCGAGGGCGCACCGGAAATGGGAGCAGATCTCCGAGTACGACAAGCCCGGCGCCTGGCTGCGCCGGGTCACGATCAACCTGGCGCTCTCGACCCGGAGCCGACTGGCGCTCGACGTCAAGGCCCGGCTCAAGCTCGGGCCGCCGGCCGTGGTGCCGGCCCCGGCCGAACCACACGACGAGGTGTGGGCGGCGGTCCGCAGGCTTCCGGGCAACCAACGAGCCGCGATCGCCCTCCACTACCTCGAGGACCGATCGGTGACCGAGATCGCGGAGGCTCTCGGATGTTCCGAGGCCACCGCCAAGGTGCATCTGCACCGGGGCCGCAAGGCGTTGATGGAGATGCTGGAGGATGAACGATGAACCCCGAAGACCGCATCCGAGCCGCATTCGAAGAGCTCTCGGACCGGGTGCCGCTCGAGCCCACCCGGCCGTTGACGACAGGGCGCACGGCGCGTTTCGTGCCTGCCCTGGCCGGAGCCATGGCCGTCGCGGCGGTGATCGGCGGGATCGCGCTTCTACAACTGCTCCCCGGCGACCCACCCGACTCGGTGCCACCCGCGACCAACACCACGGCCGTCACCAGCGTGCCGCCCACCTCCGAACCGGGCACATCGTCGACCACCACCCCGAGCACGGTGGACCTCAACCGATTCCGGGTCGACACCGAGCGGGTGGCTGCGGACACCTCCGACCCGTTCCTCAACGTCCGCCGGGGCCCCGGCGTCGGAAACGACCTGCTCGCCAAGCTCCCGCCGACGTACCGGGGCCTCGCCTGGACCGGCGCCAGCGACACGACCGAGGACGGAGCCACCTGGTATGAGGTCGAGTTGCTGCACCCGCTCCCCGGGGTCAGCCCGGCCGAGCCGCTCGAGGGTTCGAATCCCAGCGGCTGGGTGAACGCGGCCTACCTGCTGCCGCTCGAGGATGGGATCTCCGTGGGGCAGAGTGACCTGCCGGCCTGCTCGGGCGAGTCGGAATTCGGAGGCGGGCAAGGCGGCGTGAGCTATGTCTCGTCGCTCGAGACCGCCCGGTTGACGGCGAACTGCGTGCGCATCGTCGTCGGATTCGGATTCGGTACCGGCGCTTTCGAGTGGACCGGTGTCACCGGCGACCTGCTCACCACACCTCCCTCCTGGCAGGAGCGGATCAGCCCCTGGCCCCTGTCGATCGCCCTCCCCGACAGCGCGGCGGCGTGGCCGGCCGCGACCCAGGCAGACGGAGTGTTCGTGGTCCGCCAGCCCGATCTGGGCCTCGGACTCATGTCGTTGCTCCCCGCCGACCAGGTGACGGTGCGAACGTTCGAAGGCTGGCTCGTGATCGATCTCGAGGGTGGCTCGCAGACCCTGCCACCGTCCGGCGCCGGCATCCAGCTGACGGCCGAACCCTTCGCGGCGGCCGGATCGATCGAGGTCATCGGGATCGCCCGGCCGTTCGAGGCCACGCTAGGCGCGACCGTGCTGGACTCGAGTGGCAACCCGGTCGAAGCGATCTGGTCGGGGAGCAGCTTCCTCGGGACGGTGCGGGGCGACACCTACGCGGTGATGACCAACGACTGGACGGAGGCCTGGGGGCGGTTCGCGGTCCGGGCCGAAGGGCTCGAACCGGGCGACTACGTGATCTCCCTCACCGGAGACGGCGGCTCCGACCAGCCCCGCACCCTCGACATCCCGTTCACGGTCGATGAGGCCGGCAGTGGCGTCTCGGCACCTTCCGAGCTGGGCAACACGGTCGCAGCGGCTCTGGCCGGATTCGCGACCGGCGGCAACCCGTGGCCGCTGGCCGACGCGGTGACGCTGCGGTTGGGCCTTGTCGAGTCGGTCAGCGTTCCGGCGAGCCAGCTCGCCTCGCCGGAGGCCTGGGTGGTCGACGCCGACGAGTTCAACGGCTACTCGGGCCCATTCGACCTCCTGGACCGGCTGCGCCGCAACCAGCACTATTCGGTGGCAGAAGCTCGTGCGGTCGACCATTGCGCATCGCCCCCGATCGACTTCTGGCCCGGCGAGGAGGTGTCGCCGATGCCGATCCACATCCGGCCGATCGGGATCGACAGCTGTCTGATGTGGTTCGACCTCGTGGTGCGGCTCGACGCCGACAACCGGATCACCGAGGTGGTTCTGGACCTCTACGAACCGTGATCCCCAACCTCCCCCCCCCTCACCGACGCACACCGTCAACAACCGACACAGGAACGGGGAAGAAGGGGTGAGGTGCTCAGCCGGCGGCAGTGACCGTCACCTTCGGGTTCGAGCCGAGACCGGGGACATCGCGCTGATTCAGCGGCACGTAGACGACACCCGGCAGGAGCGAGCCATCCAAACGCACCGGGAGATCGACCGAGGCGGTCCCGGTCGCGACCGTGGCGGTCGCCCCCTCTGCGAGACCGAGACGGCCGGCGTCTTCAGGGTTCAATGCCACGGATCCCCCCGGCGCCAGCGGCTTGAGGGACGGAGAGTGCTGCATCAGGACGCCGTCGTCGTACATGACCCGGGCCGAGTGGAGTACTAGATCGGAGGTCATCTCGGGGACGGTCGTCGCCACCGGAATGTGCTGAATGGGCGAACCGGCTTCCCCATGCGGCGCCACGACCCCGTCGCGCTCGTCCCAGTCGAGCAGGTCCCAGCTGAGACCCTCGTAGGCCGGGGCCACGTGGGCGATCTCCTTGAAGATCTCGGCGCCGGAGTGGAGACCGAGATCGTGACCCATCCACCGGGCGATGTCGTCGATGATCGACCAGTCGGGCCGAGACTGACCCGGACCGGGCACGATCCGGTTGACCTTCTGCACCCTTCCCTCGACGTTGGTGACGGTGCCTTCCTTCTCGGCAAAACCCTCGGCGGGGAGGACGACATCGGCCAAGGCATGGGAGTCGTTGAGGAACAGGTCGATCGAGACCACGAATCCGGCGGACTCGAGGCCTTGGCGAGCGGCCTCACCATCCGGCATGTCTCGCACGGGATCGGAACCGGCGAGGACGATCGCAGCGACCTCACCCGACCCGGCGGCGGCGAGGATGGCGGCGGCCCCCCGTCCCGGCTTCGAGTCCATTTCGCCCCAGGCCTCGAGCAGGTTGGCGCATCCGATCCCCGAGACGGACGCCCGGCCCGGCAGCAGGGTGGGCGCGAGCCCCATGTCGAGCGCTCCATAGACGTTCGAACGCCGGGCCAGCGGCAGGAGCTTGGCGTCGGGCAAGGTGCGGGCGAACGCCGCCACCGCCTCGGCCAACCGCGGATCCTCGGTGAGGCCGGTCCGACCAACGAGGGCGACCACCGGCCCCTCGGCCAAGGCCGCCGAAACCTCGGGGTGTTCGCCGGCGGTGATCTCCGCCAGAAGCGACGAGCCGGACCCCGGCTTGTACGTGAGCTTGTGGGCAGCACGATCGTCGAGACCAGTGGCTCGCGGGTGGACGACCACCAGCTTGGCGCCGAGTTCCTGGGCGGCCCGGCGGACCCGGAGATAGAGCGTGGGGTGCTCCTCTTTCAGGTCGGGACCCCACACGAGGATCGCCTTCGCCCGTTCGAGGTCGTCGATACGGGCCCGATCGACCGTCGCCGCCAGGAACTGGGGGTCGAGACCGTCGTCGAGTTGGGCATCGACGTCGTTCGAGCCGAAGACGACTCGCATGAACTTGGAGAGGGCGTAGGCGTCTTCGTTCGTCCCCCGCGCTCCGCCGATCGCAGCCACCGACCCCTTGTCCCGCGCCTCACCCAGCCGAGCGGCCACCACTTCCAGGGCCGCCGACCAGGTGGACTCCTGGAGCACCCCGGCTTCGTTGCGCACGAGGGGAACCGTCAGGCGGTCGGGCGAGTTGAGGTACTCGAAGCCGAACCGGCACTTGTCCGAAAGCCAACCGTGGTTGGTGGCATCGGAGTCGACCCCGACGAACCGCAGGACCTCGTTCTGGCTGGCATGGATCGCGATCCGATCGCCGGACGAGCAATGGGCGCAAGTGGACTCGACCATCTGGAGATCCCAGGGCCGGGCCCGGAACCGGTAGGCAGTCGCGGTGAGCGCTCCAACCGGGCAGATCTGCACGGTGTTGCCCGAGAAGTACGACGAGAACGGCAGGTCGGGGAAGGTATTGACCTGGGTGGCATTGCCGCGGTCCTTGAACTCGATCAGCGGATCACCCGAGATCTCATCCGAGAACCGGGTGCAGCGTGCGCACAGGATGCACCGTTCGCGGTCGAGCAGCACCAGATCCGAGATGGGGATCGGCTTCTCGTAGTGCCGCTTCTCCTCCACGAACCGGGACTCGCCGGGTCCGTATGCCATCGCCTGGTCCTGCAGTGGGCACTCCCCGCCTTTGTCGCACACCGGACAGTCGAGCGGATGGTTTGCGAGGAGGAACTCGAGGATCCCCTCCTGAGCCTTCTTCACTGCGGGGTTCTTGGTGTCGACCACCATGCCGTCGGCGACGGGGTTGGTGCACGCCGTCACCATCAGCGGCCCCCGCGGCGTCTCGATCTCCACGAGACACATCCGGCACATCCCGACGGGATTCATTCGTGGGTGCCAGCAGAACCTGGGGATGTACGTGCCGTTGTCCTGGGCGGCCTGGATGATCAGCTCGCCCTTGCGGACCTCGTAGTCCTGGCCGTCGACCTTGATGGTGACGAGTTCGCTCACGACCGCTCTCCCCTGCTCACCGCCGGCATCAGTGGCTCTTTCCGATCGGACAGCCGCCGCCGTGGATGTGTGCCATGACCTCGTCCTTGAAATACTTGGTGATCGAGATGATCGGTGACACCGCCGAAGGCCCGAGCGGGCAGATGGTGGTCATCTTCGGCGGCCAGGCGAGTCCGACCGAGATGTTGTCCGACACGTCGAGCAGCACGTCGACATCGTTGGGTCGGCCGTGTCCGGATTCGATCCGCTTCAGGATCATCTCGAGCCAGGTGGTCCCTTCTCGACACGGGGTGCACTGCCCGCATGACTCGTGTGAGAAGAACCGCACGATCCTCTCCGCCGCCTGCACGACGCAGGTGGTCTCGTCCATGACCACGACCGCCCCTGAGCCCAGCATCGAGCCGGCTCGACCGGTGGCGTCCTTGGTGATCTCGAGGTCGAGGTGGTCCTCGGGCACGAACCAGGGCGCCGAGGCGCCGCCCGGAATCCAGGTCTTGAGCTTCTTTCCGTCCCTGATTCCGCCGGCGATGTCGAAGATCAGCTCGCGCCAGGTGATGCCGTGGGGCAATTCGTAGTTTCCGGGCTTGACCACATGGCCGGAGACGGAGAAGAGGAACGTCCCGGTGTCGGCCTCGTGACCGAGAGCCTTGTATGCGTCCACGCCCATCGAGAGGATGTGCGGCAGATTGGCCACCGTTTCGACGTTGTTGACGATGGTCGGCTGCATGTACAGACCCTTGGCCGCCGGGAAATAGGGCGGTTTGAGGCGCGGCTCGCCCCGTCGACCCTCCAGCGAGTTGATGAGCGCCGTCTCCTCACCGCAGATGTACGCCCCCCCGCCGAGATGGACGGTGACCTCGAGGTCGTAATCGGTCCCGAAGATGCCTTTGCCGAGGAACCCCTTCGCATAGGCCTCGTCCACGGCCCGCTGCAGCCGGCGAGCCGGTTTCGGGTACTCCCCGCGGATGTAGACGAAGGCGTGGTGAACCTCGTTGGCGACGGCGGTGATGATGATCCCCTCGACGACCGAGTGGGGGTCGCGCTCGAGAAGCTGACGGTCTTTGAACGTCCCCGGTTCCGACTCGTCCCCGTTGATCACGAGGTAGGCGGGTTTGGGCGGCGCCAGGAACGACCACTTCATACCGGCCGAGAAGGCGGCGCCGCCTCGACCGAGCAAGCCGGAGTTCTTGACCAGTTCGACCAGCGCATCCCGGCCCAAGGTCATCGCTCCCCTGGCCTGCTCATAACCGCCGTCCGCCTGATAACGCTCGATCGTGTGCGAGTCGGTCGGATGGTCGAACATCCGCTTGGTGATGACCCGGGGGTGCGCCGTCATCGCCCGTCACTCCGGGCGGTGCCATATTTCTCGAACGCCGGCACCGGTCCGATCGCACCCGTGTTCTCGGCCACGGCCCAATCGAAGCTGGTCCGGCCGCCGAACAGGGACTGCATCTCGTCGGCCGTCACGACATCCGGCCGACCGGCTCTCAGCCAGTTCACGAGCTCCCGGGCCTTCTCCGGCGTCACACCCTCGATCAGCTCGTAGTTGACCTGGACGGCCGGCGCCCCTCCGCAGGCCCCGAGACACTCGGCGTGTTCGACCGAGATGACGCCTTCGGCGTCGGTCTCACCATGGGGTACCCCGCTCTCGTCCTCGAGTGCATGGAGCACGTCGTCGGAACCGAGCAGCATGCACGAGATCGAGGTGCAGCAAGAGATCAGGTACCTCCCGGTGGGCTCCCGCTTGTACATCGTGTAGAACGACGCCACCGACTGAACCTGGGCCGGAGTGATGCCCGTCCACTCGGCGACCTCGGCCATGCCCTCGTCTGTGAGCCAGCCGTCTTCCGCCATGGCCAGATAGAGGAGCGGCATCACCGCCGAGCGCTTCTCCGGGTAGCGGGCGATGATCTCTCGGGCGGTCTCTTGTGTGGCTTGCGACCAGCGGCTCATCGAGGGGGCAGCATAGGTTGCAGCGGCGCGGTGATCGAAACCGGACACGTCCCGGCTCTAGAGATCGAATCGTCGGTTGAGAGCGGCAAAGACTGCCCGGATGGTCGCCTTGCCGTCGTCTTCGTGCGGTCGCAGATATGCCGACCCGACGACCGGCTCCAGCATCTTCTGGTCATGGATCACGGCGGTGACGAAGCGGATCCCGTCGAGCTGTCCGGTCACGACTCCGACAAACTCAGACTCGCGCCGCACGGTGGAGGCGTTTCGGGCTGCGTTGAGAGCCGCTCTGGCGACGACCTCGAGCCGATCGGTCCGGGAACCTTCGGCGGTGCCGACCACCTCGGTGCCGTCGGATTCGACCACCACACCCACCTGGAGCTGGTCGCCGTCGATCGTCTCGTCGAACATCGAGAGGGTGGTCCGCATCGGGGAAGACTACCGATGCGGACGCGACCGAACGGGACATTCGGACGTCGGAGATCGAGCCCGGAAGATAGGCTCCCGGACGTGAAAGTCGGCGTCCAGCTCCCCGAGGTCGAACGTGAGGTCGGGTGGCCCGAGCTGAGAGAAATGGCGCTTCTCGCCGAGGAAGCGCACTACGACTCGGTCTGGCTCGGGGACCATCTCCTGTACCGGGACTCTCACGGGGTGGAAGGCGCCCAGGGACCCTGGGAGGCCTGGTCGATCCTGTCGGCGATCGCGGCCGTCACTCACCGGATCCAGATCGGTCCGCTCGTCGCCGCCACCGCGTTTCACTCGCCGGCGCTGCTGGCCAAAAAGGCCGCCACCGTCGACGAGATCTCCCATGGGAGGTTGGTGCTCGGCTTGGGGGCCGGATGGAACCGGGTGGAGTTCGACGCATTCGGCTTCCCCTATGACCGGCGCGTCGATCGATTTGCCGAGGCGTTCGAGATCGTCCGCCGGCTCCTGGCCGGAGAGACGTTCGACTTCGACGGCGAGTTCCACCGGCTGATCGGAGCCGAGCTCCAGCCTCGGCCGCCGTCGGGCGGTCCCCCGATCATGATCGGGTCCAACGGACCACGCATGCTGGCCATCGCCCTTCCCTACGCCGCATCATGGAACACGTGGTACCACGACTACGACAACGACCCGGAGCGGCTGCCGGAGCTCTTCGACCAGATTCGGGCCACGGCGATGGCGGCGGGGAGAGATCCCGAAACCCTGGAGCTGACGGCGGCCACGCTGGTTCAGTTCGGTGAAGCTCCCCAGAGGCGCGACGCGGAGAATGCGGTGGCCGGAGTCGATCTCGTCCCCCATCTCCGGGCGCTGTCCGCCTCCGGACTCGATCACGCCCAACTGGTCCTGGACCCGATCACCCTGGAGACGATCGAGCGGGCGGGGGTGGCGATCGCGGCTTTTCGAGAGCTGGACGGGTGAAGCCTGACCCGGGGTTCATTGCGGAGGCCGTGGCCCTCGAGAACCTCTACCTCGCGACCGACGACCCCGAGAAACAGAGCGGGTATTCCGGCGGACGGGAACGCTGGATCGCCGAACGTTCCCCGATCGGAAGGGCGATCGACCGCGACGGGAGCTTCCTGGATGTCGGCTGTGCCAACGGCAGACTGCTCGAGGACCTGATCGGATGGGCTGCCGACCGCGGGTTTCGGATCGAGCCGCACGGGATTGACATCGGGCCCGGCCTCGTCGAGGCCGCCAAGCAGCGGCTCCCGGACTGGAGCAGCAACCTAACGGTCGCCGACGCCTGGGAGTGGAACGCCGCCCGCCGGTACACCTACGTCTATTCGCTCCTCGACACCGCTCCCGATGACATGCTGGGCGCCTGGATCCACCGGCTCGCCGGCTGGGTCGAATCGGGCGGTCGGTTGATCCTCGGTGCGTACGGCTCCCGGTCCAGAGCGATCGACCCACCCGATCCAGCCCCGCACCTGACAGCAGCCGGGTTGACGGTAGAGGGGACCGCCACCGGCGGAGAACCGGTCACGGCGCGTTACGCCTGGGTGGACCTGTAACCGTCGACCGTCGACCGTCATGCGTCATCCGGCAGACGGGGGATCTCCGCGTTGGCTGAGAGGAGCAACCGCAGGCCGCAGCAATACTCGGGACCGCATGAAATCCCCAGCCATGCGACGGGAGGACCGCTTCCCACATGCTCCGTTGGGGGGGGGAGTGCACCGAGGAGGACGCAGGGTGGCCGAATCCCCCGGGACGTGACACGGGCCCCGAGCGGTCAACGCTCCCTCACCCAGAATCCAAGTGATGCCGGCGACATCGTCTCGGCGGCCACACTCACCAGGTCAGCAGTCAGCAGATCGATATCCATCGCTCGGCGAAGACGACCAGAAAGCTCCGCTACGACGGCCTCCGCGTCGTAGCGCGACCGGTAGAAACGCCGGTCCACCCAACGCAGGACTGTCCGCCGAACCGGGTTGAACAGCGCCGCCGCCACCAGTGTCCCACCCGCGACGAACACCTGAGAGCCACCTGTCGTCAGACGTGAAGGGAGCCAGACCGCAGCCGCCACGTAGACCAGAGCAAGCACGCCCACCACTACCAGGTAGCCGACCGTCCGAGAGACGATCCGGTCAATCTCATACAGGCGATACTTCAGGATGGCCACCGCCCCGCTGACCGGCACCGCCAGGGCCGTTGCGCCGTACATCAGGTCCGTGATCGGTCCAGGTAGGAGACTGGAGAGGCCTTCGAAGCCGCTGACGACAAGCCACGCCACCGATACCAGGACCGCAAACAGGAACCACTTCAGCTGCTTGCGCTCGACGCCACGAGACCGCGCGTATCGAACCGCGAGGGAGAGGGCCGACCCTGCAAGGAACACGACCAACGCAGGCAGGAACACGTGTGAGAGGGCTCCGTATTCCGGGTTGGACACCCAGCGAACTCCGATGGGGTTGTCCACGAATCGAAGACACCTTCCGTCATCCAAACCCGAGGTTTCATCACATAGGCGACCCGAAAACACGTACCCGAACAAGCCGACGGTCAAGACTGCATACCCGGTCCATTCGATCAGGCGCCAACGAGTCGTCGGCACCCGGCCGGAGGGAAACAAGAGCATCACGAATCCGCCGAGACAGATCCACGACAGCCAGAGTCCTCCACCGAGGGCATCCCCCAGCACGTGACCCTTGTCCGACAGCAAGCCTGCCATGCCCGACAGGATCAATGAGTAGCTGGTGACGACAAATAGCCAGCCGATTCGATGCCCGGGCAGGCGCCTGAGGATCAAGGCACCCAACGAGCTGTAGGCGACGGCCGTGAGCAATAGCAGCGCTCCCTCGGCCAGGCCGCCGGAGCCGGCCCGCCAAGCCACGAATGCAAAGACCGTCGGAACGAGGATGCCGCCCCAAAAAATGAGGGCGAACAGAGATCGGGCCATCAAGGTTCTCCTACCGGCGCCCGGGTTCGGACTCGACACGATCATTGTCTTGGCCGTCTCTCCTTGGCGCCGGCTGGTCACCCTCGTCGTGAGAAGGTGACCATCGTCGAAGACCGTCACGCCTTCGTTACGGAAGTCAGCCGGGCGGTCCGCAACAGGGCCCGTCCCTAGCTCTAACCACTGAAGACGCCGGCTGGTTCTGGGGACTGGCCGCGCTCGACTCAGCGGCGCCCGACCCACACCGTCGACAGTCAACCGTCCAGCGTCAACCGTCATGCGTCACCCGGCCACCGGCTTCCAGCTACCGGCAGGAAGCTGGCGACTGGAATCTGGCGACTGGTGGCTCAGTTCAGAACGTTCCGGACCTGGCGTAGGGCCACCATCACCGGGGCGATGTCGGCGCCGGCCGCCCCCTCCATCGACCGGAGGAACCTGACGAGGCGGGCAACGGATCTCGCCCGGCCGGTGAGGAACTGGTCGGTCGCTGCCTGACCGTCGAGGTCGCCCGCCCCCTCCAACACCCGCTCGGCAGCTCGTCGCCGGGTCGCCAGCAGATCCTCTTCGATCGTCCATGTCGCCCACCGCTGCCACCGACTGGTGATGGCGATCTGCCGGGTGGCCTCGGTGAGTCGATCGAGTCCGAGCGCCCGCCCGACATGAAGGAACACATCGAGCACCTGGGCTTCGGTACGCCCGCACTCGTTCGCCACTTCGATCACATCGGCGCCATAGTTCATGACGGGCAGCGCGGCCTGCCGCTTGGCGACGCTCTCCGACGCCCCGGCGGTGGTGAGCCGTTCCACCACCGCCTTTCGACTGGTTCGCCATTCGTCGGGACCCGACGTCAGGGCGGCCGCTTCGATGCGAGCAAACGCCGGGCGGCTGGTCTCGATGAGTTCGGTCATCGAGTAGCGCTTGGGCTGGCCCAGATACCAGCGGGTCACCGACGCGACCATTCGGTCCACGTTCTGCATCATCCGGGTCCAGGTGGCGATGTCGACCGTGCCCAAGACCTGCTCGATTTCGGACCACTTCTCCACCGCACCGGTCACATCGCGGGCGATTCGGTACGCCGCAACCACCTCGGCGGAGTTCGCTCCCGTCTGCGCCATGAGCCGCGTGACGAATACGACCCCCTCCGAGTTCACGACGTCGTTCGCCAGGAGGGTCGAGATCAGTTCTTTCCGGAGCGGATGCTCCGGGAGGAGGTGTCCGAACCGATCGACCACTGCCTTCGGGAAGTACGCGGCGAGATCCGCGTGGACCCAGGAGTCGTCGGCGAGCGCCGAACCGATGAGGATGTCCTTGATGGATCGCTTCGAGTCGGCGAGCAGCACTGCCAGCTCGGGGCGGGTCATCCCTTCGCCCTGCCGGATCCGCTCGGCCATCGCCTCGCTCGACGGCAGGCCCTCCACGGCACGGTCGAGAATCCCTTCCGCCTCGAGCGTGGCCATCAGCTCTTCATAGGCCTCGCCCCTGCGGCCGGACGCAGCCTGCTCTTGACTGACCATCTGGGCCTGCTGGAAGTTGTCGTACAGGATCGCCTCCACCACGTCGTCGGCGACGGCGGCGATCAGCCGGTCTCGCTCGGCCAGGTCGAGCTCACCCTTCTCCATTGCGATGCCCAGGAGGATCTTCAGGTTGACCTCACGGTCGGAACAGTCGACCCCGCCCGAGTTGTCGATGAAGTCGGTGTTGATGCGGCCGCCGTTGAGGGCGTATTCGATCCTCCCCTCCTGGGTGAGTCCGAGGTTCCCCCCTTCGACCACCACTTTGCAACGGAGCTCGGACCCGTTGACCCGCACCTGATCGTTCGTGCGATCGCCCACCTGCTCGTGGGTCTCGGTCTCGGCCTTCACGTAGGTACCGATTCCCCCGTTCCAGAGCAGGTCCACCGGCGCCTTGAGGATGATGTTGATCAGCTGGTTGGGGGTGGCCACCTCGGCATCGGTCGCGAACACGGCGCGCATCTCGTCGGTGAGCTCGATCTTCTTCAGATCGCGGCCGAACACCCCGCCGCCCTTCGAGATGAGCGCCGTCTCGTAATCCGCCCAGGACGAACGGGGGAGGGCGAAGAGGCGTTTGCGCTCGGCAAAGGACATCCCCGGATCGGGGTCAGGGTCGATGAACACGTGCCTGTGGTCGAAGGCGGCGATCATCTTGATTCGATCTGATCCGAGCATCCCGTTGCCGAAGACGTCGCCGGACATGTCGCCGATCCCGATGGCGGTGAACTCGTCCTTGTGGGGGTCGATCCCCATCTCGAGGAAATGACGCTCCAGGGACCTCCAGGCGCCCCGGGCTGTGATCCCCAGCGCCTTGTGGTCGTACCCGCTGGAACCGCCGGAGGCGAAGGCATCCGCCAGCCAGAATCCCCGGTCCGTGGCAATCGAGTTCGCGACGTCGGAGAAGGTGGCCGTTCCCTTGTCCGCCGCAACCACGAGGTAGGTGTCGGGACCGTCGTGGATCCGGGTGCGGTCCGGATGGACCACTTCGCCCGAAACGAGGTTGTCGGTCAAGTCGAGGAGGCCACCGATGAACACCCGGTATTGCGCTTCGACCTCGGCGCGCAGCTCGGCCGCGTCGCCGGGCGCGTTTCGCAGGACGAAGCCGCCCTTGGCGCCGGTCGGCACGATCACGGCGTTCTTCGTCATCTGAGCCTTCATCAGCCCGAGCACCTCGGTCCGGAAGTCCTCCCGTCGGGTGGACCAGCGAATGCCACCGCGGGCCACCATCCCACCCCGGAGATGAACGCCTTCCACACCGGGGCTGACGAGGAAGATCTCTGCCATCGGGTGCGGTGCCGGTACATCCGGGACCAAAGCCGAGCGCAGTTTGAAGGCCAGGCAGGCCCGATCTCGTTGATAGAAGTTGGTCCGCAGCGTGGCTTCGATCAGCCTCAGGAAGGCTCGCAGCACCCGATCGGCGTCGAGGGACGGGATGGCATCGAGTTCTTCGATCACCTGCTGGCGAAGCTCGTCGAACCCCTGACCATCGACGTCAGGGTCGAAGCGGAGCTCGAACAGCGTGACCAGTTTCGAGACGATGCCCGGGTGGGCCACGAGGATGTCGTTGACATAGGCGACGGTGAACACCGGCATCACCCGACGCCAGTAGGTGCGGTAGGCACGGAGCACACCGACCTGGTCGTGTCTGAGGTCTGCGGAGACGATCAAACGGTTCAGGTTGTCCGACTCGGCGACGCCAGACCAGATGTCCTCCAGGGCGGCATCGACCCGGCTGCCGACCGCGTCGACGTCGAGCTGACCTCCGCCCCGGGTTCGGACCCCGAAGTCGTGGATGTACATCCCGCCGGCGAGCCGGGTCGGGACTTCTTCGACGACCTCGAGACCGAGATCCTCCAGTGCGGTGATCAGGTCGCTGAGGGGGAGCTTGCCGCCCTTCCGATAGAGGGCGATGCGCGTGAGGCCCTCCTGTCCCTCGGGTTCGTTCTGGATTCCGACGAGGAAGTCGGTGTCCGACCCATCGAGCGCATCGAGGCGCAGCACGTCGCCGGCAGCCAGCTCTATGGCGGTCGAGGATGTGTAGTACTCAGGGAATCGGGCCGACCATTTGGTGCCCATCCGCCGGGCCTCGTTCTCCCCGACCAGGCCCGCCAACTCGGTGATCAGACGCTCCTGCCAGGACCGTGCGAGGTCGACGACCTCGGCCTCGAGCTCGGCCCGATCGACCTCGGGTATCGCTCCCTCCGCCCAGACGGTGAAATGGATCTGGGCGGGGTCCGCCTCGCCGAGGGCGAGGTGGTAGTCCACGGAGGACCCCTGGAATCGATCGACGAACAGTTCCTGGAGCTGTCGCCGTAGCGTTGCGTTGAACCGATCCCGTGGCAGGGCGACCAGGACCGACACCGAGCGCTCGAGCAGGTCGCGGCGGATGAACAGGCGAACCTGATCTCGCTCCTGGATGGCCAGCATCCCGACCATCGCTCCCCGCAGATCATCGACCGAACTGGTGAACAGCTCGTGCTTCGAGAAGCCCTCGAACAGCGACACCACCGCCTTGTGGTCGTGCGAACCCTCGATGAGGTCCTCGGCGCTCACGATGGCGGCCAGCTTCTTTCGGAGAATGGGCGTCCGCGAGGAAGGCTCCATGTACGCCTTCGAGGTGAAGAGCCCCACCAGACGGGCCTCGCCCTTCGTGGTGCCGTCGGCCGCCAGGATCCGGATACCGATGTAGTCCATCTTGACCCGGCGATGAACCGGGGACAGCCGGTTCGTCTTCGTGATCACCAGCAGCTCTCCGGACTGGTACCGAGCCGCGAGCTCAGGGCGAAGATCATCCAGAAGCACCGGCTCCGAGACGTTGGAGCGGGAATCGTCCTCGAGGATCCCGAGCCCGCTCCCCGGCACCAGGGTCACTGCCCGGCCCTGCGGGGTGTCGAGGAGCTGGTACTCCCGGTATCCCAAGAACACGAAGTTGTCCGCTTTCAGCCACTGGAGAAACTCGACGACCTCCTCGATCTCGGCCTCCGGGACGACACCGGTGGACACCCGGGCGAGGTCGATCATCCGGTCGGCCTTTCCGACCATGGCGTGGAAGTTGTCCACCGTCTTTCGCACGTCCTGGAGTACGGCGACGATCGCCTTTTCGAGTCCTGGAAGATCCGCCTCGAACAGGCGGCGATCGAGTTCGTAATGCTCGACCGACTCACGGGTGACGGTGTGCCTCGCATGGCGCACTGCGGTGAGTCGCCCGGCGGGGTCGCGTTCTGTCCCGATCACCGGATGGATGACGTAGAGGACGTCGAGCGCATGCGCCTCGATCTCGGCGGTCACGGAGTCGAGGAGAAACGGGGAGTCGGCGATGCTGACCTCGACCACGGTTCCGTGGGCGGTGTAACCGTGTGACTCCATCGTCGGGTTGAACGCCCGAACCGCGATCGGCTCGGATCGTTCGGAGATGAACTCGAACAGGGACTTCACCCGGGCGGCGAAGTCGGCGGCCTCGAGTTCCATGCCAGGCGGGACCCGGTGCAGGAATGCCTTGGTGAACGCCGCCAGAGGAGATTCGTCGCCGACGCCGAGTTCGGCGATCACGGCCTTGACCAGGGCGGGCTCGTTTCCCACGGACAGAGACGCTACCTCATACCCGCCTTCAATGTCTGACATCTCCCCGAACCGTCGGCACAGGACCGTGCCGCACAAGGGATCGAGACCGTTCAGCGGTCGACGTCGCCCATCACGGGGTCGAGGGATGCGATCGTGGCGATCGTGTCGGCCAGAAGCGAGTCCGCCATCATGATCGGCAGACTCTGGAGGTTGTAGAACGACGGGGCCCGGGTGTGCATCCGCCACGGCTTTCCATCCCCCTCGGACACCAGGTAACAGCCCAACTCACCTCTCGGTGACTCGACTGCGACATAGGTCTCGCCGGCGGGGACCTTGAAGCCCTCGGTGAAGAGCTTGAAATGATGGATGAGCGCCTCCATCGACTCATCGATACGTCCTCGGGGCGGAGGGGTCACCTTGCGGTCGTCCACCCGGTAATCACCTTTGGGCATCCGCTCCATGGCCTGGCGCACGATCCCGAGCGATTGATTGATCTCCTCGACCCGGATCCGATAACGGTCATAGACGTCACCGCGCGTCCCTACCGGCACGTCGAACTCGTATTGCTCGATCCCCGAGTACGGGAACGCCTTGCGGAGATCCCAGGCCACACCGGTGGACCTGAGCGTCGGGCCCGTGATGGCATAGGCCCGGCACTCCTCGGCAGTGATCACCCCGACGCCCTTCGTACGTTCGACCCAGATCGGATTGTTCTCGAGAAGGTCGTCGTACTGGTCGAGCCGGCGGGGCAGCGTCTCGAGAATCCGGGTGACGTCCGCCCGCCATCCCGGCGGGAGGTCGGCGGCGACGCCACCGGGCCGGATGTAGTTGTGGTTCATCCGGAGCCCGGACGTCTTCTCGAAGAAGTCGAGGATCATTTCCCGCTCACGGATCCCGTAGATCATCATCGAGAGGGCACCGATGTCCATCCCGTTGGTTGCCAAGGCCACCAGGTGCGAGCTGACCCGGTTCAGCTCGGTCATGAGCACCCGGATGGTGGCGGCTCGCTCCGGCACCTCGATTCCCAAGAGACGCTCCACAGCCAGCGAGTAACACAGCTCGTTGTTGAGCGGAGCCAGATAGTCCATCCGGGTGACGTTGGTCGGACCCTGAAGGAATGTGAGTGTCTCGGCGGTCTTCTCCATGCCGGTGTGGAGGTACCCGATGACGGGCTTGGTGCGCCGGATGATCTCGCCTTCCAACTCGATCTGGAGCCGAAGCACCCCGTGGGTCGACGGGTGCTGAGGACCCATGTTCACGATCATCCGCTCGTCGTCGGCGAGGCCGGACAGATCGAAGTCGTCTTCAACGACAGTGCCCAGCTGCTCCCTGAGACGCGCTTCGGACTCGGTCCACGCCATCTTCTGGGCGCCCTCGTCCGTGGACCCGGTTTCCCAGGCGGCCGGTTCTTCGGTGCCCGACACCCAGAGATCGACGACCTCGGGCACCTCTTCGAGTTGTGTGGTTTCCTCGCTCACATCAGTCCACCTTGTGGGAATCCTTGAACTGCACCGGCACCGATCCCACGGCTTGGTCCTTACGCAATGGATACCCCTCCCAGTCGTCGGGCATCAGAATCCGGGTGAGGTCGGGGTGGCCGTCGAACACCACTCCGAACATGTCGAACGCCTCGCGCTCGGCGTAGTTGGCTCCGGGCCAGACCGAACAGAGGCTGGGGACCGTGGGGTCGTCACCGTGAATCGGAACGAGGATCCGGAGCCGCACGACATGCTGCATCGAGAGGAGGTTCACCACCAGTTCGAAACGGACCCGTCGCTTGCGAAACCAGTCGACAACGGTGATGTCGGAAATGGTCTCGAAACCGGCGTCGCGGGCGGCGGTGGCGAACTCGAGAAGCCGGTCGGCCTCGACTGTGACCACGTCCTGACCGTGGCTGACGGACCATTCGGCGCCGGCAAATGCTTCGGCGAGACCTCTCAGGACGGGATGGTCGGGCAGGACCGGCGCCGGAGCCGACTCCTCGACCGTTTCGTCTGGGGTTTCGGTGGTCGTTTCGCTCATGTTCAGTACCGAGCGTGGATCTCGCCGGCCACGATCTTGCGCTGCAGGGTGAGGATGCCATGCATCAGGCTCTGCGGCCCTGGTGGGCAGCCGGGAACGTAGATGTCAACCGGGACGACCTGGTCCACGCCCTGGACCAGGGCATAGTTGTTGAACATCCCGCCAGACGAGGCGCACGCCCCCATCGAGATGACCCACTTCGGATCGGGCATCTGGTCGTACACCTGCCGCAGAACGGGAGCCATCTTCTGGCTGACCCGCCCGGCGACGATCATGAGGTCGGCCTGGCGCGGCGATGCCCGGAAGACCTCCATCCCGAATCGAGAGAGGTCGTTGTGGGCGGCACCGGTGGCCATCATCTCGATCGCGCAGCATGCGAGCCCGAACGTGGCCGGCCACATGGACTGGGTCTGTGCCCAGCGGGCGGCTTTGTCGATGGTCGTCATCAAAAATCCCGGAGGGCTCGTCACCTGGGCCACATCAACTCCTGGGCCACATCAACTCCTGGGCCACGTCAACTCCTGGGCCACGGGAACTCCTGGGCCATGCGTCTAGGCCGCCTCGACTTCGGACACGGCGGTCTGATAACGCACGCGGTGCTTCACGTTCCAGTCGAGAGCGCCCCGCTTCCACACGTAGACGAGGGTCTCGACGACGAACGCCGTGAAGATCGCCACGGCTGCCATTCCATACCAACCGAACTGTCCGAAGCGGGACGCCCACGCAAAGAGGAAGATGATCTCGACATCGAAGATCACGAACAGCATGGCTACCAGGTAGAACTTGACCGGGAACCGCTGGGAAGGCTCGGTTTCAGGGAGAATCCCACACTCGTACGGGGCCAGCTTCTCCGGAGTCGGCCGATGCGGAGAGAAGAGCCGTGACACGACCATCGACACGCCGACGAACACTGCGGCGAGGACAAACATCACAGCGATGGGGAGATAATCGACCAGCATGAGTCCATCCGAGGATAGAGAGACGAACGCCTTCCGTGAAACCGATCCGGTGGGCGCACCGGACGAGGCGCACCATCCCCTCCTCGACCACTTCGTCGACGCCGCGGCCGGCCGCTTCCCGCCCGTGGACGGAGGATTCACACGGCATCCCCCTCTCGCCGGCGGACTCGAGGCTGTCGTGTCGTTCACGGGCCATGCTGTGTTCGCCACACGACTCGACGAGCTCTCCCTCGTCGATCTCGGAGCCAACGGTTTCGGTTCGAGTCTCCAGCCCCGCGTGCTCACGGCCATGGCCGGGCCGGACGGCCTCGTCGGCATGATCGACGTCACGCTGGTCGGGCGCGGACAGGGAGGTGGCGACCTCCCGATGCGGGCCGATCTCCACGACCACCCACGAGTCGCGCATGCCCGCTCGCTCCGCAACCGGGTTCAAGTGTTCGGTGACGAGCGAGGCCTGGTCACCCTGGGACTGGGCCTGGCGGGACGACTCGAGATGAGCGTCGAAGCGACCCTGACCGGCGCCGGCCGGGGACTCATCGCCGAAGCGCTCCGCCTGGCCCCGGAAGGCGAAGCCGTCTTCGCGGCGGTCTCACCAGGAAATGCTCGCTCCTTGCGGGCTTTCCTGTCGTGTCACTTCACTCCGGTCGGAAGTGAAGTCATCATTCGGCCCTGAGACCCCGTCGCCGACCCTGCCGGGCCTTTGTCCCCGGGCGGATCAGACCCTCGTTCGATACGCTGAACCCGACAAGGAGGAGATGTGAACCGTTCCCGACTTCTGTTCGGCGGCTCGATCCTCGCCGTCGGGGTCCTGTTGCTGCTCGACAATCTCGGAGCCATCGACGACGCCGGTTCCGTCATCGGCGACTGGTGGCCGCTGTTCATCATCGCCGCCGCCCTGTTGATGCTTCCCACCGATCGCTGGCAGGCACCCGTGGTGGTCGGGGCAATCGGAGTGATCCTGCTGCTGTCGACCACCGGTGTCGCCGACATCTCGGGCGACATCATCTGGCCGATCGTCCTCATCGCCATCGGCATCGGGTTGATATTCCGACAGCGGCCGCCGCGCCAGGTCTCCGATGATCGGATCAACGCCTTCACCGCCTTCGGTGGGATCGAAATGGCGAGCCATTCGCGCGCATTCACGGGAGGAAGCGTTGGCGCGGTGTTCGGCGGTGCCGAGATCGACCTCCGTGACGCCCACCTCGCGGACGGGGCGCGGATGGACGTGTTCACCGCGTTCGGCGGAACCGAGATCTTCGTGCCTCAAGGCTGGAAGGTGGTGACCCGAGGTCTGCCGCTCTTCGGCGGCTTCGAGAATGCGACCAGCAAGGATTCTCTCCCGGCCGACGCCCCCGTTCTGGACATCAACGCCACGGTTCTCTTCGGAGGGTTGGAGGTCAAGCACTGAGTCGAGCCCGAACAGCTCGGCTCACGTGTCGACCGATTCAGGCGACCGGGGCCGACTTGACGACCGCAGCGAGAGCGTCGTACGCCCGCTCCCCGAACTTCTTGTCGTCCTCGTCGAGCAGGTTGGCCATCACTTTGAGAGTCCACTCCATCAGTGGCCGATTACGAAGCCCTGTGTGCGCAAGAGTCCGCATGACCGCCGGGTTCCCGATGGCCTTCACGAAGACCCGGGCCATCTTGTAGTACAGGCCGTACTCGTCCTCGAGATTGGCCGTGTAACGATGGAGCAGGCTGAGATCGTCCGCTTCGATGGCCCGGGCGATGTGGTCGGCCGCCATCCTCCCGGTCTCGTAGGCGTAGGAGATCCCTTCGCCGTTCCAGGGGTTGATCGCTCCCGCGGCGTCGCCCACGATCACCCAGTTGGGCCCGACCAGCGGTCCCCGGGAGAACGACATCGTGAGCTTGCCTCCCACCGGATCGGTGAGCTTCGACTCGGGACCGAGGTCCCAGTAATCCGGCGCCACCCGCACGTAGTCGTTCATCATCCTGGTGGTATTGACGTGCTTCCATCGCTTGAATGTCGACAGCAGCCCCACCCCGACGTTCACCGTGCCGTCGCCCAACGGGAAGATCCACCCGTAGCCCGGCATCGACGCCCCGGACTCGTCCCGGATGTCCAACTGGCTCTCCATGAATGAGTCCTTCGAGCGCGGACTCCGGTAGTAGCCGCGGGCGGCCAGACCCATCGGATAGTCCTTGCGGCGACTGGTGCCCAGGTCGCGACCGAACCGGTTCAGCGATCCGTCGGCGATGACCACCACCTTCGGCGTGACCATCTCCGTCTCGCCGTCGGAGGACAACTCGACACCCGTCAGCCGTCCGCCGTCCACCACCGGTTTGGCTTCGGTGTGCTGGCGGATGATGACGCCCTGCTTCTCGGCGAGACGGGCCACCTGCAAATCCAGGTCGCGGCGCCGGATGATCCCACCCCAGTTCGGGAACCGGCTGTGCTCGGGCCACTCCAATTCGAGCATCAGATCGTCACCGGCGTAGCTCCGCAGTCCGGTGATCTTGTGGAACTCCTGGGCCGAGAAGTCGAAGTCCATGTCCTGGAGCTGTCGGATCGCCCGCGGCGTCAGCCCGTCGCCACAGGTCTTGTCGCGCGGGAACTCCTTCTTCTCGATGAGTTCGACCGAATGGCCGCCGTGGGCGAGCCAGTGGGCGGCCGCCGAACCGGCCGGCCCCCCTCCGATCACGAGAACATCTGCAGGCATGCGACGATTGTATGAAGACGCGAATCGCAGCGGGAATCGGAGCACCCGGGCCCTGCGCGATATGGTTTCCGGGCAAATGGAATCCTCGCGAATCCCGACGGCCACGGTCGCACGACTCTCGAAGTACCTGGCGATCCTCGATGCCGCCGCCGAGCCATCGATCTCCTCCGAGGACCTGGCGACCCTGTCGGGCGGGAACGGCGCCCAGGTGAGAAAGGACCTGTCGTTTCTCGGTGCGGGCGGAACCCGCGGGATCGGCTACGAAACCGAGACCCTCAGGATGGTCATCCGGCGGGCACTCGGTCTCTCCCAGGAACGGGCGGTGGTCATCGTCGGAGCCGGCAACCTCGGAACCGCTCTCGCTCGCTATCCGGGGTTCGCGCTGAGAGGTTTCCGAATCGCGGGAGTGTTCGACGACTCGCCGGCGGTGATCGGAACCGAGGTGGCGGGACAGACGGTGCGACCGATCGGAGAACTGGCAACCGCCATCGATCACCCCGAACTGGCCATCGGGATCATGGCGGTGCCGGCCGAGTCCGCCCAGTCGGTCGCCGATCTCCTCGTCGAGGCCGGGTTCCGATCGATCCTCAACTTCGCTCCTGCCACCATCCGGGTGAAGGGCAAGGTGCGAATTCGGCCGGTGGATCTCGCGACGGAGCTGCACATTCTCAGCCACCTCTTGACGCGCTCCGACCCCTAGACGCCGCTCACGCCAGGCGCGGCCGAATGCTGCCGGACCCTACAGGGTCGCCTGTTCCTGGCTCTTCTCGTACTGGTCGAGCGCCGCTACGAACATCAGGAACAGGATCAGGCTCGCGAGCAGGAAGGTGATGGCCGGGATCCGGATCTCGAAGGCATTGAGGCCTTCGATCTCCGCCGGGCGGGGTCCTCTCGGTGCGTACATCACGAACAGGAGGCTGCCGATGGTGTTCCAGGCGAATATCCCGGCCCCGGTGACGAGGAACCCGAGCTTCTTGCCGAGATTGGTGTAATTGAGCAGATAGACCGTCCCGAAGAACACCAGAAGCGAGGCCACGAACAGGAGCATCCCCGTGACGAAGAGATTGGCCGACAGGAGCTCTCTGAAGAATGCTCTGATCATCTTGGACCCTTTCCGGTCAGATCACCGGCCCGCAACCACATCGCCAGGTTCATCAGATCCTCCTCGGAGAGGACCTTGCCGAAGCCCGGCATGCGGCCGCTGCCAAACCCGTTCACGCCGTACGGCTTGTTCACCTCGGCTCCGACCTCGAGGAACGAAGCCAGTTCATCATCGGATAGGAACTGAACCGACGCCCGTCCATCCCAGAGCGCCGGACCGAATCCACCCGAACCGGCCTCCTGGGTGAACGGTGCACCGGCCGAGAAGCCCGATGTGTGGCAACGAGCGCAATACCCGTTGAAGATTCCCACCACCCGCTCCGCCCGAGCGACGTCGCCGTCGAACACGTTGGCGGCGATCGCCTCGAAGTCGAATTCCCACTTCTTGTCCTGCTGGGCCTGCCTGAGCTCCTCGAGGGTCTCGTTGGCCGCGGTCAGCAGCCGCTCCCCGTTTTCTCGGTTGATCTGGGCGTTGAGGGCGATCGTCTCGAGGCTCGAGACCGCCGTGGTCGCAGTGCGGACGTCCCCACGGCCTCCCTGGGATTCCGGGTTGAGTGGATCGAGAGCGGTGGTGGCGAAACCCGCCGGGAGGACCAGACCTTGCGCCTCACCGATCACCGCCGACAGCTGCACCTCGGCGGCGTCGGATAGCCCGTCGCCGTCGCCATCATCGCCAGTGTCGGCGATGGCCGCCTCGACTTTGTCCGCCACCGGACCGAGCACCGGAGCGGCATCGGCCGACAGCCCTCTGAGCACGTCCAACAGTTCTGCTGCCACGTCGGCATCGGACGACCCGTTCGTCTCGGCGTTCGCAGGATCGAACGTCCGCTCCTGCTCGAGCCCCGGCAGCAGAAGGAAGCTCTTCGCCTCGGCTGTGATTGCGTTGATGCCCGACTCGGCTGCGTCGGATAGCCCGTCACCGTCGGAGTCGACCCCGGCATCGGCGCCATCGAGGATGTCGCGGGCCCGCTCGGCGATGTCACGGGCGATGTCTTCGAGTTCCGGGGCCCGCTCGACCTCGGCGATCAACTGCTCCTGGCGGACGATGGCGGTTTCCATTGCAGCCTCGGCCCCGGCCAGACCGGTGAGGGCACCGTCGATGGTCTCCTGCACCCTCGCGGCAGCCGCGGCTTGGGAGACCTGGTTGGCCTCCAGGTAGTTGACGATGTCGTCCACCTGCTGGCTGGTGAGTGGACCGCCCCCTGGCGTACCCCACGCCGGCATCGGGCTGTTGCCACGCCCATAAGTCACCCAATAGGCGACCTCGTCGCGCCCGTACCGGTAGAAGATGTCGTTGAGCGCCGGTGCGGCCCACAGCACCGTGGCCCCGGTCCGCTTCTCGGTGTAGTTGGCGGCCCCGCCGACTCCATCTGGACCGTGACAGCCGTAACACGCCAGTTCCTCGACGAGATGTTCGCCTCGCGTGACCGACTCCGCGTCGAACTGTTCGACGAAGTCCTCCTGGCGGGGGTTCTCGAACAGGTAGTAAAGGGGAAGGCCAACAGCAAGGAACCCTGACAGCAGGATGGCGGCCATCTGGGTGCGCTCCAGGCGCCGGGTCTCGAGGACGTCATCGGTGGTGCCGGGAGCGAGGTTGGACGGAATTTCCTCCGGACCCCGCGAGCGCAACGCCGACACACCGATGAAGGCGAGCCAGGCAATGGCGGCGAGCACCGCCAGGGTCGTCACCAGGGTGGGGCTCACTAGTGCTCCTCCTCCCCGGCCGCGGTGGCGGCGATGCAGGAGGGTCCCTGCGGATACCGCACCGACGGTTCCGGGGCGCGGGGGGTTTGGACGATCGAACCGGTCTTGACGATCAGGTCACCGGCCGAGTTCAACTCCACCTGGAACCGATCGAGGTTGCGAGGTGCCGGCCCGTCGAACCACTCGCCGATCCCGTTGTACTTGGAGCCGTGGCAGGGGCACTCGAAACCTTGTGACGGCTGGCACCACGGCACCCGGCAACCGAGATGCACGCACCTCTGGTACAGCGCCATGATCCCGTCCGTATCCACTCCGGCCCCGTCGAACTGTGCGGACAGGAGGTCGGGCGCCGGCACGATGTAGGCGCGGGCTTCAGGGATGAACACCGGCGTGACCGTGCCATCGTCGTTGACGGCCTGGTCGAGAAGCGATTGCGGGTTGCCGACATTCACGTCTGCACCAAAACCCCCGGACACCTTCGGCCAGAGGAACGCCAGCATGTCGATGGCCAGCACCCCCATGAAGGTCCCAAAGGTGGCGCCGATCGCCCGGTTGAAGAACATCCGCCGGGTGATGCCGGCCTCCTCCGGCGACGCTTCGACCAAACGCTGGGCGGTCGCCACCACCACCCCGGCCGGCTCCTCCTCGACCCGGACTTCGACCTCGACCTCCGCCCCATCCATGGCCTCCGCGGCTTCCATGGGGTCGGATGGCAGGTCTATCGCCGGTCGAACCCCTCGATCGGCGGCCAGTGCTTCCCGATCCAGTTGCGAACGCCACTCGGACCCGGCCGAACGCCGGAATGCGATCACGAACGCTGCGGCCGCGGCGAAGATCGCCACTCCGGCTACGCCGACCAGGACGATTGTCTGCGTGGTCATTCGAAATGCACCCAGTCCTTCAAGTCGTCGAAGAAGACTCCGTCACGCCACGGGTAGGAGAAGTTGAATCCTCGTCCCCGGAAGAGGACGCCGAGGATCGACAGGGTGGCGGAACCGCACAGGAAGATCGTGTACAGCATGATCGCGAACTTGCGGTCCGACGGCTTGGTGGATGGGTTCCGATCCACGTACGGGATCATCATGAACCCGATCAGCCCGACGATCGTGGGCACCGTGACCCCGGCGATCTGCGGATCGAAGTAGGACAGGAGCTCCTGGAGGCCGAGGAAGTACCAGGGCGCCTTCGAGGGGTTGGGGGTGGCGTTCACGTTGGCCGGTTCGAGGAGCGGCGAATGGATGACCACCGACATCACCAGAAGGAGAGCGGTGATGGCGAGCAGAGCCACGAACTCGATCAGCATCAGGTGCGGCCAGGTGTTGACCTTGTCGGTCGGTTCCGCCTTGACCTGCTGAATCGCCTTGGCCTTGACCACGGTGAGCAGACGCTGGGTGCGGACGCCTTCCGGAGCCCCGGTCGGAGGGGCCACCGGACGGGGTGACACGGTTGCCGCGACGCGACCGGAACCGTTGCCCGAGTGACCGTTGCCCGATTCGGGCACCGCGGGCGCATCGGCCACGGCGACGGCACCGGCCGGAGTGGTCTGAGCCGGGGCGGTTTCCGCAGGGACCGCCTCAGCTGGGGCGGGTTCTGATGCAGCGGCCACCGATTCGGGCTGGGTCGATTCGGGTTGGGTCGATTCGGGTTGGGTCGATTCGGGCTGGGACGATTCGGGTTGGGACGATTCGGGCTGGGACGATTCGGGTTGGGCAGCTGCAGCGGCCGGTGGCGGGGTGGGTGGGGCCTCTCCCCGCATCTCGGCGAGGATCTGCTCCACCGGGACGCCCAGCGCCTTGGCCTTCGCTTCGGCCGATCGGCGGAGCAGGCTCTCGGGAATCTCAGCCACGGGCCATCTCCTTGCTCGCCGGATTCGTCACGATCACAGGCTTCATTCTCACAGGGCCATTCTCACAGGGGCCCCGAGATCCCGCCGTCCTTGCGGACTCGCCAGAAGTGGACAGCCATGAAGATGACGATGATGAAGGGGAAGAACAGAACGTGCAGCACGTAGAACCGCAGCAGCGTGGCGGCGGTGACCTCGGGACCGGCGAGGAGAGCGAATTTCACCTGATCGCCGACCACCGGCACGAAACCCGCCATGTTGGTTCCCACGGTCACGGCCCAGAGGGCGAGCTGGTCCCAAGGCAGCAGATAGCCGGAGAACGACAGCAACAGCGTGAGAAGCAGGAGGACCACTCCGACGACCCAGTTGAACTCGCGAGGCGGCTTGTACGCACCGTGATAGAACACCCGGCTCATGTGGAGGAACACGCTGAGCACCATGAGGTGCGCCCCCCATCGGTGCATGTTCCGGACCAGCGACCCAAAGGCCACTCCGGTCGAGAGCGCCTGCACGTCTGCGTACGCCCGCTCGGCCGTAGGGGCGTAATAGAACATCAGGAAGATGCCGGTGATCGTCAGCAGGATGAACAGGAAGAAGCTCAGTCCGCCGAGGCAGAGCGTGTAGCTCAAGCGCACCCCGTGCCGCTTCACCTTCACCGGGTGGAGGTGATACAGCACGTTGTTCATGATCACGTACGAACGGTTCCGAGGGCTGTCGGCGTAGCCCTTCTTGAACGGCGAGCCGGGACGCAGGATGGAATCCATCACCTGGCTGCCGCGCAGCCGGTCCATCTGCTCGCTGACTCTCTCCTTGATCGTTGCCACTCGTCCTCCTACCACCGCATGCCGTATGCGTAACCGTTCTTGAAGTCTCGCTGACCCGTGTCGACATCCCAAGGCCGGGCGTTGAGACCGAGCTCCTCGGCCTGAGCGGCCAGCGACCCCTCGAACTTACCCAGTGAGATCACACCGGTCGGGCACCGGTCGATGCACAGCGCGCATCGGGTGCACTCGTCCTCGTCGACGACGAAGAATCCGAAGTTGGTGGGATCGGTCTTCGGGTCGTCGACTCCCAGCGTCTCGGTGATGGCCGAAACCGAGAGGTAGTGGATGCACTTCCAGGGACAGATGTCCACGCAGCCCTCGCAGAGGATGCACTCGGCCTGATCGATGTGCAGGAACTGCTTGGGCCGCAGCTTGTCCTTGAAATAGTCGCCTTCCACCAAGGCGAGTTGGTAGTCGTCTCTGAACGGCGGAGTCTCGTCGACAACTCCACGCGGCATCAGGAACGATCCTTCTTCACGAGGGGGCGCCCGTACGGCGACACCGGCTCCGGCTCAGGGGGTGCCGGCTTGCCGATGTCCTGGATCTTGTACGCCAGGACGGCTCCCAGCCCCAGCATGACCATGTGGTAGCCCATCGAGATCGAGTCCTTGACCGCCGCCTGGGAGATGGCGACGTCGTTGCCGAGAACGAGCCAGCTGGGGATCTGAAGCGCGATCTTCGCCGGAGACATGTCCAGGTCGGTCTGGCTGAAGTTGAGCCACTCCGACGGAACGATCCCGAAGAAGATCACGAGTTCCACCCAGGTGAGAAACGAGGCGACTGTTGCTCGGGCCCAGGTCATCTTCTGGTTCAGAACCCACAGGAAGAGCCCTCCGAACACCATCAACTGGCTGGCGCCGAGCGACACGAGGTAGCCGCCGAACTTGACCCAGTGGTTGTTCGGGATGATGTCGCCGAGGGGCCCAACGTCGATGGCGGTCCGCACACCGCCCTCAACCGCTTCCCTCGGCAGCAGCGAGTAGTGGACGATGACGACACCGAGTGCCAGCCCGATGGTTCCCAGCACCAGCATGGCGGCCCCGAGCCGAAGACGCTTGCCGTCCTCCAAGGCCCCGAGCCGGTACATCATCTGGCTGAGTTGCTTCATTCGGTTGAACCGGCCTCTCGGTCGATCGGGGTTCTTCGGTGGTACAGGTTCGATTTCTACCACATCACCCAGGGTGAACGAAGTCGATCGCCGCCCTGCCGACGATCATGAATGCGCTCGCGCGAGACCCGGCCGGCGAACACGGAGGCCACCGATGTCCTGGCTATGCTCGGGGCCGTTCCAGACCCAAAGGACCGGAGTGGCCGCCCCGGCAGCGACCCAGGACATCCAAAACGACACTTCGCCCACCGAACAGGCGGCCCTGGCGCACCTGCTGTTCCCGTCTGCGTTTCTGGCGCTCGGCGCCCTGTTGTCGGCTCTGTCGCTTCTGACCTTGCGCTTTCCCGACCTCCTCGCCGGCCCATTCTCGCCGGGTCGGGTCAAGGGGATGGCGGCCGTGGCACTCGTGGTCGGATGGCTGATCCCGGCGGGCAGCGGCATCATCTATTACCTGCTCCCCCGGCTGACCGGCAGCCCACTGGCGGGCGCCGAACTGGCCCGGGTCGCCGGGCCGCTCTCCTCGCTCCTGGCTCTGGGAGGAATCGCGGTTGTGGCCCTCGGACTCGGTGACGGGCTGGCTCCCCTGCTGCTTCCGTGGTGGATGGACCTCGGCGTGCTCGCCATCGCAACGATTCCGCTCCTGGTGACGATCCAGACCCTCCGGAATCGCACCGAGGAGGGCGTGTACGTGTCGGTCTGGTTCCTGGCCGCCGCCGCCGTGTGGCTTCCGCTGCTGTACATCTCAACCAACCTCCCAGGATTCTTCTCCGTGGGAAGGGCACTCCAGGAGACCTCGTTTCTCGCCGGCTTCGTCAACGCCTGGATCCTGGCGGTCGGCGTGGGGGCGGCTTTCTACGTCGCTGCCAAGACATCCGGCAACCCTCTCTCCAACCGCCAGCTCGCCAAGGTGGCCTTCTGGTCACTCGCCTTTGCCTCGATCTGGGCCGGGCCGGGACGCCTGGCGCTCGGCGCCACCCCCGATTGGCTCGACACGATGGCGGCCGTGCTCGGCCTCGCCTTGCCGATCGCGATGCTCGCTGCCGCCGCCGGGATCGTCACCACCATCGACGGGGCTTGGTCTCGGCTCGGAGAGGAGCCGGCTCTCCAGGCGATCGTGTCGGCCCTCGGCCTGGCGACACTGCTCTCGATCCTCCAATCGGCAGCCACGTTTCGAAGCGCCGCCGGCACCCTGGGATTCACGGTGTTCTGGGAGGGCATCGACTACGGATGGACATTGGGAGTCGGGACCTTGCTGTTCGCCGGAGCGATCTATCAGGCCCTCCCCGCACTCGCCGGCAGGCGCATGGGCGACATCGGGTTTGCTCGCCGGGGAATCCGGCTGACGCTGATCGGTTCGGTGGGTCTGGTGCTCAGCACGCTGCTCGCCGGACTGATGACCGGCTTCGCCTGGAACGGTGCCTCATTCACGAGCGGAAGCTTCGGCGGAGCGTTCGAGGCATGGTCGGAGGGGCTCGGCCCGGCCTCGGGTCTGTTTGGCCTCGCGGTTCTGTTCGGGACAGTGGCATTGGCCGGCCACATCTTCATTGCGCTGAGCATCGTGCGGACGATCACCTCCGGCCGTGCGGTCGAGCAGGAAGTGCTCGTGATGGAGGACTCGGAATGAGCCTGCAGGCCGCAGCTGCCGCCCTCAACGCCCCAGAGGCGCTCGTCCAGCGCTCGGCCGAGGCCCGTGCCAAGGCGACCGGTGCTTCCATCGACGACATCCTCGCTGCCTGGGCAGGTGGTGCGCCCGCACCCGCGGCGGCTCCCGCCTCCGCCGCAGCCCCGGCTGCGCCGCCCTCGATTGGAGAGGAATCGGCCGGGCAGGAATCGGCTGGGCAGGAATCGGCTGGGCAGGAGCCGACTGCGCCCGCCCAGACCCAGCCCGCCCAGACCCAGCCCGCCCAGTCCCAGCCGGCAGCCGTTCCGGTGGCCCGGGCCGCGACGCCGGCCACGCCCCCGGTGCTCACCGGTCGAAAGGAGAACCCGTTCGCGACGATGGTGGGGGCTGCAGCGGTATTCCTCCTCGCCCTCGTCATCGGGCTGTTCGCCCCCGCAGAACCGGAGCCCGGCACCGGCGTCCGGACGTCGAACATCGCGTTCAGTGGTGCCGGCCTCGACGGGCGACATCGCTACCTCGCAGAGAACTGCGCCGCCTGCCACACCCAGCAGGTCCGGGCCGTGGTGGCCGACGCCGGCGAAACGGAGAAGGTCACCCTGTCCGACTCGAATCAGGTCCTGGGCGCCATGCGCATCGGGCCCGACCTGGCAAATGTCGGCGCCCGACTCGACGCCGAAGCCATCGGGACCATCCTGGCGGGAGGCGGCGGTCATCCCTCTTACGCCTCCCTCGACGCCACCGAGCTCTCCAACCTCGTCGCCTACCTATCCGAGTCGAAGTGACATGAGCAATCTCTCAGCAGCAGCTGCCGCCCTGAACGCCCCTGAAGCACTGGTTCAGAGGTCCGCCGAAGCCCGCGCCAAGGCAACCGGCGCCCCGGTCGAGGACATCCTCGCCGCCTGGGCGGGCGGAGCCCCCGCCCCAGCAGGGTCCAGCCCAGCAGGGTCCAGCCCAGCAGGGTCGAGCCCGGCAGCGTCGGAACCGGCGGACTCGGCCCCGGCGGGGGCACCGGCCGAGGCAGCGACGGCGCCGACCGAATCTGCCCCCGAGCCTGCTCCCGTTCCAGGCTCCACCGCCCCTTCCCCGTCGACATCGGCCGTCACTGCCCTGCCGGCTCCGAAGACGGTGACTCCGGCCGAGGCGCTCGCCCATCCGGTGGTGGTGTCCGTACCCACGGCCGGGCTGCGCGAGCGCACCGCGTCACACCTACCGCGCTGGGTGGCCGCTCTCTTCATCCTGATCCCGGCGTTCGGCCTGCTCTATTTCTCAGGCAACGCCGGGGCCGACTCCTGCGTGGAGGGAGGCTTCCAACTCGCCGTGGACCGGGTGACCGGTCTGGTGGAGAACTGCGACGGATCGGCCTACGAAGGAAAGGGCGGCCTCGGTGGGGGCGGTGCTCAGTTCCTGGCGATCGGACAGGAATCGTATGCACAGTGCGCCTCCTGCCACGGAGCCAATGGCGCCGGGGCCGGAGCCTTCCCCGGCCTGACAGCCGTGAACACGGTCTTCTCCTCGTGCGCGGATCACATCGAATGGGTCGAGCTGGGCACACAGGGTTTCCAGTCGGCCGGTCGGGAAACCTACGGCGACACGGCCAAGGCGGTCGGAGGCAGCGGCGCAGTCATGCCCGCGTTCGGATCCAGCCTCACCCCGGAGCAACTGGCGTCGGTCGTTGCCTACGAGCGGGTTGCATTCGGCGGGGGTGACGCCGAATCGGTCCTGACCGACTGCGGCCTGGTCGAAGGCGCCGACACCACCGACGGGACCGGTGAGACGGAATCGACCTCGGAATCGGGAGAAACCACGGAGACCACGGCCGCGATCGAGGCACGCCTCGGACACACCGGCTGACACGCCCCACCGGAAATCCCCGGCTGAACACCACAGACCCGAATGAGCAGCTCAGTCGAATTCCTCACCC
>JBFHRE010000009.1:0-35994 GCA_041591895.1 Acidimicrobiia bacterium
GCGGTCACCTTTTTGGCGGCGGGTTTGGCGGCGGCGGTGGTTTTCTTGGCGGCGGCGGTGGTCTTGGTGGCCGCGGTCTTGCCTGCCTTGGCTGCGGGGGTGGCGGCCTTCTTGGCGGTCGCCGTGGTCTTCTTGGCGGCGGCGGTCGCTGCCTTCCTGACGGGTGCGGCCTTTCTCGTGGCCATGGTGAATCTCCTTGTTCTGCGGTTCTTGCAGCGGGGCATGTCTGACTGCTCCGCGGCGCCCGGTCGTCCCTTTGCGCCTCAGCCGGCTGTGGCCGAATGCGAACGTCCGAATCTACCTGGCGGCCGGACCTGTCACCGGTATTGACGGGCCCGGCGGTATCTGAAGAGCACCTTGCGCATGCCGTCTGTCGAGACCGGTCCAAAGGACCGCGAGTCGGCGATCGTGACGTCGAGCCGGTCGGAGAGGACGACGACATGGCCGGCAGGCACTTCCCAGGTTGACCGGGTCGGCGCGCTTCTCAGCTGCACGCCGTTGGGATTGAGATCGACGAGGTCGCCGGGCAAGGCCACGACCCGCTTCAGGAGGTGGATCTGCTTGTGGGGATGGGGAAACACGACGGCCACACCCCGGTGGGGTCGGCGGAGGACGACCGTCAGGAGGTAGTCGCCGGGCTGGAAGGCCGGAGACATCGATGACTCTGCGACTTCGAATGTCCGCATGCTCAGGGGCGGGAGTATGGTCCGGTCGAGACGCGACGAGAAAGGAACGAGATGGGTCTCTTCAGGCCGTCAACGAAGGCGTATGCCCACTGCGACCTCTTCTGTGGGGTGTACGACCCCGCCCAGGCAAAGATCGAGGCGATGTCGGTGCTCAAGTCGGCGGAGAAGTACCACGGCTCGGACGATCCGGTGTTTCGCGATCGGGCGATCCTCGTCAAGGAGAAGCAGGCCGAGCTCGTCAAGCATCATCTGTCTGTCCTGTGGACAGACTTCTTCACCGCCGACCATCGCGAGCAGTTCCCCCAGCTCGACGATCTCTTCTGGAGAGCCATAAAGGGAGCGGGAGACGCCAAGAAGTCGATGGACCCCGAGGTTGCGAAGAACGTCGTGACGCTCATCGACGAGATCGCCGACATCTTCTGGCAGACCGAGAAGGCCAAGGGAATGGGTGTCTATCCGCCTGCCTAGAACCGACTCGAGCCGGTTGAGCCGAACTGGTTGAGCGGGTCGCCGGACGCGTGGTCGGCGGCCCGTTCTGATTCAGGCCGCTTCTCGAGAAGCGGCCTGTCGAGCAGACTCCCCCCGGCGTGATCGCGCCCGAGAGATCTGAGTACGGGCACCGTCCAGCAGTCGACGCGCCCACACGTACTCCCCGGCCAGGATCGCCAGGCCAGGCAGGATCAGCAGCCACCCCGGGATCACCGGGATCAACAGCCCGGCCAGCCCGGCCAGCAGCAATGCGCCGCCCACGGCGGTCACGATGACCTTCGCTGCGAGGGTCTTGCCCCACCGGGTCTTCAACTGCTTGATCGGGCCGTTCTGCACGGGGATCATCATCGCACAAACGACCGACTAGCGAAATGGGTTACCGTCAGTCCTCGAGCGCGTCCGTGTCGAGCTTGGTGAACAACGGCTCTACGTCGCCGAGCGTCGTGCCGGCCGGGATGGTGACCGGTGCCCATTCCGTAACTTCTTCGTCGATGCCCAGCATCGGTCCCAATCGGGCACTGGTGAACGGGAGGTACGGTGCCAAGCCCACCCGGAGGCTGGCGATCGCCTGGATGGCGCTCGACAGCACGGTGGCAGCTCGGTCGCGATCGACCTTGACCGTCTTCCAGGGCTCGTTGGCATTCAGATATGCGTTGACTTCCGAGGCGGCCTCCATGAGGCGCCGAAGGCCCGCCCGCAGCTCCACCCGTTCAATTGCTCTACCCACCTCGTCGAGTGCCGCCCCGACCGACGCGATCAGGGCCAGGTCGTCGGTCCCGGGTGCGGATTCGGGAACCCGGCCGTCGAAGTTCTTGGCAGTCATCGACAGGACCCGATTGACGAGGTTGCCCCAGTTCGCCACCAGCTCGGTGTTTATCCGTTCGATCATCTGGTCGTCGGACAGGTCCGTGTCGTTCTGTTCCGGTAGAACGGCTGCGATCGCGTACCGGATCGCGTCCGGCTCGAGTCGATCTGCGTACCACCCGATCGAACGTCCCACCCCCATCGACTTCGACGCTTTGGCGCCGCGGAAGGTGATGTACTGATTGGCGGGGACGTCGGTCGGGAGGTTCAGCCCGCCGTATCCCATCAACTGGCACGGCCAGATGACGGCGTGGAACACCACGTTGTCCTTGCCGATGAAGTAGTAACTCTCGGCGTCGGGGTTTTCCCACCAGGCCCTCCATGCGTCGGGATCCCCAGAGCGAGCAGCCCACTCCTTGGCAGCCGACAGGTAGCCGATCACGGCCTCGAACCACACGTAGATGCGCTTGCCTTCGCCGATCGTCTCCGCCTCGGGAGGGAGGGGGATGCCCCAGGTGAGGTCACGAGTGATCGCCCGGTCGAGGAGGCCTTCCTCGGTGAACCCGATGGCCATGTTCAACACGTGGCGGCGCCAACCCTGCCGCGTCCGGAGCCACTCGAGGAGGTCTTCCTGGAACTTCGACAGGAGGATGAAATAGTGCTCGGTCTCCCGCATGACCGGAGTGGCGCCGGTGAACCGGCTCCGAGGATCTATCAGGTCCACCGGATCTAGTTGGCGGCCGCAGTTGTCGCACTGGTCGCCGCGAGCGGATGTGTATCCGCAGTGAGGGCACGTGCCCTCCACGTAGCGGTCGGGCAGGAACTTCTCGGCTTCGGGGTCGTAGAACTGGTCGGACGTCTGGGTTCCGATGTACCCGTGATCGCGGAGCCTGCGGAAGACGTCCCACGTGACTTCCCGGTGGTTGTCGGTGCCGGTCGAGGTGAACAGGTCGAAAGAGATGCCGAGTGAGTCCCAATAACCACATATCTCGGCGTGATAGCGATCGACTATCTCGGTGGGGGAGACCCCTTCCTGGTCGGCCTTGACCGTGATTGGGGTGCCGTGGGTGTCGCTCCCCGAGACCATGAGTACGTGGTTGCCCGCCAGGCGGTGGTAGCGGGCGAAGATGTCGGGCGGGAGGTAGGCGCCCCCCAGGTGTCCGAGGTGCAGCGAGCCCGATGCGTAGGGCCAGGCAACGGCCACCAGGATGTGTCGGGGTGCGGTCATGCGGCCCCGAGGCTACCCGGCGGACCAGGTCGCCCTTCCCAATATGGCCAAGAGGCCTGATGCATAGACTCTGTCGCCTTCGACCAGAAGGAGAACGATGACGGGCGGCATCGATCCCCGGCGTTTCCGCGACGCCGCCGGCCAGTTCCTGACCGGGGTCACGGTCATCACTACGACCGATGCCTCAGGCGAACGGCACGGCGTGACGGTCAACTCGTTTTCGTCGGTCTCGCTCGATCCGCCGCTGGTGTCGTTCAGTCTCGGTCGGAACTCGGAAGCACTGCCGGGGTTTCAGGACGGGCGCGGTTACGTGGTCCATGTACTGGCCGCCGACCAGCAAGATCTGGCTGTCCGCTTCTCGGCCAAGGGGATCGATCGGTTCGGAGGCGTCGAGGTGGCAGAAGGGGTCGGCGGGCTGCCCGTGCTGATCGACGCACTCGCAAGGTTCGAGTGCAGCCTCGAGCACACCTATGAGGGCGGAGACCACTTCATCTTCGTCGGTCGGGTGGAGCGATTGTCCGTGAATGGAACCGAACGACCTGCCCTCGGCTATTTCCGGGGCCGTTACGTGACCTCGGCAAGTCTCGCCGGGGACCCGCCTACCATCTGAAGATGTCGCTTCCAGCAGTTGCCGAACCGCTGCCGGCCAAACCCAGCCGGTCGGCCGTCCAGGCCTACGTCGGTGGCGTGCCCTCAGTCGATGAGGTGGCCGTGACCGAGCGGGTGTCCACCCTCTCCACCCGTTCGATCAAACGTGAATCCAAGATGGCCGCGCTGGAGTTGGCGGTCCGAATGTGCGACCTGACCACGCTGGAGGGCAAGGACACGCCAGGCAAGGTGCGCCAGCTCTCGGCCAAAGGGGTGAGACCGGATCCGGCGGATCCGTCGGTTCCCTCGGTGGCTGCCATCTGTGTCTATCCCAACATGGTGCCGATCGCCAAGCAGGCCGTTGGAGGCTCCGGTGTGAAGGTGGCCTCCGTCGCGACGTATTTCCCTTCCGGCCAGGCTCCGCTCGACCTCAAGCTCGACGAGACCCGCCGGGTCGTCGACGCCGGAGCAGACGAGGTCGACATGGTGATCGACCGGGGAGCGTTCCTCGCCGGTCGATACCTGGAGGTGTACGAGGAGATCAGAGAGGTGAAGGAGGCATGCGGCCCGGC
This sequence comes from Acidimicrobiia bacterium, assembly GCA_041591895.1. Classification (GTDB taxonomy): domain Bacteria; phylum Actinomycetota; class Acidimicrobiia; order Spongiisociales; family ZC4RG35; genus JBFHRE01. The sequence continues at coordinate 4,368 of JBFHRE010000009.1, forward strand.
CCACCTCAAAGTGATCCTCGAAACCGGAGAGTTGGGCACCCTGGATGAGGTGCGCAAGGCGTCGATGCTGGCGATGGCGGCGGGTGCCGACTTCATCAAGACGTCCACCGGCAAGATCAGCCCGGCGGCCACCCTGCCCGTGACACTCGTGATGCTCGAGGCGATCCGTGACTACGGGGCCCTGACCGGGGTGCAAGTCGGCATGAAACCAGCGGGTGGAATCAAAACCGCCAAGGAGGCGATCCGGTTCCTCGTCGTCCTCAACGAGACGCTGGGTCTTGCCTGGATGACTCCGGATTGGTTCCGATTCGGGGCGTCGTCGCTTCTCAACGATCTACTCATGCAGATTCGCTGGCTCAAGACCGGCCGCTACCAGTCGGGCGACTATTTCACCAAGGACTGACATGACAGACACCGACCACACACCTGTCCTCCACCCGGCGATCGAGCCTCTCGACTGGGGCTACGCCTCCTCTCGGGAGGCGGCCGATCTCGTGAAGATCTCCGAGCGCTACGGCCTGTTCGTGGACGGAGACTTCTACAAACCGGCCAGCAAGCGGTACATGACCTCGATCAACCCGGCGACGGAGGAACCGCTCGCCGAGGTGGCAGAGGCCGACGAGAAGGACGTCGATCGGGCTGTCACTGCCGCCCGCAAAGCGTTCCCGGGCTGGGCCAAGCTCTCGGGTGCGGAGCGCGCGAAATACCTGTTCCGAATCGCCCGAATGCTCCAGGAGCGTTCCAGGGAACTGGCTGTGCTCGAAACGCTCGATGGCGGCAAGCCGATTCGCGAATCGAGGGACGTCGATCTGCCCCTCGTCGCGGCGCACTTCTTCTACAACGCCGGTTGGGCAGACAAGCTGGAATATGCATTTTCCGGCCTCAAACCGGAACCGATCGGTGTCGCCGGGCAGGTGATTCCATGGAACTTCCCCTTGCTGATGCTGGCGTGGAAGGTGGCACCGGCGCTGGCGGCAGGCAACACCGTGGTGCTGAAGCCGGCCGAGACCACACCGCTGTCCGCACTCCACTTCGCCCAGATCGCAGCCGAGGCGGGGCTCCCGCCGGGGGTGCTGAATGTCGTGCCGGGGGCGGGAGCCACCGGTGCAGCCGTGGTGGGACACCCCGACATCGACAAGATCGCGTTCACGGGTTCGACCGAGGTGGGCAAGGAGATTCGACGCCGGGTGGCAGGCACCGACAAACGGTTGACGCTCGAGCTCGGAGGTAAAGGTGCCCACATCGTGTTTGCCGACGCCCCGCTCGACCAGGCGATCGAAGGCGTCGTCAACGGCATCTTCTTCAACCAGGGTCACGTGTGCTGTGCCGGGTCGCGGCTCTTCGTGCAGGAGTCGATCGCAGATGTGTTCCTCGACAAGCTCAAGAGCCGCCTCGAGAAGCTCAGGGTGGGGGATCCACTCGACAAGAACACCGATGTGGGGGCGATCAACTCGGCCGCCCAGCTGCAGCGGATCGAGATGCTCGTCGAGGCCGGCAGGGAGGAGGGGGCGGAGATGTTCCAACCCGCCTGCGCCCTCCCGGAGCGTGGGTTCTTCTTCCGGCCGACGCTGTTCACCGGTGTCAGCCAGAGCCATCGGATCGCCCAGGAAGAGATCTTCGGACCGGTGCTGTCGACCCTCACGTTCCGAACGCCGGACGAGGCGGTCGAGAAGGCGAACAACACCCCTTACGGCCTCGCCGCCGGGGTCTGGACCACGAAGGGCTCTCGGATCCTGTGGATGGCAGACCGGCTCCGCAGCGGAGTCGTCTGGGCCAACACCTACAACAAGTTCGACCCTGCTTCGCCTTTCGGCGGGTACAAGGAGTCGGGCTTCGGGCGAGAGGGTGGCCGGCATGGCCTGCTCGCATATTTGAAGGCGGAGGGACTGTGACCGATCGCCTCGACGTCCGGAAGACGTACAAGCTCTTCATCGGAGGCCAGTTTCCGCGTTCGGAATCCGGTCGCAGCTACCCAGCCGTCGACGGCGACGGGGCGATAGTGGCCCGGGTGGCCCAGGCATCGCGCAAGGACCTGCGCGACGCAGTGCGGGCGGCTCGAGACGCCTTTGGCGGCTGGTCGGGACGCACCGGTTACAACCGCGGGCAGATTCTCTACCGGGTGGCCGAGATGGTCGAAGACCGGGCGGGGACTTTCTCGGAGCAGATCCGCATCGGAGGCGCGTCCAAACGCCAGGCAGATCGCGAGGTTGCGGCGACGGTCGACCGACTCGTCTGGTACGCCGGATGGTGTGACAAGTTCGCCCAGGTGGCGGGCAACCTGAATCCGGTGGCGGGGCCGTTCTTCAACATCTCGGCGCCTGAGCCGGTCGGGGTGGTGGGTGTCGTCTCGCCGCCGGAACCGTCGCTGCTCGGCCTCGTGTCCCGGATGGCCCCTGCGCTGGTGCCGGGCAACACGATCGTCCTCATCGCCTCGTACCAAAAACCGCTTCCGGCGGTGACGTTCGCCGAAGCTCTCGCCACGTCGGATGTTCCAGGTGGTGTGGTCAACATCCTCACGGGTGATCCGGCGGAGCTTCTGCCCTGGATGGCCGGACACATGGACATCGATGCCATCGACCTGACCGGGGCGCCGGCGGATCAGGTGGCTCCCGCCGAAGAGGCGTCGGCCGAGAACGTCAAGCGGGTGGTGCGGACGGCGACGGTCGACAGTCAGAGTCCTTATCTGATCGCCGGGTTCACGGAGACGAAGACGGTTTGGCACCCGAAGGGGCAGTGAGGTTTGTCGAGGTCGAGGGACCCCTCGATCTCCGGTCCACGCTCGGTCCGCTGACGCTCACTTGGGGCCGGTTCGATTCGGACGGCTGGTGGCGGCCGATGCGAACCCCGGTCGGACCGGCCACCCTCAACCTGGTGCGGACGACCATTGGCGTCCGGGGAACCGCCTGGGGTCCCGGCGCCGGCTGGGTCCTCGGTCGGATCGAGCGACTCTGTGGCCTCGAGGACGATCCGTCCACGTTCCAGACCGACCATCCGCTCATCGCCCCGCTACACCGCCGGAGTCAGGGAGCGAGATTCGGGGCCACCGGCCTCGTGTTCGATGCCCTGGTTTGGGCGATCCTCGGGCAGAAGGTGACCGGGAAGGAGGCGAAGTCCTCCCTGCGGGGGCTGGTGCGCAGCTTCTCCGACCCGGCGCCGGGGCCAAAGCCGATCCCGCTACCTCCCGATCCGGACCGGATCGCCAGAGCGCCGTATCACGCCCTTCATCCGCTCGGGATCGAGAAACGGCGGGCCGATGTCTTGCGAGATGTGGCCTCGCACGCTTCCCGCCTCGAGGCGATGGTCGGAGTGGATGCCGTCACCGTCAGGACGGCGTTGGAACGTCGGCGGGGGATCGGGGTATGGACCTCCGCCGAAACCGTGGTCGTCAGCCACGGAGACGCCGATGCGCTCAGCGTCGGAGATTTCCATCTGAAGCACCTGGTGGCCTGGCACCTCACCGGGGAGCCACGAGGTACAGACGAGCGGATGGTGGACCTCCTCGAAGAGTTCCGACCACACCGGGCGCGGGTCACCCGGCTTCTCGAGCGGTTGGGTCCGTACCCCCGTTACGGTCCTAGGCAACCAGTGCGCAACTTCGCGGCGCACTGACGGCGATCAGCCGGGCTCCATTTCGGTTCAGCCGGGCGAGAGCGAGGCGAGGAAGTCGAGAACCAGGTCGTTGACGATCACCGGCTCGGCGGCGCCGCCGTGGTTCTCGCCTTCGATGATCTCGAGACGGGGAGGATCTCCGGCCGCGGTCAGAGCGTCGGCAAACGCCTCCGCCACTGTCACCGGCACCAACTCGTCCGCCGTCCCGTGGATGAGAAGCATCGGTATCGCGGCTTCCGATGTCCGGGCGATCGGATTGCCTCGTGACCACACGTCCGGATCCTCCGACTGTTCGACGCCGAAGAATGGCGCCAACACGCCGCCGAGTCCGGCGATGTCGTACGGGCCGGCGAGACCGAGGTAACCGTCCGGTGGGGCGTCCATCGGGGTGGCGCAGCCGGATCCGAACTCGTCGGGTGCCAGCGCGACCAGCGCCGAGAGGTGTGCACCCGCCGAGTGCCCCCCGATCACGATGGGTCCCTCGGAGCGGGTGTATTCGCCTGCTCGGCTGCGGGCATACCCGAAAGCACATGCGACATCGTCGACCATTCCGGGGAACGAACCACCTTCGGGCATGGTCCGGTAGGAGGCGTTGAAGACCACGACGCCCCTTGCCGCGAGCTCATTGGCCAGGTTGGCCGTGTCTCTGACGTCTCCCGTGACCCAGGCGCCACCGTGGAACAACACCAGGACCGGCCAGTCGCCGAGCTCCGAAGGGGTATAGATCTCGACGATGTCCGGACCGTAGGACGCCTCCTCCACAAAGTGATCGAGCCGGGTCGGGCCAACCGTCGTCGGGGATGCCGGTGCGTCCGTGGTCGGGGGGTTGGTCGGAGGGGCGGAAGCCGCGGTGGAGGGATTGCCCGCCTCCGTGCACGCGGTGAGCAACAGCAGCAGGGTGACACAACGCTTCACGAGAGCGAGTGTATGGCCTGGTCAGCGTTTCGAGAGAGCGCCCGCTGCTGCTTCGTCCGCGAGCACGGTGGTGGGTCCGGGGCGGGCGAGGACTCGCTGGACGGGGTAGCGGCCCGGCGGGCCTTCGAGTGCTGCCGCCAGGGTCTGCGCCTTTCCTCCACCGGAAACGAGCAGCAGCACCTCCCGGGCCGTATCCAGCAGGTCGAACGTGGCGGTCAGCCTCCAAATCGCCTGGTCGTCCAGCCAGTTGGCGATGAAGAGCCTGCCACGGGACTGGAGTCCGGCGGTGCCGGGGAACAGCGATGCGGTGTGACCGTCGGCGCCCATGCCGAGCAACACCAGATCCGGGGGACGATCACCGTGGATGTGGCGGAGGAGCGCCTCGTAATGCGCAGCCGCGTCGACTGCGGTGAGGTGCTCCGAGTATCTCGGCCGGCGCACTCTGGCCTGGCTGCCGAGGATCTCCTGTGCCATCAGCCCGTTGGAGTCGGGATGATCGAGAGGCACCCAGCGCTCGTCCGAGAGCCACAAGTCGACGCCATCCCAGTGGATCTCCGAACGGGCCAGGTCCCGATAGGTGGCGGCGGGTGTCGAACCGCCGGCGAGGCCGATCGAAACGCGCCGGGTTTTCGATCCGCCGACGACTTTGCGGACTCTGGCCGCGGCGGCGACGGCCAGTCGGTCCGAATCGGGGAGCACCACGAGGTCCATGGTCAGACGAGGCTACCCATCGCTCGACCTAGGCTGCCGCATCTCTGGTGAGGATCATGACCTGCAACCTGTTCAACGGGCGAACCGACCCGGCTGCTCTGGAGGCCGTGCTCGACGCCACGATGCCCGACGTCGTTGCGGCCCAGGAGGTTGGTGCGAACGCGGGCGACGTCCTCGAGCGGCGATTTGGCCATGGACTCGTGAGACCGGCGGACGATTGCACGGGAAGGGCGCTGGTGGCGAACACGCCGATAGACGTGGTCGAGGTGGACATGCCAGGGCGGCCGGGGCTCGCGGCGGAACTGTTTCCAGGCTCGGATCGGTCGACCCGAGTCCTGTCGGTTCATCTCAGCAACCCCGTCGATGGGATCAAAGCGATTCGGGACCGCGGTGTCCAGGTCGATCGCATCCTCGAGTTTGCCGCCGACCGGCCCCGGCTGGTGGTGGTGGGTGATCTCAATGCGTCTCCCGCATGGCGCTCCTACCGGCGATTGACCGGCGCCCTGGACGATCTTGTGAGGGAATGGGGCAGGAACGGGGGTCGCCGTCCCCCGAGCACCTGGGGGCCGCTTCCAACCGGTCCGGCGCTGCTGAGGATCGACCACGTGCTGGGCCGCTCGGTACGGGTGATCGACCTGAACGTGATCAGGTTGGCCGGCGGCGACCACCGCGCGGTCGTGGCAGATGTCGAGGCGATGTGAACGAGCGTTTCGAGTGGTCGCCGGGGCGCTTCACCCAGCTTCATGGTCAGGGCGACGGCAAGTGGACGCTGCTGCTGGCCCACGGGGCCGGGACCAACCAGCACCACCCGCTCATGGATCAGCTCGCGCATGCTCTCGTCGGCGCCGGACTTCGAGTCGTCCGGTTCGACTATCCGTACACGAGTGAGGGGCGGAAGGCCCCGGACCGGGCGCCAGTGCTGATGGAGTGCCATGTGACCGTCTTCGAGAGGGTCCGTGAACTGGTCGGCGCGCCGGTTCTGGCGGGCAGGTCGATGGGTGGAAGGATCGGCACGGTGATCGCCGCGGGCGGAGCGGAGGCGCCGGCCGTTGTGGCCTACGGATATCCGCTCCATCCGCCCGGCCGGTTCGATCGTCTGAGGATCGACCACTTGGGATCGATCACCAAGCCGATGTTGTTCGTGAGAGGAGAACGTGACACCTTCAGTCGTCCGGATCTGTTCGACGCGCATGTTCGCTCCCTGGTGGGTGCAACCGTTCTCGACATCCCGGGCGAGGATCACTCGCTGCGCAAGGTCGGCACGGCGCCCCTGATAGCCCGGGAGACCGTCCGTTTCCTCAATGGCATCTGACCGGCGCTTTGGCGGATCCGGGGGCGATCCGCCATAATCAGGTCCTCGTTCTTTCCCGAGGAGTTTCTTTCCCATGGCCGAACAAATCCCCCTGCGCGCCGAAACCGGGCGCCCGACCGGTAGCCGGCATGCCCGGCGGATTCGCGCCGCCGGCGGCGTCCCCGGGATCGTGTACGGCAAGGATCGAGCGCCGCTGCCGGTCGTCGTCGATCACCACGACCTGATGGTGATCATCAACCACCACGGTTCCAATGCTCTCATCTCGCTCGAGACCGGGTCGGACTCGATCCTGACCCTTCCCAAGGCGGTGGAGCGTCACCCGTATCGCAACCAGATCCGCCACGTCGACTTCATCGGAGTCAATCTCAAGGTGAAGGTTCAGACCCAGGTTCCGCTCGTCGTCGTAGGTGACCCGGCGGGGGTCAAGGAAGGCGGGATCCTCTCGCAGGCCGCCCACCACCTCACCATCGAGGCGTTGCCGATGGACATTCCGGCCCACATCGAAATCGACGTTTCGGCGCTCGAGATCGGCGACAACGTCCGTGTCGAGGACGTCGTGGCCGACAAGGCGTTCGAAGTGCTCGACGATCCCGAGACGGTGATCGCATCGGTCGTCACCCCTGTGGTCGAGGCCGAGCCCGAGCCCGAGGAGGGCGAGGAGCTCGAGGGCGAGGAGGGCGAAGCCGCCGAAGGCGCCGACGCCGAAGACGAGGCTTCGGAGGAGTCCGCCGACGAATGAAGGTGGTGATCGGACTCCGAAACCCGGGGCCCGATTACGCCGGCACCCGGCACAACGTTGGTTGGGAGGCGGTTACCGCTGTGGCCGCGCGCCACGCCGGGCGGATCAAGCGGGGGCCCCTGCGGGTACGCGCCGAACTGGCCCAAGTCAGAATCGGCGATGACACCGTCGTCCTTGCCGGACCACTCTCCTTCATGAACGAGTGCGGCGGCCCGGTTCGCTCGGTGTTGGCCTATCACAAGGCCGGGGTCGAAGATCTCCTCGTCGTGCACGACGACATCGATCTCGGGTTTGGTCGCCTCCGGATTCAGAACGGTGGCGGCACCGGTGGTCACAACGGGCTCAGGTCGATCGAGAAGGCTCTGGGCACCCGCGAGTTCGCTCGGCTCAAGATCGGTGTGGGTCGACCCAGGAGCGGGTCCGAAGCGGCCGACCACGTTCTCTCGAGGTTCAGCAAAGCGGAGCGGGTCGAGGTGGACCACCTGGTCGAGGACGCCGCCGAGGTGATCGGGAGTTGGGTGACCGACCCGGTCAGGGCCCAGGAGCAGGCCGCTCACCGCAGCATCGGCTGACCGCGACCTACCGAAGCCGAGCTAGCGTCGCCGGCAAGCTCGTGGAGGACGTATGGCTGACTTGGTAGGAGCACTCGATCAGGGCACGACCAGCACTCGCTTCATCGTGTTCGACGCCACGGGAGCGGCGGTGTCGGTGGCGCAGGAAGAACACACCCAGATCTTTCCGGAACCGGGCTGGGTGGAACACGACCCGGTCGAGATCGTCGAGCGGATGTGGTCCGTGATCGATCGGGCGCTGCGGGGCGCCGGATTGTCGGCGACGGACCTGGCTGCAGTGGGAATCACCAATCAGAGGGAGACTGCGGTCGTCTGGGAACGTTCGTCGGGCCGGCCGGTGTCGAACGCGATCGTCTGGCAGGACACACGTACCGCGGCGCTGGTCGACCGGCTGGCCGGCGACGAGGGGTTGGACCGCCATCGGGCCAAGACCGGGCTACCGCTGGCCACCTACTTCGCCGGACCGAAGGTGCGTTGGCTGCTGGAACACAGGCCCGAACTGGAGCGGCCGGCGCGACTCGGCGAGCTCGCGTTCGGAACGATCGACGCGTGGGTGGTCTGGAACCTCACGGGGGGCCGCGTGCACGCCACCGACGTGAGCAACGCTTCCAGAACGATGCTCATGGATCTGGGGACGCTCTCCTGGGACCAACAACTCTGCGAGTCGATTGGGGTTCCGGCGGCGATTCTTCCGGAGATCGTCCCTTCGTCGGGAGTTCTCGGTGAGGCAACCGGAGCGCTCGCAGGCGTTCCCATCGCCGGCATCCTGGGCGATCAGCAGGCGGCGTTGTTCGGTCAGACCTGCTTCGAGCCGGGGATGGCCAAGAACACATACGGCACGGGCAACTTCATGTTGCTCAACACCGGCACGGACTTGGTCCAGAGCGACAACGGATTGCTCACGACCGTTGCATACCGGATCGGCGACCAGGCGCCGATCTATGCGCTCGAAGGGTCGATCGCCGTCACCGGGTCTCTGGTTCAGTGGCTGAGAGACAATCTCGGAATCATCACCGAGTCGAGCGAGGTCGAGGCCCTGGCGGCGTCGGTCCCCGACAACGGCGACGTCTACTTCGTCCCGGCGTTCTCCGGTCTGTTCGCCCCCCACTGGCGCTCGGACGCTCGAGGGGTGATCGCCGGGTTGACACGGTTCAACACGAAGGCCCACATTGCCCGCGCCGCTCTCGAGGCGACTGCTTTCCAGACCAGGGAAGTCCTCGACGCCATGAACTCCGACTCCGGTGTCCCTCTGGCCGAGCTGCGAGTCGATGGTGGGATGGTGGTGAACGAACTCTTGATGCAGTTCCAGGCAGACATCCTCGGAGTGCCGGTCGTGCGGCCGACCGTGTCGGAAACGACCGCGCTGGGAGCGGCCTATGCGGCCGGGCTCGCGACCGGAGTGTGGAGCTCGATCGACCAGCTGTCGGCGAATTGGGGAGAGGACCGTCGTTGGGAGCCTGCGATGGAGGCCGACGATCGCGATCGGCGTTATGCCCGGTGGCAACAGGCCGTTCAACGCACCCTCGACTGGGTCTGAACCGCGTCGCCGAACCCTGGGCTCGGGAACACCGCCATGGTGTTCGGGAGCCCACGGTTCGTCAGGGCCCTGAACTGTGGGCCGTTGAACACCCTCACGGTGTTGGTGAACCCAGGGTTCGGGGTGTGTCGAAATCGCCGGTCTCGGTTCGTCGTAGGGTTGACGTCGAGAACGGAGAGGAAAGGAGACGTCATGGCCAAATATGCAGCACTGATCTACGAGTCGGCCGCCAACGAGGGCGCTCAGCCCGACCCCGAGGTGTGGGCCAAGGTGATGGCCGAGTACAACGAGTTCGGTGAGAAGAACGGCGAAGTGATCGTCGGTGGCGAGGCACTCCATCCGACGACCACCGCCACGACTGTTGTCGTCCAAGGAGGCAAGGGCGGAGACGTGCTCCACACCGACGGACCGTTTGCAGAGACCAAGGAAGTGTTGACCGGCTTCTACCTGCTCGAGGCCGCGGACCTCGACGAGGCGCTCGGTCTTGCCGCCCAGATCCCGGGGTCCTGGTACGGCAAGGTGGAAGTCCGTCCGTGCATCGATTTCACCCAGATGGGTTGAGTATCGACCGAGTCCTGTCGGATGAGGGTGGTCGAATCCTGTCCACCCTCATCCGCCTGACCGGCGATTTCGACCTGGCCGAAGATGCGCTCTCGGATGCGGTTCTCGTTGCTCTCGAACGCTGGCCGTCAACCGGGGCGCCCGACAACCCAGCCGCCTGGCTCACGACCACCGCCCGCAACAAGGCACTCGACCGGATCCGACGGGAGTCGCGACGGGGCAACAAGGAGGCCGAGGCGACGATGCTCCTCGATGGCGATCCGGAACATCAGCCCGATGACCTGTTGAGGCTCGTGTTCACCTGCTGTCACCCGGCTCTCTCTCGTGAGTCGCAGGTCGCGTTGTCACTTCGAACACTCGGCGGACTGTCTACGGCCGAGATCGCGCATGCATTCCTGGTCCCCGAGACCACGATGGGCCAGCGGATCTCCCGGGCGAAGGCGAAGATCAAGACCGCCCGAATCCCGTACCGGGTACCGCCCGACCACGAACTTCCAGATCGACTCGCGTCCGTCCTCGCGGTCGTCTATCTGATCTTCACCACCGGTCATCACGCCCCGGGTGGTTCGCTCGACTCACGGGTGGATCTCGCCCGGGATGCGATTCGGCTCGGCCGGGATCTGGCCCGCCTCATGCCTGACGAGGCCGATGTGGCGGGCGTTCTCGCCCTGATGCTCTCGACCCACGCCAGGAGTCGAGCCAGACTCGACCAAGACGGGGAGTCGGTGTTGCTCGCCGACCAGAACCGCGAACTGTGGGACCGGGCAGCGATAGATGAGGCGGCCTCGATGGTCGAGGCCAACCTGAAGAGAGGTGCCCGGGGTCCGTATCTCATCCAGGCCGCAATTTCTTGTCTGCACGGGGTGGCCGCCACCTTCGAAGAAACCGACTGGCCGCAGATCGTTGCTCTTTACAGGATGCTGGAGGTCGCAGCGCCGACTCCGGTGGTTCGGGTGAATCGGGCTGTCGCCGAAGCCCAGGTCGATGGTCCCGGCCGCGGACTGGAGGTGCTGGCCGACGTCGACGGGGTCGACCGGTGGCACCTCTATTGGGTGGCCAAGGCGACCTTTCTCACCGGACTCGGACGCAAGGACGAGGCAGCGGATGCGTATCGCCGAGCGCTCGAGTGCGATGTCAACGAGACGGATCGGAAGCACATCGAACACCGACTCGCCGAGTTGGGCTGAGTCAGAGCCCTTCGTCGGTCAACTCCCGTTCGTATTCGTCGAGGCGTGCGGTGGTCTCGGCCGGGGTCCATCCCAACTCGGAGGCCATGACGTCTGCGATCCGACCCGCATCGGATCGACCGTGGTCGGCTGTGAACCACGACAGATGGGTGCGTCGGATCGTCACGTCGCCGATGGCGGTGGCGGCTTCGTACCGGACTGCGTACGCCGCATCTGCGAGGCTGGACCGGCCGTCCGCCAACGGCTCGACCAATTCCGGGTTTGCCTCGGCGAGTCGGGTGAGGAGTTCGATGTCCGTGCCGTACCGATCGATGGTCGGCTGAATCGTTGTCTCGCGGAATCCGGCTCCCCGGAGCCGCGCGGCGAGTTCGTCGACCTGCCCGCCCGAACCAACCAGTGGAATCGCCGCAGTTGAGGACTTCGATCCGAGGCCGATGGCGTGGTCGACCTCGTCCGCCACTTCGGCCGCGATCTTGCGATAGGTGGTCAGTTTGCCGCCGGCGACCTGGATGAAACCGGGGATCGGCTCGTCGATCACGTGCTCACGGGAGACCTTTGCGGTGGTCGCCGAGGCCGAAGCTTCGAGGGCCCGAAGACCGGCAAACGACGAGATCGGATCGAAGTCGGGTGCGTCGAGGTATCGCTTGACGTGTCGGACCAGGTACTCGACATCTTCGGGTAGAGCCGTCGGATGCTCTGGGTCGCTGTCGTAGCGGGTGTCGGTGGTGCCGATCATCGAATGGCCGAGCCATGGAACGATGTACATCACCCGGCCGTCTTCGGTTTCCGGCAATACCAGGGCCCGGTCGCCCGGACCGAGGGCACCGGGCGCGGCGATGAGATGAGTTCCTTTCGAGCGGGCGAGTTCGAGCGGCGGGACGCCCGGAACCCCGGGTGGAGTGAAGGCACCGGTGGCGGCCACCACGGTACGCGCTCGGACTTCCAGTTCGCCATCGGTGCGCCGGTCGGACACGGTGACGGAAAACCCGTCGATGCCAGGCCGGATGCCGGTCGCCTCGGCCCTGGTCACCGCCACGGCCCCGTAGCGATGGACCGCGGTCTTGGCGAGAGTCACCACGAGTCGGGCGTCATCGGTCTGGGCGTCGGAGTACACGAACCCACCTTTGAGGCCGTCGTCCTTGAGGAGCGGCATCATCGACCTGATGCCATCGGGCGAGATCCGACGATGGCGCCCGCCCGGCCGTCCGAAACCGCCGAGGAAGTCGTAGACCGCCAGGCCCGCTCGCAACGCAATCGGGGCCCGCCATCCGGAGGCCGCCCACGCCGGAGCGTCGGCGATCCCGTATTGCTCGTACAGCGGCACCACGAACTCGAGAGGGTGGTACAGGAAGTCGGCGATGCTCGCCAGCACCTTCTGCTCGCGGAGCCCCTCAGACACGAGTCCGAAATGCATCTGCGGCAGATACCGGATACCGCCGTGGAAGAGCTTGGTGGAGCGTGATGAGGTGCCCTGGGCGAAATCCGTCCGTTCCAGGAGTGCCACCGACAAGCCCCTGGCTGCCAGATCCAAGGCGGTACCGGCGCCGATGACTCCACCCCCGATGACCACGACATCGAACGGTCCCTCCGTCTCGAGACGCTCTAGGTGCTCTGACCGGGTCCATTCCGCCATCCCGGCAGGTTATTCGGAGCAGCCGAGGAGCAGATATCGGCAGATGTACACTCCGACCGTTACCGAGGAGGAACCGCATCACCGTTCCCGACATGCTGGCGTTGTCGCGGGTGGTCCTGGTCCCGGTGATCATGTTGATCACGATCTCCGACATGCGCCATGGGCTCGGAATCGCCGCGATTCTGTTCATCATCGCGGCGTTGACCGACTTCTTCGACGGCTACCTCGCACGTCGTTGGAAGGTCGAGTCGGTTTTGGGTGCGTTTCTCGACACCACGGCTGACAAGTTGCTGGTCACCGGATCGCTTCTGGCGCTCATTGCCGTCGACCGGGTCTCGATCTGGGCGGCCCTCATCATCGTGATGCGGGAGTTCGTGGTGATGGCCTTGCGGGGCCTCGTTGCGCTCGGAGGCGGGCAGGTTCGGCCCTCGTCATGGGGAAAGATCAAGGCCACCAGCCAGTTCACTGCGATCGGTCTGGCGTTCCTCCGGTTCGAACCTCCATGGGGGCCGCTGTATTTCGACGAGTGGGTGATGCTGATTGCGGTCGGGCTCACCATCGCCAGCGGCTGGCAGTATCTCGCCGGATTCTGGGAGACCGTCCGGGCATCCCGGGCCGCCGTCTGATGCCGGTCTTTCTGACCGGTGGGAGCGGTGTGGTCGGCGCCGCGGTCCTCCGCCATCTCGTGAACGCCGGCGAGGAGGTGCGCGCCCTGTCGAGATCCGGATCGAGCGACCAGGGCATCGAACGGCTCGGCGGCACTCCGGTGAGGGGGGACGTCTTCTCCGATCTCTCGGGGGCGATGGCGGGCTGTGAGGTCGTGTATCACGTCGCCGGTGTCAACGAGATGTGTTCGACTGATCCGTCCGCGATGACGATGGTCAACGTCGACGGGTCGCTCTCGGTGCTGAGATCGGCCGACAGGGCGGGGATTCCTCGCATGGTCTACACCTCGTCGGCGGCGGCGCTGGGCGAGGTCGGCGGGACGGTGGGTTCGGAGTCGTCACCACATCGGGGTCACTATCTGTCCAGGTATGAGCGGTCCAAGCATCTCGCCGAGCTGGCAATCCTGGCCGAAGGGACCGATGTCGAGGTGATCTCGGTCAACCCGTCCTCGGTTCAGGGTCCTGGTCGCGCGACGGGGACCGGCAAGCTCATCCTCGACCTCGTGAGGGGGCGGTTGCCGGCGCTGGTCGACACCTCACTCTCGATCGTGGCGATCGACGATTGCGCTCGCGGGCACCTGCTCGCCGCCGAACACGGCCGGGCGGGGGAGCGATACGTGCTGAATTCGTTCAGCATCGACATGCGCGAAGCTGTCGGATTGCTCGAGGCGTGCCTCGGGCGTCGGGTTCGAGTGCGTTATATCCCGGGGACGATGGCGCAGATGGCGGCGGCCTCGGTCGAGTGGGTGTTCCGTATGGTGCGTCGGCGTCCGCCGTTATGTCGAGAAATGGTGGGAACGATGCTCCACGGCCACCGGTACGACGGAACCAAGGCCGAGCGGGAACTCGGCCTCAGCTACACCTCGGCGCCGGACCTGCTCGCCGGGCTGGTCGACTGGTATCGACAAGAAGGGCTGATCGATGACTGACATCCTCATCGTCTCGACCGAAGCCGCCGAACTGGCACCGCTTATCCCCGGCTCGTCGGCCTTCGACGATCCCGATTCCGTGCCCGACGAACTCCTCGGCGCCAGGATTCTCCTCGCCGATCCGACCGCTGCCGCCAGGCTCGCCCCGGTCATGCAGTCGTTGCAGTGGATCCAGTCCACATGGGCCGGGGTGGATGCCTTGTTGGCAGCCGGGGTGCCACCCGGGGTGACCGTGACCTCGCTCAAGGAGGTGTTCGGCTCGCAGATGCGTGAGTTCGTGTTCGGACATCTGCTCGCCCACACCCAGGACATCGTCGTTCGAACGTCCGGGCGCAGTTGGGATCCGTATCCACCCCCGGTGCTGGCCGGTTCCCGACTCGGGATCCTGGGAACCGGGTCGATCGGTGCCGCCATTGCCCGCACCGCAGTTCATCTTGGGATGGCAGTGGTCGGGTGCAGTCGATCCGGAAGTCAGGTGGAACCGTTCGAGCGGGTGTTCTCGGTCGAACGTCGACTCGAGTTCGCCACCGGACTGCACCACCTGGTGGTTGTGCTCCCGGCGACGGCCGAGTCGGCCAACGTCGTGGATGCCGCATTACTCGAGCAGCTCTCACCGGGAGCAACCCTGATCAACGTCGGCCGAGGCAGCACGGTCGACGTCGGCGCCGTGGTCGCAGCGCTACGGGAGGGCAGGCTCGCGCTGGCGGTGCTCGACGTGCTCCCGAACGAGCCCCTGCCCGACGGAGATCCTCTCTGGGAGGAGCCGGGGCTGGTGATCACTTCTCACACGGCCGCCTACAGCCGGCCCCAGGACGTGGCGAGCTTCTTCCTCGCCAACCTCGATCACCATCGGGCGGGCGAGTCCCTGGTGGGGATCGTCGATCTCGAGGCCGGGTACTAGGCCGGACGTTCTCGCGCGTCCTGCGGGCGCTCAGCGCCCGCTGGACTGATAAACGAGGAGCTAGAGGTTGCCCCGCTCGCGTTGGTCGCGCTCGATGGCCTCGAACAGGGCTTTGAAGTTGCCTTCGCCGAACCCGATCGCACCGCGGCGCTCGATGAACTCGTAGAAGAAGGTCGGGCGGTCCTGCATCATGCGGGTGAAGATCTGGAGCAACGTGCCGCCGTCGTCCTCGTCCACCAGGATCCCGAGGCGGCGGATCGCGGCGAGGTCGACCCCTTCGAGATCCGGAAGCCGGTTGGGGATGTCGTCGTAATAGGTGTCGGGCACGCTCATCAATCCCATCCCGCGTTCCCGGGCTTCGGTGACCGTGGCCACCAGATCCTCCGTGCTGATGGCGATGTGCTGCACGCCCGGCCCCCGATAGAAGTCGAGGTACTCCTCGATCTGCGACTTCGCTTTGCCGGTGGCGGGCTCGTTGATGGGAAGCCGGATCACTCCGGAGCCGTCCCACACGACCTTCGACATGAGTGCCGAGTACTCGGTGGAGATCGCCTCGTCGTCGAAGTGACGCAGCAGCACGAAGCCAAAGATCCGTTCGTAGAACTCGACCCACCGGTCCATCTGGCCGAGCTCGACGTTGGCGACCACATGGTCGATCCGGCGCAGACCGATCGGCCGGGCGATGCGGTCGGACCTACCCCGGAAGTCCGGAGGAGGCCAGATCGCAGCCGATTCTCCGGTGCCTCTCCCATCGTTCTCGACCAGGCTGTGGACCGTGTCGCCGTACGCTGCGATCGTCGCCGTCTTCCACGAGCCCCGACCGCTCTCGATCGTGGCCGGCTTCTCCAGTGCCTCCGCGCCGCGCTCGAGCGCCATCTCGAAGGCTTGATCGACATCGGGGACCCAGATCGCCACGTCGTGCACTCCCGGCCCGTGCTTCCAGATGTGTTCGGCGATGGGTTGGTCGGGGGTGAGCGGAGCGGTGAGGATCAACCGGACGTCGCCCTGCTGCAACGCATAGGAGGCCGCGGTGCGATATCCGGTCTCGGGACCGCGATACCCGACGATCGAGTAGCCGTGTACCGCCCGGTAGTAATGCGCCGCCTGGTATGCGTTGTCGACCCAGAACTCCACGTGGTGGAAGCCCTTGATCGGAAAGTCGGCTTTGTGGACCTCTACGGCCTCGTTCATGGTTGCTCCTTCGCGCGGATCGTTCCCTCGCAGATGCCGAAGCCGATGCGAGGCAGCCCGTCTCGTTCGCACCACCCCCGGAGCCTGACATGGTCGCCATCTTCGAGGAAGGTTCGGTTCTGGTCGCCGACCGCGATTGGCGAGGTTCCGTTCCAGCTCAGCTCGAGCAGGCTCCCGAGTGAGTCGGGCGTAGGCCCGGACAGAGTCCCGGTTGCCCACAGGTCTCCGGTACGGGTCGCGGCGCCGTTCGAGGTGGCGTGGGCCAGTTGCTGTGCCGGCGACCAGTACGAATGGGCGAGGTTCGACCGGGCAACGGCGTGTCCGTTTATCTCCACTTCGAGGCTGACGTCGTACGTGGAGGGGTTGGTCTGGCGCAGGTGGGGGAGAGGCTCGGGATCCTGGGGTGCGAGAGGGATCCGGTACGGCGACAGCGCCTCGATGGTCACCACCCATGGGGAGATGGAGGTCGCGAACGACTTGCCGAGGAAGGGGCCGAGAGGCTGGTACTCCCACGCCTGGATGTCGCGGGCGGACCAGTCGTTCACCAGCACCGCTCCTCCGAGGTGCGTCTCGGCGTCGTCGGGAGCGATCAGCGAGCCCGGGCGTGAGGTCACGAAACCCATCTCGAGCTCGAGGTCGAGGCGGGTGGTAGGGCCAAACACCGGACCGTCAGGGCCGCGCCGCTGTCCGGACGGCCGGGTGATGTCCGTGCCGCTGACGGTCACGGTGCCGCTGCGTCCGTGGTAACCGACCGGGAGGTGCTTCCAGTTGGGGAGGAGTGGGGGATCGTCGGGTCGGAACATCCTGCCGACGTTGGATGCGTGGTGCTCGGACGCGTAGAAGTCGACGAAGTCCGCCACTTCGAAAGGAAGAAGCAGCTCTGCGTCTCCCTGCTCCACGAGGCCTCTGCGAGGCAGCGCCGCCAACTCCTCGTTGCCGTCGGTGAGCAGTTCGGAAACGCGACGACGTACCGGCGCGAGTCCGCCGGCCAGTAGCCGGTTGAGTGACCCTCGGGCATGCCCGTCAGATGGAAGACGGATCACACCTGAGCGGTGAACGGCGTCGAGATCGAGGATGTGTTCGCCAATCGCCACTCCCACTCTGGCCTCCTCATCGTTGGCGGTGCGGAAGACGCCGAACGGGAGGTTCGCCAGCGGGAAGTCCGACCCGTCGACAACCGGGACCCAGGACCTCAGCCTCACCGACCCTCCAGCCACGTCCAGGCGTAGGCGTCGTCGGCGCAGTCGATCGCGCCCGGGCCGAGGTCGAGGGGGTTGAAGGTGTCGATCATCACGGCGTACTCCTGGGTGCCGGGTTTCCCGATCGAGGCTTCGACGCTGCCTGGCTGGGGTCCGTGGGTGTGGCCGCCCGGATGCAGCGAGATCGAGCCGGGTTCGATTCCCGACCCCTTGCGGGACATGAAGTCACCTTCGAAGTAGAAGATGACCTCGTCGGAGTCGACATTCGAGTGGTTGTATGGGGCGGGGATCGCCTCCGGGTGGTAGTCGAACAAGCGGGGAACGAACGAGCACACGACGAGGTTGTGGGCCTCGAACGTTTGATGGACCGGCGGCGGCTGGTGGATCCGGCCCGTGATGGGTTCGAAGTCGAAGATCGAGAACGCCCACGGATACATGCATCCGTCCCAGCCGACCACGTCGAACGGGTGATTCTCGAAGATGTAGCGGGTCGTTCCCGACCGGGTGCGGACCAGGACCTCGACCTCCTTCTCCTCGACGATGAGCGGTTCCTCCGGGGCGCGGATGTCCCGCTCGCAGTACGGGGAGTGCTCGAGGAACTGCCCGTTGCGGGACAGGTAACGGCGGGGTGGCCCGAGGTGTGCTCTGGTCTCGAGGATGAGGGCACGAACGGTCACCTCGGGTGGAACGACCCAACGGTGGATGACCGATGCCGGGATCACCACGTAGTCGCCGCGCCCGAACGGGAGACGGCCGAACGTCGACTCCAGGATCCCGTGACCATCCTCGATGAACACCATCTCGTCGCCCATCGCGTTCTTGCCCAGGGGGCTGGTCTCCGAGGTGGCGACATACGAGATCCGGGCGTCGTCGTTCGCCAGCAACAGCGAGCGACCACCGACGAGGTTGCCACCGGGTTTCAACTCGTGGGTCCGGAAGTGGTGCGGGCGGAGGGGGTGATTCGGCGTGCGGGCCTGATTCTCCGTCTCCACGGCCTCGATGGCTTTGAGCTTGGTGGGTGGGTTCACGTGGTACAGCAGGGCTGAGTCGAAGCTGAACCCTTCCTCGCCCATGAGCTCCTCGGCGTACAGGCCGCCGTCGGGCTTGCGGAACTGCGTGTGCCGTTTGTGTGGGATCGAACCCACCGATCGGTAGTAGGGCAAATGCGTCTCCAGTCGCGTACCGGTCATCAAACCTTGACCGACCGGTTCAGTCAACGAACACGGTGTACGATGAACATCCGATCAGTCATGTCGCGCTATGTCGCGTGTACGGTCAATGCGAGACCGGCACGCTGCATCCATCGCCGGCGGGTCGAGGGTTCGGAGCCGGCCGGTCCTCAGTCCGGGTCTCCCTGGATCAGATTCAGCTCTCGTCCCTCGAACTCGGTGCTGAGTACCACCGTGGTGTGCGTGCGTACCACCCCTTCGATCACCTGGACCGCCTCCAACACGTCGCGCAGGTGGTCGTGGTCGGTGGCGACGATCCGGCAGATGAGGTCGGCGTCGCCGGTGGTGATGTGTGCTTCGATGACTTCCGGGATGGACTTGAGGCCGTCGACCACCGCAACTCGCATTCCCTGCTGGATGGACACCTGGGTGAATGCCCCGAACACGAAACCCAACCGGCCCAGATCGAGGTTCGGCCGGTAGCCGGCGAGGATCCCGGCCTCGGTCAACTTGGCGATCCTGGCGGCTGCGGTGTTGCGAGCCACCCCCACCAGCCGGGCGAGGTCGAGGAACGCCGGCTCGAGCGTTTCGGGCAGGCGGGACAGCAGGTTCCGATCGAGGTCGTCCACCGGTCTTGCCATCTGGTGTCCGATCCTATCCTCCGGTGGTCGTGGCCGCCCCCCTCGCACCTCTGGTCGACCTCTGGTCCGGTACCCCTGTCCCGTCCCGGCGGTGGGTGGTCCCGGCGCCTGCCCGCGCCTACGCCCTGGCGGGCCTCGCCGGCCGCTCCTCGGGCCCGATCCTGGCAGTGATCGCCTCGGAGCGCGAGGCGGAGGACCTGGTCGACGACCTTGAGCTGTTCACCGAATCGGCTCTCCTCCTGCCGGCCTGGGAGACACTGCCGTTCGAGCACATCTCCCCGAATCCGGCGACGATGGCTCGCCGTTCCGAGGCACGGCACCGGCTGGCGGCAGGTGAGGCGGGGCTGGTCGTTGTCGCTCCCATCCGGGCGGGCCTCCAGCGGTCGAGCCCCGGGTCGCCCGATCCGCTCGTGGTGGGCCAGGGCACGGATCACGACATCGCCTCGCTCAGCCGGACCCTGGCCGCCATCGGGTATCACCGGACAGATCGGGTCGAGGGCCGGGGAGAGTTCGCGGTCCGAGGGGGCATTCTCGACGTGTTCCCGGCCCAGGCGCCGGTTCCGGTGAGGTTGGACTTCTGGGGCGACACCGTGGAAGACATCCGGGTTTTTTCCGTCGGGGACCAGCGGTCCGAGGAGCAGGTGCCTGCCCTGATCGCATACCCGGCCCGGGAGTTCCGGCCCGACGAGGAGGTCCGTCGTCTGGCTTCCCACCTCACGGTGTCCGAGCCGTGGAACGCGGCCGTGTGGGAGCGATTGGCCGAGGGTCAACTGTTCTCGGGTATGGAGTCGTGGATGCCATGGTTCGCCCCCGAACGGTCGATCTTCGAAGAACTGCCCGGTTCGGCCTCGACGATCGTGATCGACCCGGTGCGGGTCGCGGAACGAGCGGCGGAACTCCGGAAAGAGGAACATGACCTGGCGGCAGCGCTCGCCGCCACGTGGGGGCACGGGGCACCGGAGGCCGGTGATCACCCGCCGCTGTTCCTGGACGCGCCTCCGGCTGCGAGCCTGGAGATGCCGCCGCTTGCGGCCGGCCCGGACGACGTGTCGCTCACCGTCCGTGGTCTCGACGCTCCGCCGGGAGATGCCGACGCGATCGCCTCGGCGATCGCTGCCCGGATCGCGAGAGGGATGTCGGTCGTCGTTGCCATGGACGGTGAAGCGGCCGCCGATCGGGTGGCGAGGGTGCTCGGCGAGGCCGGGCTGCCCCTCGATCGCGTCGAATCTCTCGACCGGGTGCGCTCAGCGGTGGTTCCGGTCGGCATCCATCGCGGGTTCGTGGTTCCCGATCTGGCGCTTGCAGTCCTCGGCGAACAGGAACTGGCCGGCCGGCGGCGAGCCCATCGACGCACGGGCCGCCGGCGGGCAGCGACCGCCAACGCCTACGCCGATCTCCGGCCCGGCGACTACGTGGTCCATCATCGTCACGGCATCGGGCGCTTCGAGGGGTTGACGTCGAAGACGATGGCCGGGGTCGAACGCGATTATCTCGTGGTGGGATTCGCCGGCAACGATCGGTTGTACGTACCGACCGATCAGCTGGCGGCCGTGGTGAAGTACACCGGCGGCGAGGCTCCACGCGTGTCCCGAATGGGTGGCAGAGACTGGACGGAGACCCGGGACCGCATCCGCAAGGCGGTGGCGGCCGTGGCCGAAGAGGTGATCCGTCTCCACAAGAGGCGGGCGAGGGCAGAAGGCCACGCATTCGGACCCGACACGCCCTGGCAGCAGGAGATGGAGAGCTCGTTCCCGTTCGAGGAGACCGCCGATCAGTTGACGGCGATCACCGACGTCAAACAGGACATGGAAAGCGACCGCCCGATGGACCGCCTCGTATTCGGCGATGTCGGATTCGGCAAGACGGAGATTGCGATCAGGGCTGCGTTCAAGGCGGTGTCGGCCGGCAAGCAGGTGGCGGTTCTGTGCCCTACCACGCTCCTCGCCCAGCAGCATCACAGGACGTTCTCGGACCGGTTCGCCCCGTATCCGATTCGTGTGGAGATGCTGTCCCGGTTCCTGACCGTCCGGGAGGCCGCAGGCGTGGTGGACGGGCTCCGTACCGGGGAGGTGGACGTCGTGATCGGAACCCACCGCCTGCTGTCGGAGGACATCGAATGGAAGGACCTCGGCTTGCTGGTCGTGGACGAGGAGCAGCGTTTCGGGGTTGCGGCCAAGGATCGGATCAAGAGCATGCGCGTAGGCGTGGACGTTCTGACCCTGACCGCGACACCGATCCCCCGGACGCTCGAGATGGCGCTGACGGGGATTCGGGACGTGAGTCATATCAGGACGGCTCCCGAGGACCGCCATCCGATCCTGACGTACGTCGGTCCTTGGGATGAGCAGGCGGTGGCCGCCGCCATCCGCCGGGAGCTCCTGAGAGAGGGGCAGGTGTTCTATGTCCACAATCGGGTCCAGTCGATCGAGCGCGCCGTCGCCCGGCTTCAGGAGTTGGTCCCCGACGCCCGCTATGTGACGGCTCACGGCAAGATGTCCGAGGGCCGGCTCGAGCAGGTGATGTTCGATTTCTGGAACCGCGAATACGACGTGATGGTCGCCACCACAATCATCGAGTCGGGTCTCGACCTGCCCCAGGTGAACACGTTGATCGTGGAGCGTTCGGACCTCCTCGGACTGGCTCAGCTCTACCAGTTGCGAGGCCGGGTGGGGCGCTCGACCCAGCGGGCATATGCCTATCTGTTCCACCCGTCCGACCAGTCGCTCACCGAAGAGGCCCACCGCCGGCTCGAGGCCATCGGTGAGGCGAGTGACCTCGGCTCCGGCTTTCAGCTCGCTCTGCGCGACCTGGAGATCCGGGGGGCGGGTTCGATCCTGGGCGAGGTCCAATCGGGCCATATCGCCGCAGTCGGGTTCGACCTGTACGCCGAACTGGTGGCCGAGGCGGTCGATCAGCTCGAGGGCCGCCCGGCGCGGGAGCAACCCTCCGAGATCCGCATCGAGTTGCCGGTCGATGCCCATCTGTCCGGTGACTACGTCGGTGAGCTCAACCTCCGCCTCGAGGCTTATCGCCGCCTGGCGGCCACTGCCACACACGACGAGGTGGACGGGGTGGCCGAAGAATGGTTGGACCGATTCGGCCCGCTCCCCGACACGGCTCAGGCGCTCGTCGCCATCGCCCATCTCCGGGTGGAGGCGCAGAGGGTGGGGCTGACCGAGATCGTCAAGCTGCGCAACGAGGTCCGGATGGCCCCGGTCGATCTCTCCGCTTCCCAGGAGGTCCGGCTCCAACGGCTCTCACCGAAAGCGGTTCTCCGAGCGGCGGAGGGGGCAATGTTCATTCCTGCTCCGGCCGATCTGGTGGCCGGCCTCCTTCAGTTCATGGGGAAGATGTGGCCCCCGGAGTCGTGACGGACTCGTGCCTGCTGTCCCGATGGAATCGTTGTTGCGGCACCGTCGCCGGTACCATCGTCGGCTCGCCGATCCCAGGAATCCTCGTGAAGAAGCTTCTCATTCCCTTGTTCGTGCTCATCGCGGCATGCGGTGGGGCGTCGTCGACCGCGGCAACCGTCAACGGAGTCGACATCTCCGTATCCGAGGTGGAAGCCATGGTCGCCGGGGCCGAGGGAGCCGTCGAGCCCGAAGCGTTCCGAAACATGCTCCGGATCCTGGTGGTGGATGCAATCGCCACCGGCGCCGCCTTGGACGATTTCCAGATCGAGCCGACCGAAGCCGACATAACTGCGATGCGCGATCAGATCAAGGTCCAGGTCGGTGTGTCGGACGAAGAGGAGTTCCTCGACTTCGCCGCTGAGCAGGGCTACTCGGCAGAGGGCGTCCTCGCGATCAGCCGCCAGCAGGCGATCGTCGCCCAGGTGACCGATAGGCTCGTGTCCGATGCCGGCCCGTCATCGGACGCCGATCTGCAGGCCCTGTACGACGACAGCCTCTACCTGTTCGTGACGGAGGCGTGCGTCAAGCACATCCTGGCGGCCAATGCCGAGGACGCGGCCGCCGCCAGGCAGCGAATCCTGGACGGCGAGGGCTTCGCCGACGTGGCCGCCGAGGTCTCGACCGATCCGTCGGCGGCGACCAACTTCGGCGATCTCGGATGTGCTGCCCTCTCGCAATATGTGCCGGAGTTCGGGAACGCCGCAGCCACCGCAACGATCGGAGAGGTCACCGATCCGGTCGAGAGCCAGTTCGGCTTCCATCTGGTGCTGGTCGAGTCTCGGGTCGGACCACCCTCGCTCGCCGAGGTCCGCGACCAACTCGAAGCCCAGCTGAGCCAGCAACGGGGCCAGCAGCTGTTCGAAGAATGGCTGGTGGCCGTGGTCACGGGCGCCGACGTCCAGATCGACCCTCGGTACGGAACCTGGTCGACCGATCCGCAGCCGCAGATCCTTCCGCCCGCATCGGAGTCGGACGCCGGTTCCTCAAGCACCCAGCCATGATCGTTGTCGGGCTCGGGCCGGGCGACTGGGATCGCCTGCCCCCGAGCACGACCGAACTGCTGCTGGATCCGTCTGCCACCGTCGTCGTACGCACGTCACGACATCCTGCCGCCCGGCACCTGGCCGCACTTCGTCAGGTGTCCGACTGCGATGACCTCTACGAGCGCGCCGAGGAGTTCGACGATGTATACGAGGCGATCGCCGAGCGGCTGCTGGCCATGCCAGAACCCGTCGTCTATGCGGTTCCGGGGAGCCCGTTGGTGGGCGAGTTCGCCGTGGCCAAGTTGCGCGAGCGGTGTTCGCGGACCGACCGCCCGTTCCAGGTCGTGGCAGGCGAGTCGTTTCTGGAGGCGGTGTGGACCGAGCTGGGCATCGACCCGTTCCGGGACGGGTTTCAGCTCCTCAACGGTCACGAGCTCCCCGCCCCACTCGTGATCGACAAACCGACCGTGATCGGGCACCTCGATCGACCTCTGGTACTGGCGGACGTCTGTGCCAATCTCGACCGGGTGTTGGGGCCGGACGACGAGGTCACTCTTCTGGTGGATCTCGGCACCACCCGCCAGCAGATCGTGACCGCCCATCCGCTCGACCTTCCTGGATCTCTGGCGGGCCTGCGCACTTCGATGTACGTGGCCCCTATCGGAGGTGGGCTGATCGGTGCGGTGAAGGCGATGCAGAGGCTCCGGACCGAGTGTCCGTGGGACCGCGAGCAGACCCATGACTCCCTGGTTCGATACCTCATCGAGGAGTCCCACGAGTTGGTCGACGCGATCGCGGCACTCGGAGCCGGTCCATCCTCCGGCGCCTACTCCGATGTCGAAGAGGAACTCGGGGACGTGTTGCTCCAGGTCTTGTTCCATGCGGTCATCGCAGCCGAGTCGGGTGGGTTCGACATCGACGACGTCGCCGAGCAGTTGCGTCGCAAGCTCGTGAGGCGCCATCCCCACGTCTTCGGTGACGTCGCGGTGGAGGACGCCGATGCCGTTCGCCGCAACTGGACCGAGATCAAGGCGGGTGAGAAGCCCGCCGGGTCCGGTTCAGTTCTCGACGGCGTGCCGGGAAGTCTGCCGGCGACGGCCCGGGCGAGCGAGGTGCAACGTCGGGTGGCAGAGATGGGTTTCGACTGGACCGAGGTGGGTCCGGTCCTCGACAAGCTCCGCGAGGAGATCGACGAACTCTCCCGTGAGATCGATGTCGAGGGAGACGTCGAGTCGGAGCTGGGTGATGTGCTCTTCTCGATCGCGAACCTGGCCCGGCATCTCGAGGTCGATCCCGAGTTGGCGCTGCGACGGGCAACGCTCCGGTTCGAGGACCGATTCCGATCCATGGAGAAGGTAGGCCCGCTGGAAGGACTGACCCTCGAGGAACTGGATGCCCGGTGGGAGCAGGTGAAGCGGTCCGGGCGACCGGCATGAGAGGGTCCGGGCGCCCGTCCTGAGCGCGGGTGCTGGTGTGGGGCTGCGAACGCCGAATCCCGGTGGTCGGGCCTGGTGGCGCTAGCCTTCGCCTCCCTTTTTTCCACAACCAACCGGACGACATGACTGATACCACCATCCAGTCCATCAAGGCGCGCGAGATTCTCGACAGCCGCGGCAACCCCACCGTCGAGGTCGAGGTGTCCTTGTCGGGTGGAGCATTCGGCCGTGCGGCCGTGCCGTCGGGGGCTTCGACCGGGGCCGGCGAGGCGGTCGAGCTTCGGGATGGTGACAGTCGCTATCTGGGGAAGGGCGTGCGCAATGCGCTGGCCAACATCGCCGATTCCATTTCCCCCAAGGTGCTCGGTCGGGACGCGACCGACCAGGAGCTGATCGACGAGCTCATGATCGATGGCGACGGGACCCCCGACAAGGGGGGATACGGGGCCAACGCCATTCTCGCTGTTTCTCTCGCCACGGCCCGGGCGGCCTCAGCCGGAGTCGGACTGCCGCTCTTCAGGTATCTGGGTGGTCCCTCCGCTCGGGTGTTGCCGGTTCCGTGCCTCAACGTCTTGAACGGTGGAGCGCATGCGGCCAACTCGGTCGACATCCAGGAGTTCATGATCGTTCCGGGTGGCCTGCCGACCTTTGCCGAGGCACTGCGAGCCGGGGTCGAGGTGTATCACTCGCTGAAGAAGGTGCTCGGCGGTCGAGGCCTGGCGACCAATGTCGGTGACGAAGGTGGTTTCGCCCCCAACCTCCCGACCAACCGCTCCGCCCTCGAACTGTTGGCCGAGGCGGTCGAGACCGCCGGGTATTCGTTGGGCACCGACATCGCCCTCGCCCTCGATGTTGCCTCCACCGAGTTGTATCGGGAAGGCAAGTACCGGCTCGAGGGTGGGGAGATGACGTCCCTGGAGATGGTGGATTATCTCACCGGCCTGGTGGACGAGTTTCCTCTCGTCTCGATCGAGGACGGGATGGCAGAGGACGATTGGGACGGCTGGGTCGCGATCACCAAGCGGATCGGTGACCGGGTGCAGTTGGTGGGGGATGACCTCTTCGTGACCAACGAGGAGATCCTTCGTCGCGGGATCCAGTCCGGGGCCGCCAACGCCATTCTGATCAAGGTGAATCAGATCGGGAGCCTGTCGGAGACCCTGCACACGATGGAGACTGCAGAGCGGGCACGCTACGGGCGCATGGTCAGCCACCGGTCAGGGGAGACCGAGGACACCTTCATCGCCCACCTGGCGGTCGCGACCAACGCCGGACAGATCAAGACCGGCGCCCCCGCCCGATCCGAGCGCACCGCCAAGTACAACCAGCTGCTGAGGATCGAAGAAGCGCTCGGATCCCAGGCGCGGTATGCCGGCTGGGAAGTGTTTCGGAGGCCGGGCAAATGACTCTGGTGCGGCGTCAGGGCTGGTTCCTGGTCCTGTTGATCGTCGCGGTGTCGATGATCGCCCTCGGTTCCAGTGTGCTGCCCCTCTCCCAGATACGGGATCAGCAGCGGGACCTCGAACTGGCTCGGACCGAGTTCGCCGACCTCCAGCAGCGGGGTAAGGAGCTCTCCGCCCGAATCCAGGCGCTCAACACCCCGATCGAGATCGAGCGCCTCGCACGCGAGCGGCTCGGCTACGTTCGCCCGGGTGAGACCGCGTTCGTCGTAATGGACCCACCGGTCGAAGCCGTGGCCCCGCAGACCGTCGTCACCGAGGAGAGCACAGCGCTGTCTCACCCTTGGTACGAGAAGGTCTGGGCCTTCGTGACTGGCTCCGACCTCTGACAGACCGTCAGACCCTCGAGACCCAGATCGGCCGTCCCCTCAGGGCTCCCTCCGAAGTTGTGGTCCGCTGCCATCTCGGGCTGCCGGTGGTCGTCACGGTGCCGCCGTTGTTGGACGACGGAACACCATTTCCGACCCGGTACTGGCTGACCTGCCCGCTGGCCAGTGCGCGGGTCGGGCGAATCGAGTCGGTTGGGGGAGTGCGAAGGATGGAAGCCAGAGCGTTTGCCGACCAGGTCTTTGGCGGACGCCTGGCGGCTGCCCATGCTCGCTATGCGGCCGAACGGGATCGGCTGCTGCCCGAAGACGCCGAACCGCGGCCAAGCGGCGGGGTCGCAGGCTCGTCAGGCGGTGTCAAGTGCCTGCATGCCCACTACGCCGATCATGCGGCGGGCAACGACAATCCGGTGGGTGAGGCAGTGGCGAGCTGGGTCGAACCGCTCGACTGCCACGTGCCGTGCGTCATCGGCGGCGAGCACAACCAGGAGTGGCAGGAGCCGCGTTGACCGAGGGCGCCGACATCGGGGTGCGGGCTGCGGTGGACATCGGGACCAATTCGCTTCGCTTGCTGATCGTGGCCCCGGATGGCTCGGATCTGGTCCGCTGGCAGCGAGTCACCGGACTTGGTCGAGGGGTCGATGCATCGGGAGCGCTATCCGAGGACTCGATGAGCCGTACCCTCTCGACCCTCGAAAATGCGGCCGCAGACATGCGGGCGCACGGTGTGCGATCGGCCCGGGCCGTGGCAACCTCCGCCGTACGTGACGCAGCCAATCGTGGAATCTTCCTCGACCGGGCCGCTGCAATTCTCGGGTTCGCTCCGGACGTGATCACCGGTGAGGAGGAGGCCCGCCTGTCGTTCGCCGGCGCAACCAGCGGGCTCGCCGGCGAGCACCTCGTGGTGGACATCGGTGGCGGCTCGACCGAGTTCGTGACGGCGGTGGGCGGGATCTCCGTCGACATCGGTTCTGTTCGGTTGACCGAGCGCGCCGGACTCGAGCATCCCTGTGACTTCGATCGGTTGGAGAGAGCTTCTGCGCTGGCCGGATCACTGCTCGAGCAGGTGCCACGACCGAGCCCGGGTAGCGAGCTCATCGGTGTCGCTGGTACGTGGACATCGCTCGCCGCGATTCGGGCCGGATCGGCGGAGGACGTTCATGGCGCCCTTCTCAAACGGGAAGATCTGGACCGCCTGGTTGGCCTCCTGGCTTCCCTGACCCTCGAAGCCACCGCCGACCTGCCGGGGCTCGATCCCGCTCGGGCTCCGGTGATCCTCGGTGGCGCACTGGTTGCGCGCGAGTCGGTCAGGCAACTGGGCGCCGATCGGGTGATCGTGTCCGAGCGAGATCTGCTGGACGGAGTCGTGGCGGCAATCGAGGGTTGAGGGTCTCTGCGCTCGCCGGCGATAGGCTGGTCGATCCCGACCATCGCTGGTCGGGCCCGGCCCGGGTGGCGGAACTGGTCAGACGCAGGGGACTTAAAATCCCCCGCCCGCAAGGGCATGTGGGTTCGAATCCCACCCCGGGTACCGGTTGGCGGGCACACTCGGAGATCCCGCTACCTTCCTGTCCCAATGACGCTCTCCGATTCCAGGCTCTCCAATGTCGCCGCCCGGCAGGTATACGAATCGTGGCGCGGTCTGGCGGATCGCTACCGGATCATCACCCGTCGGGCCGCGCTTCGCTTCGCCGCTCGCGATTGGGCGGCGATGGCAGCCGACCACGTGGAGCGCCTCGATCTCTACAGTCGTGAGGCAGCCACCGCCGCCGCCGCCGTGACGGCGGTGCTGGGGGACCGACGCCACGACCGTCTGGTGTGGGCCGGGATGAAAGCCGTCTATTCCGGGCTCATCCAGGAACGGCTCGACCTCGAACTCGCAGAGACGTTCTTCAACTCGATGACCCGCAAGGTCTTCACCACCGTCGGAGTCGACGAGCACATCGAGTTCGTGGACACCGACTTCGACACGCTCCCTCCTGAGAGCGTTCCGCAGATGGTCGAGGTCGTCGAGGGTGGTACCGACCTGGCGGCGATATTCGCCGGCATCCTGGCGAAGGCCGATTTCACCAGTCCGTTCGAGGACCTGTCGCGTGACGCCGGCCTTGTGGCGGACCTGGTCGAGCAACGTCTGCGCCGGGTGGGTGCGATGCGCAGCATCGATCGGCTGGAAATGCTGGATGCGATCTTCTATCGGGGAACCGGAGCGTACCTCATCGGTCGATTCCAGAGTGGAAGTCATGTCCTCCCCGTGGTGCTGGCGGTGCTCCACGGCCCTCGAGGGCTCGTGGTCGACGCAGTTCTCTTGACAGAGAACCAGGTCTCGATCCTGTTCAGCTTCACCCGGTCGTACTTCCACGTCGATGTCGACTGCCCCGGGGCTCTCGTCGACTTCCTCACCACCCTGATGCCCCGCAAGCGGCGGGCCGAGATCTACATCTCCCTCGGATACAACAAGCACGGCAAGACGGAGTTGTATCGGGAGCTCCGCCGCTATCTCGCCGTATCCCAGGACCGGTTCGAGGTCTCCCGGGGTGTTCCCGGCCTGGTCATGGTGGTGTTCACCCTGCCGGGATTCGACGTCGTGTTCAAAGTGATCAGAGACCGGTTCGGCGAACCCAAGAAGCTGACGCGAGAGCACGTCATCAACCGCTACCGGCTCGTGTTTCGTCACGACCGTGCCGGCAGGCTGGTGGACGCCCAGGAGTTCGAGCACCTCGAGTTCGCGGCGGAGCGATTCGAGCCGTCCCTCCTGCGGATGCTGGAGAGCGAATGTTCCCGCGAGATCTCGGTGAACGATGGCCTGGTCCACATCGCTCATGCATACGTCGAACGTCGTGTCACCCCGCTCGACGTATACCTGTCGGATGCCGACCCCGAGTTGGCCGAGCAGGCGGTGGTGGACTACGGGCAGGCGATCAAGGACCTGGCGGCGAGCGGGATCTTCCCCGGTGACATGCTGCTCAAGAACTTCGGGGTCACCCGGCACGGCAGGGTCGTCTTCTACGACTACGACGAGTTGACCCGGCTCGAAGACTGCACCTTCCGTGCGATACCACCATCGGCGAGCATCGACGACGAGATGGCGGCGGACCCGTGGTTCCCGGTCGGGGCCGACGACGTGTTTCCGGAGGAGTTCCCGCGCTTTCTCGGGCTCAGTGGGCGTCTACGAGAGGTCTTCTATGCCCACCACGAAGACTTGTTCGATCATCGTGCCTGGTCGGAGTGGCAACGACACCTGGAACGAGGAGAACGGATCGACATCTACCCCTACGACCAGAAGTGGCGAGTTCGCCCCCAAGCGGCGCCCGGGTAGCCTCGGCGACCGACACAGAACGAGGTTCTCGAACCATGGCCAATTACCCCGACGAATACGAGCTCGACATCGTCCTCCGCCACGGTCAGGTCGCCCATGTGCGGCCGATCAAGCCGGGAGACGGCCAGCTGTTGGTCGACTTCTTCGAGCGTCTCGGTCCCGAGAGCCGTTACTTTCGCTTCTTTCGGGTGAAGAGCAACCTCGCTCCGGAAGAGGTCGAATACTTCACCAACGTCGACTACGAGAACCGGATGGCGCTGATCGTGGTCAACGAGGGGCGGATGTCGGCCGTTGGCAGGTACGACATCAGCGAGGACGATCCGACGGTCGCCGAGATCGCGTTCGCAGTAGCCGATGACCAGCAGGGCCTCGGGCTGGGCACCGAGTTGCTGCAACTCCTCACCTCCTACGCCCGGAGCAAGGGCGTTCGCCGGTTCCGCGCATTCGTCCTGCCCGAGAATGTTCAGATGATGCGAGTGTTCAGAAACTCCGGGTACGAGCTTCACAGGACTCTCGAATCGGGTGTGTACTCGGTGGACTTCCCGGTGGCGCTGACCACGGATGCCCAGGCGGCGGCGGAGGAGCGCGAGAAGCGGGCCGTGGCTGCCTCGATCCTCCCGATGTTCTTCCCGAGGTCGGTCGCCGTGGTCGGTGCCTCGACCCGACCGGGGTCGATCGGCAACACGTTGTTCAGGAACCTGCTGCACAGTGGTTTCGGCGGCACGCTGTATCCAGTCAATCCGACGGCCCAGGTGGTCAACTCGGTGCGGGCGTACTCGTCGATCCTCGAGATCCCGGACCCGGTCGACCTGGCGTTCGTCGTGGTCCCGGCCCCCCACGTACTCGACGTTGCCCGCCAGTGTTCGGAGAAGGGAGTGAGGGGGATCGTCGTGATATCCGCGGGGTTCGGCGAGACCAGTGACGCCGGCAAGGCCCGAGAGCAGGAGTTGCTCGCGATCGTCCGCGAGGGTGGGATGCGCATGGTCGGGCCGAATTGCATGGGCCTGCTGAACACGGCCGAGCAGGTGTCACTCAACGGGACGTTCGCCCCGGTCTATCCCCCGGCGGGCAACATCGCCATGTCCTCGCAGTCTGGCGCCCTGGGGATCGCCATCCTGGAGTTCGCCAGACGCAACTCGATCGGGATCAGCCAGTTCGTCTCCGTGGGGAACAAAGCCGACGTCTCGGGTAACGACCTGCTGCTGTTCTGGGAGGAGGATCC
>JBFHRE010000010.1:0-35891 GCA_041591895.1 Acidimicrobiia bacterium
CCGGCTCGACATCCGCCGTGCGATCCAGATCAATCTGGTCGTGTGGGTGGCTGTGGCCGCCTCCGCGTACTTCCTCCCGACCGGAGCCGCCCTCCCATTCATGGCGATCGGCGTGGTCATCGGGTTCGTGCTCGGTGGAATCCAGGCCTTGAGCCGCAGCCTCTACGGCTCGATGATCCCCGAAGAGGCCTCGGCCGAGTTCTACGGCTTCTACTCGGTGTTCTCGAAGTTCTCGGCGGTGTGGGGTCCGTTGATCTTCGCAGTCGTGGGGAGCAGCACCGGATCGGGTCGCCCTGCGATCCTCTCGATCATCCTGTTCTTCGTGCTCGGCTTGGTCCTGTTCTCCCGGGTGGACATCGCCGAGGCCCGGCGCTCCAAGGAGCGCTGGCACTTCGAAGGGGCGGCAGCGGACGTCGATTGACCGGCGGTTTGCCCGGAGCTGCCGGCGAGGCCCGTAGAATCATCTGATGGACGAAAACCAAGAACCAAGCGAAGACCGGGCAGAGGTCGCCGACCGCCCGCCTGCCGCACCGCCGGCGCCCCAACCCCGCGGGGAGATGTCGTGGGGCTTGGGAATCGCACTGCTGCTCGGCTTGATCGTGGTGGTCTTCGCCGTTCAGAACACCGATTCGGTCCAGATCTCCTTCCTCGCATGGAGCTGGACCACACCGCTGGCGTTCGTCATCTTCCTCGTGGCAGTCATATCGGCCATCGCCGACGAGTTGTTCGGGCTGGTTTCGCGGCGCCGACGCCGCCGCCGCAAGTCCGAGAAAGAAGAACTGAAGCGGCTCAGGGCCGAAACCAGAGACCGATGACCCAACGTCTGGTGGTGGTCGGCGGCGACGCCGCCGGCATGTCCGCCGCCAGCCAAGCTCGCCGCCTCCAACCGGCCGAGCGACTCGAGATCATTGCATTCGAGCGCTCCTCCTGGGTCAGTTATTCGGCATGCGGTGAGCCCTATTACGTCGCCGGCCTGGTCGAGCCGATCGAGCGACTGGTGGCTCGCACACCCGAGCGCTTTGCCGCCGATGACATCGCGGTTCGTACCCGGCATGAGGTCATGGCGATCGACCTCGATCGCCGAGTCGTGCAGGTGACAGACCTCGACGGTGGGAACTCGGCCGAGTACGGATTCGACCTGCTCATGATCGCCACCGGCGCAACCGCCGAGCGACCTCAGATCGACGGGCGCCACCTCCCCGAAGTCCAGGAACTGAGAACCCTCGACGACGCTCTCCGGCTCCGCACCCTCGCAGAACAGAGGCAGGGACGGGTGACCGTGGTCGGCGGCGGCTACATCGGACTCGAGACCGCCGAAGCCTTCAAACATCAAGGATGGGAAGTCCACGTCGTCACCTCCGGTCGCTCCGTCCTCGAGAAAACACTCGATACTGACTTGGGCGATTCGGTGGTGAAGGCGATGGAGCACATCGGGATCGAGGTCACGACCGAGACCCGGGTCACCTGCATCGCCGGGGACGGCAGGGTCGAGGCTGTCGGGGTCGGGGACGACCTGGCTCCGACCGATCTGGTCGTGCTCGGGCTCGGCAGTCGCCCGGAGGTCGACCTCTCCAGGGATGCGGGCGTGCCACTCGGCGAAACCGGCGCGATCGCGGTCGACGACCGCCAGCGAACCACGATCGATGGCGTCTATTCCGCCGGCGATTGTGCGGAAGCACTCCACCGTGTGACCGGACGACCCTGCAATCTCCACCTCGGCACCATCGCCAACAAGGCAGGGCGGGTGGCAGGGTTCACGATCGGCGGCGGTGACAAGAGGTTCCCCGGCGTCCTCGGCACTGCGATCACCAAGATCTGCGGGATCGAGGTGGCCTCGACCGGGCTCAGACCGGCTGAGGCCCTCGAAGCGGGCTTCGACCCTGTGGTGGGCGACGCCGAGGGAACCACCACCGCCGGCTACTGGCCGGGAGCGTCGCCGCTGAAGATCCGGGCCGTCTCGGATCGCTCGTCGGGACGTCTCCTCGGCGCTCAGATCGTGGGCGGCAGCGGAGGTGCCAAGAGGATCGACGTGTTCGCCACCGCCATCTGGAACGGAATGACAGCGGAAGAACTCGCCTGGACAGACCTCGCGTATGCCCCACCCTTCTCCGGGGTGTGGGACCTGATCCACATCGCCGCCCGCCGGGCCGCCTCCTGATGCCGGTCGACCGATGGGTGGCGGTCGGGCTTGCGAGCCTGACGCTGTTGGCGGTCGCTTGTCTCGACACCCCGGGGCCGCCCCTCCCTTCTGCGACCGACGACGAGCAGGCCGCCAGGTTGATCGACGTCACCGATGGCGACAGCCTCACCATCGAGGTGCAGGGAGCCCCGATCCGCATCCGGCTGGCCGGAATCAACGCACCCGAGTCCGACGAGTGTCTCGGTGCGGAGTCGACAGATTCGCTCCGGAGGCTTCTCGATGGCGACACCGTGGATTTCGAGCCGATCGACACCGATCAGTACGGCCGCACCGTGGCGTATGTGTCCAACGGATCCGAAGTCGTCAACCTGGTCCAGGTTCGAGGCGGAATGGCGGTGGCGTTCACCGATCGGGGCTCGTTGACCGATGAGATCCTCACCGCCGAGAGCGAGGCCCGAGCGGCACGGGTCGGCTGGTGGGACCCCACGTCCTGCGGAGACGTGGAACACGCGGGCGTCTCGGTTCGGATCGTCGATGCCGACCCGCCCGGTCCAGACGACGACGTCCTCGACCAGGAGCTGGTGGTGATCACCGCCGAGGCCGAGACCGATCTGTCCGGCTGGACGCTGCGCGACGAGTCCACGATCAACCGGCTCACATTCCCGGATGGAACAGTGGTGTCTCCCGACCGGCCGCTCGAGATCAGCTCCGGCTGCGACGGACTGGGCTGGTGCACGGGTCGGTCGATCTGGAACAACGGAGGGGACGCCGCGATCCTCCAGGCCCCCGGCGGTTCGATCGTGGCGATCGACCGATACCGGCCGTAGCGAAGACTGTCTTCTGGGGGACGACCCCCAGACCCCCGCCCGGACCTGACGGCGCGTCGACAGTCGTCGCCCGGCCGTCCAGGATCACCTGAACCCGCCCACCCCGTCCCCACCACCGGCAGCTCGCCTTCTGGGGGACGACACCCAGACCCCACCGCCGGCAGCTGGCGACGGGTGGCTGGCAGCCGGCAGGGGATTTCATCCGATCTCGCCCCGTCGGTATCGTCTGGTGTCTCATGGTCGACCGTGTCTCCCGACGTCTCGCCGGCATCTCAGAGTCGGCCACGATGGCCATCAGCAACCAGGCGGCGCAGATGAAGGCCGCCGGTCGCGATGTGATCTCGTTTGGCGCAGGTGAACCGGATTTCCCCACCCCTCCCCACATCGTCGAGGCCGCGCTGGCGGCAGCCGCCGACTCCCGGAACCACAAGTACACCGCCAACGCCGGGCTCCCAGAGCTGCGCGAGGCGATCGCCCGGTTCACCGTCGAACATGCGGGGCCGGCGGTGACCGCTGCCAATGTCCTCGTGACCAATGGCGGCAAGCAAGGGGTCTACCAGTCGTTCGCCGCCCTCCTCGACCATGGTGACGAGGCGATCGTCCCCGCTCCGTACTGGGTCACGTACCCTGAGGCGATCAAGCTCGCAGGTGGCGTGCCGGTCCCGATCGAGACCACCGCCTCCAACGGGTTCAAAGTCACCGTCGATCAACTCGAAGCGGCCTACACGGATCGCACCAAACTCCTGGTGTTCGTCTCGCCGTCCAACCCCACTGGCGCGGTCTACGACCGGGACGAGACAGTCGCCATCGGTCGCTGGGCGGCCGATCGAGGGGTCTGGGTCGTCACCGACGAGATCTATCAACACCTCACTTACTCCGAGGGTCTCTTCACCTCCCTGCCGGCGGCCACCCCCGAACTCGAAGATCGATGGGTGATCGTGAGTGGAGTTGCCAAGACGTTCGCCATGACCGGATGGAGGTTGGGCTGGATGATCGGACCCTCCGACGTGATCAAGGCCGCCGCCAACCTCCAGTCCCACTTGACGTCGAACGTCTCCAACGTCAGCCAGCGAGCCGCACTGGCCGGAATCACCGGCCCCCTCGAGCCGGTCATGGAGATGAAGCACGCGTTCGACCGGCGCCGGCGCACCATGCACGCCATGCTCAACGACATCCCGGGGGTCGACTGCGTCGAACCCCTCGGTGCCTTCTACTGCTTCCCCGACCTGTCTGCCTTGATCGGCGACCGATTCGCAGATGACATGGCCCTGGCCGCCCACGCGCTCGAACATGCCGAGGTGGCGATCGTCCCCGGCGAGGCGTTCGGTGCTCCCGGCCATGCCCGGCTCTCGTATGCGCTCTCCGATCGCGACCTCGAGCGGGGACTGTCCCGCCTCGCAACGGCACTGACCTGATGGACGCCGGCCAGGTCAAGGCCATGGTTCTCGTCGAACCTCAGCGCCTCTCGATGTCGGTGCTTCCTCTCAGGTCCGTCGACGAGGGCGGATGGCTGGCCATCGAAGCAACCGGACTGTCGGGAGCGGAGGTTCAGGCCTGGCGCGGCACCCGTCCGGATCTCATCTATCCGCTGATCCCCGGCCAGCAGGTGGTGGGCCGGATCGCAGACCACCTCGACGGATCGATCGACCTTCCGATCGGGACCAGGGTGGTGGTCGAGCCGACGATTCGATGCGGGGTCTGTGGTTCGTGCCGAGGCGGGCTGGCCTTCTGCACCAGCCGGCGCCCTCTCAACGCCTATGGCGGCCTCCCTTCCAGCGAGCCGCCGGGATTGTGGGGCGGACTGGCAGAACAGCTGTACCTCGACCCCCACGCCCGGCTGCATCCGGTGTCCGATGACACCCAGGCCGTGGTTGCGACGTTCGCCCATCCGTTAGCGGCCGGTCGGACGTGGGCGGTCGAACTCCCGCGCCTCAGCCCTGGTGAGAGCGTGCTGATCCTGGGACCCGGTCCCCGCGGTCTGGCCTGTCTGCTCGCCGCCCAGGCTGCGGGCGCCGGTTGGCTGGGCATCGCCGGTTTGGACGTCGACGGGGACCGGCTCGACCTCGCCCGGAGGCTCGGCGCCGATCTCGCCGTCGATACGACGGTGGAAGACCTCGGCGTGTCGGTGGCGGAGAGTCTCGGGACCCGTCCCGACATCGTCATCGACGTGACCTCTGATGACCCGGAAGCGATCTTCCAGAGCCTCGACCTGGTGCGCTCCGGCGGACGGGTGGTCCTCGGCTCCCGCAAGGGCAACCGGCCGCTCCAGCAGTTCTTCTCAGACGTCGTCATCACCAAACAGCTGACACTGCTGGGAGCCCTGGGGGCCTCCACGGCCTCCTACGAGTGGGCGTGTGCCCAACTCGACACCGATCCCCGAATCGACGACATGGTCAGCCACCAGTTCCCGCTAGACGAGGCCGCCCGCGCCATCCAGGCCACCGCAGGTTTGCTGGGCCACGACGAGCTGATCTCGGTGGCGGTCACCTTCTGAGCGGAATCGATCCTTCTCCCTCGATCCGCCGGCCGGATCACGACAGGAAGCCGATGGTCGGGTGGGTCACCTACGACCTGGCCAACACGATCTTCGCCCTGGGAGTGACCGGGCTCTATCTCCCCGAATGGATGACCGCCAACGGCGTCGCCGACTCGTGGCTGTCCGTGACACAGTCGGTCGCGGCGTTGATCGTCATCTTTGCCGCCCCGTGGCTCGGGACCAGATCCGACCTGTCCGGACGCCGCATGCCTGCCTTGATCGCCACCACGCTGGTTGCGGTGACGGCGACCGCCACCCTCACCACCGGGTCGGTGGTCATCACGTTCATCATGCTCGGCGTCGCCCTGGTGGCGGTGAACACCGGTTCGGTGGTCTATGACGCTCTCCTCCCGATCGTCAGCACCCCCGATTCCCGAGGGCGGGTATCGGGACTCGGCGTCGGGGTTGGCTACATCGGCTCCTTTCTCGGAGTCGGGATCGGATATCTGTTCCTCGACGTTCTGGCCCTCGGGTACGTCGCCACATTCGCCGGGCTGGCCGCAGGGTTCCTGCTGTTCTCGCTTCCGGCGTTCGCCTGGGTCAAGGAGCCACCGAAGCCCCCGGTCGGCCGTGAGCCGCCCGGCCTCGGTGCCATGGTGGCCGGACTCGCGAGGTCGTGGCGTGACACCACCGAGTTCCCCGGTCTCACCCGGTTCCTCGTCGGCCGGTTTCTGTACACAGATGCGATCAACACCCTGATCGGGGGGTTCCTGACTCTGTTCGCGATCGAGGAGATCGGGTTGAGCCGGAGCGGTTCACAAACGCTCCTTCTTCTCGCGATCGGCGGAGCGGTGTTCGGCGGGATCTTCGGTGGACGGCTGGGCGGGAGGTTCGGCTCGGTCAGGACCCTGCGATGGGCTCTCTTGGCCTGGATCGTGGCCATCGCCTTGGCCGTCTACTCCGCACTTGCCGACAGCCAGGCTCTGGTTGCCGGTGTCGGCGTATTGGGAGGATTCGCCCTTGGGACGACCTGGGCCACGGACCGCGTGGTGATGACCCGAATCACCCCTCCCGATCGGCTGGGTGAGTTCTACGGCCTCTATGCAACGGTGGGTAGGTTCGCGACCATCGTCGGACCGCTGATGTGGGCGCTGGTCGTCGATGTGCTCGGATGGGGCAGGATCGCAGCCATTTCGTTCCTCGCCATGTTCATCGCTGCCGGATGGTGGGTTGTGGGTGGAGTCGACGACTCGCGGTCACTCGATGTCGAGCATGCCCGACATCTCGGGTGACAGGTTGAACCGTTCTTCGATCGCGTAGGGCACGGGCAGATCCCTCACTTCGGGGTTGCCTGCCGACAGCCTGCGTCCGATCTCGGCGAACCAGGTCTCATTCGGCACCCTCCATGGCCAGCGCCCCAGCCCGACCCTGGCCCCGACGATGGAACCGGCGATGGCACCGAGTTCGCTGCCGCCGCTCATCGCCGCCACCTCGATGAGACGGACGGGGCTGGCGATGAGGGACGAACCGAGCACGATCCCGAGCAATGCGACATCCAGGCCTGTCGGTCCGTTGTCGCCGGACATGGACCGAACGGCCTCCTCGGGCGGTTCTCCGACCAGACCGGCCTTGGCCCGGATCCGGCCCGGCAACCCCGCGGCCTCGCCGATTCCCGAGAAACGGAACTCATCCCGCTCCATCAGACGGATCGCGGATTCGACCGTCTCCGAAACCCCGAACAGCAGATCCGACCCGTACATCGCCAGCGAGGATGCCGCGACTGCGGCTGCCGCGCCGACGCCGAGGGCCACCGATGACGCATCGAGATGGGTCAACCGTCCCACCTCGATCGCAGTGGAGACCAGCCGCTCCGGGTCGCGCCGGAACCACACCCCGACTGCGGCCATGCGGGTCGCCGGCTCGGATGATGGTCCGTCCAGCGCGATCGGGTCCCCCGTATGGGCGGCATCCAGCCATTGGCGCAGCTCGGAGCTGGGACGTCGGTAGGTGCGCGTCCCTGGCGGGTGTCCGTCCAGCACGATCAGTTCCTGGGCGAGCCGGGTCCGGTCGATGCCGTCGTTGACCATCACGTGGTATGCAACCACTGTGGCCACCTGGGTCACGGCCGAGTAGCCACCGACCACGAGTCCGCCGGCAACGTCACCAGATGCGGCCGAAAGGAGCGCGCCCGCCCCCTCGTCATGGACCAGCGATTGGAGCGCCTCACGAGAGTCGGAGAACAAGCTCATCGCCGATCACGGTAGCCTGGCGGTCGCATGGATCGTGCCGTTCTCATCGCCAACCCGGCGGCCAGTCAGTTCTCGGGCGGTGTTCATCGGTCTGCTCAGCGGATCCTCCGCCGACGCTATGACCTCGAGGTCGTCTGGCCCAACAATGCCGACCACGCCCGACAGATCTCGGCCGACGCGGTGAGCGACGGGGTCGCCCTGATCGTCGCCGTAGGCGGTGACGGCATCGTCCATCACGTCGCCCAGCCGATCGTCGGCAGCCAGTCAACGCTTGGGATCGTGCCGGTCGGAACCACCAACGTGGTCGCCCGGCTGCTCGGACTCCCCCACCGTCCCACTGCCGCTCTCAAGCTCCTCGCCTCCAATCACATGGTGATACCGGCGCCGGTCATGCGGGTGGCGATGGTCTCCGAAGGATCAGAATTGATCCGGCATGCGCTGTTCTCGATGGGGATCGGAGTCGATGCCGAAGTGGTCCTCCGGGCCGAGGCAGAGCCTTACCGCAAGTACAGCTTCGGTGGTCTTCACTACGCCCGAACCGCCATGTCCGTGGTTTGGTCCGACCTGCGACATCGGGAAGCCGAGATCACGGTCACTTCCGCAGCCGGCACCGTGACCGGCATCGGTGCGATGGCGCAGATCCACCCGATCTACAGCTACTTCGGGAAGTCGGCTTTGA
The DNA here is from genome assembly GCA_041591895.1 of Acidimicrobiia bacterium. Lineage (GTDB taxonomy): Bacteria > Actinomycetota > Acidimicrobiia > Spongiisociales > ZC4RG35 > JBFHRE01. Next base: position 8,372 of record JBFHRE010000010.1, read on the forward strand.
CCCTGGACGACGAGATGCCCGACCCGCTCAGCGTGCTCGTGATCGAGAGGCTGCCGATTCGGCGGACGGCGTCCGTCCTGTGGGCAGCGATCAGGTCCGGCCTGGGTGGCGTGCCGGGCATGACTCTCCTCCGCCGACCCGCGATCGACATCGCCACCCTGGAGCGGCCACTTCCCGCCCAGCTCGACGGGGAGCTCATACCCGACGTCACGAGAGCCCAGATCACCGTGATACCGGAGGGCATCCGGATCGCAGGCCCTCACCCTTCGCGCCGGTGAACCGTCATCTGCGGGAACGGAATCTCGATCCCTTCGGCATCGAGTCGTTTCTTGATCCGCCGCAGCGCCTCCCGACGCGTGGGCCAGCGTTGGTCGGCGTCCACCTTGAGTAGCGCCCTGATCACCACGGCCGAGTCGCCGAGGCGCTCCACGCCGAGCATCTGTGGTTCTTCGAGGATTCGCTCGGACCACTCCGGCTCCAGAGACATCATCGTCAGCTCATCGAGGACGACATCCATCGTCAGATCGATGTCGGCCGAGTAGCCCACTCCCACATCGATCACCGCCTGGGCAAACTCCTGAGTGAGGTTGGTGGTGACGTCGATCTTGCCGTTGGGGACGTAGTGCACGTTCCCGTCGAGGTCACGGAGGACGGTGACCCGCGGCCGGATGTCCTCGACCGCCCCCGATACCCCAGCCACCTGGATTACGTCACCGATTCGGTACTGGTCCTCGGCGAGGATGAAGAAGCCGGCGATCACGTCCTTGACGAGATCCTGGGCGCCGAAACCGAGCGCCACTCCGACCGCCGAACCAACCGCCAGGAAAGGAGCGGTGGATATTCCCCACACCCCGGCGACGGTGAGAACCATCACAAGTGCCACCACGACCACGATGAGCCGGCGAAGCATCGCCCACATCGTGGTGGCGCGCGCCGCGTCGTCTCCACCTTTCTCCGCCACCCGCTGGATGAATCTGCGCGAGAGACGAGAAACCATCAGGTAGAAGGCCAGGAGAGAAACCACCACCACGCCCGAACGAATCAGTTCGGGGGCTTTGTCGGCGAGCGCCTCGATCATCGAAAGGACCCTAATCGAGCGCCTGCATGACCAATTCGAAGTCGGTCAAAGCTGCCGAAGCCTCGGCTCGACCTCGCAACACAGCACGCGCCCCGGCTCCGATCCGCCGGTCGAGCTCGCGCGCCACCTTCTTGGCGAGATCCGCCCTCATGCGGTCTGCGACGTCGCCGGCCGCTGTCCGACCGCGCGCCGCCGCGTACGCCGCCACACCGACGATGAGGGCCAGGCCGGCCACCGCCAGGAGAACGGGTCCCGTGTAGACGTCACGATCGAATGCCATCGCCAGGCCGACCATGACGAGAGCCGCACCGACCCTCCGCACCCATGCCAGCAGAGGGAGCCATTCGGGTAGCGGAACGGACTCGAGCGTGAAGCCGGAGACCACCGTCTCGACCGCGGCAGCAACCTCACCGTCCACGTCCAGCGCTCTCAGCTTCTTCCTCGTGTCATCCCCCGCAGCGGCCCCGGTCTCCGCCAGCGCGTCGTGAATCGCCGTGGCCGCGGGGACCAGGCCCTTGACCTCGACTCGAGGCACCGGCGGAGCCGGCACGCGGCGGGGCCAGACCGAAACGGCCGTCCGGCCTGCCACAGCCCCGTGTGCCTCCATGTCTCGCCTGCCGACGGCCAGCACCGACCCGGCCACGAGCTCGCCTGACCGGTCGAGCGCCCCCGACCAGCGACCCGGGAAACCGGTGCCTCCGGGCGTGCTGATCCCGGCCGCCTCGGCGAGGGAGGCAGCTGCCTGCCGGATATCGGTCACGAGCTTCGTGCGCACGATCGACTTGGCGTCCCCCAACCGCTCGATCGCCGAAAAGAGGGCATCGATCCCGAGTGGTGGACCGACCGGCGGATCGGCGGCGATGGCAACCACGACCGGCTCGACGATCCCGTCCCGAACCAGGCCGTCACGAAGGTCCGCAGAAACCGCAGCCAGCTCGGCGGCACCGATTCGGTCGATTTGATTCAGCGCGAATATGAAGCGGCTCCCGTGTTCGGCCAGCGGCGCGATGTGATCCTCGTGCAGGATTCGGTCGTGATACTTCTCCGGATCCACGACCCACACCACGGCATCGATCTGTGGGAGCAGGCGGTTCACGAGCTCACGGTGGGAGAACTCGAACGAGTCCGTGTCTGGGAGGTCGATCAGAGCGAGTTTGCGGTCTTGCTCGTGACCCACACGCTCGTCGATTCCGATCGCATCGAGCAATCGGACCAACCCCGGCTCCGGATTGGAGGGAATCCATGCCAGCGGCTCCGAGGTGACCGGCCGCTGGGCACCTGTCGTAGCCACCTCCTCGCCGGCGATGGCGTTGAGGAGGCTCGACTTCCCGGAGCCTGTTCCGCCGGCCAGCGCCACAACGACGGTCTCCCCGAGCAACGAGCGACGCCGGCGAGCCCTGGCAGCAACTTCGGCGGCACGGGCGAGATCGTCCTCTCGGGCTACCGGGCCGGCCAACGCGACCAGCCGGTCCAGGGCGTCGAGCGCCTGGATCAGATCAGCCATGGGCCACCGCGGGAAGCGCCAACCTCGCCTCACCGGCGACCGAACGCATCGCCTCGGACACCTCGTCGACTTCCGCCTTTGTCGGGACGAGTGATTTCAAGCGGGTCAGGAGCGGATCGAGTGACTGTGCCATCACCTCCTGCGCCAGGTCCGCCAGCAGCCGCCGGCCGGTTCGAGCGAGGGACCCCGCAGTTGCCGAGCCAAAGAGATGTTCGAGGACCGCTTGCTGGGTGGCGGCGGCGCCGGCGACCACGCCCACCTCGGCCCCCGTCAGCCCTCCGGTTTGGGCGAACACCCCCACGAGCACCAGGGTTGCGGCGGCATTGACCCCGATCGAGGCGGCCTTCGCCAATCGAAAACGATCCCGCCCGGTGTTCGCCACCAGTTCGACGAGTTCGGCCTGCCAGTGGCCCACCGCCGCCTCGGCGAGTTCGGACGCCAAGTCACGATCGAAAGCGAGGTCGGCGATGATCACCCTGCCACCCGGTTCCAACATCCAGCCGTCGAGAACCTGCTCGTGGGCCAGACGGGCACGGTGCACCAACAACTCGACGAGTTGATCCCGCACCTCGTCGCCAACCGTGGCAACCGCCTCGTGTTCCACGGCGGGGCGGACGAGGTCGCGGGCTCGTGCCCAGCCCCGGGAGATGATGGAAGCGAGGTCACTCACACCGATGATCCGTTGCCATCGCGCCACGATCTCCTGTCGAACGAGCTCACCACGATCGAGGTGGATCGAGACCTCGTCGGCTTGGGCCTTCCCGGCCGACTTCACCAGTGCCTCCAGCTCGCCGGCTCTCGACCGGAGTCGGTCCATCTCGTCCCGCACCGTGCCGGACAGACCCAGCACGACCTCGACGGTCCCGGCAACCACCGGCAGCGACGACTCGGCCGGTCGGAAAGCCAGCATCTGCAGATACCCGACCACACGCCGGATCGCGGCGCCGGCCAGCAGACCACCCGCTCGAAGTCGCTGCTCGGTGATCGACACGATCTCGTCCGAGCTCAGCTTCAACCCCTCCTTCCGGAGCAGCCCGGCCAGGTCGGTGACCGCCCCGCGATTGCGCTTCGACAGCCGGTTGGCCACCACGAGAACCGGCATCCGTCGGGCGAGGACCGACCGAAGCGTGTCCCATGGCACTGCGTCGGCATATCTCTGCGGTGTGGTCACGAAGATCGCGGCGTCGCACCGGTCGAGCACCGCATGGGTCCTCACTCGATGTTCGGTCAGGTACGAGTCGAGATCGGGGGTGTCTACGAGGGTGAGAGCCTGGGCCATTTCTTGCTCGGTCTCGACTACCCGGTCGTCCGCACCGGCCGGGAGCCTGCCCGCATTCCGGCGATGGACCCAGTACACCGGGTGACGGGTCGTGGGTCGGAGGGCTCCGGCTTCACCAACCTCTATGCCCGCGACCGAATTCAGCAATGTCGACTTGCCACCGCCTGTCGGACCGAAGATCGCCACCAGTAGCGGTGCCCCGGGGTCTGCCAATCGTGCGTCGAGGTAGCCGTCGATGAGCCGGCGGGCACGGTTGCGGTCATCATCGACCATTTGCGCTTCTTCGCCTGGCAGGGCGAACACGGCTCCCTCCAGCGCCTGTGAGAGGCGGTGAAGCTCGGCGCGGAGGCGCGCGGTCGCACTGATGGGTGTCGGCATCCGGGGGGATTCTCGCGGGACCGACATATTTTTGTCATACCCCGGCCGTACGTTGACCTCATGCCAGTGACCCACGCCCAGCAGGACCAGCAACCGGACCAGCAACCGGACCAGAAATCGGATCCCGAACCCGACGCGGGCACCATCGGGATGGAACCCGCCATCTCTCCGGTGGTGGCGATCGCCGGGGACGCCGTGACCATCACCGGGCTGACGATCGAAGATCGGACCCTCGCGTCCTTGCTGGCCCGGTCCACCGAGGGCGACTGGCCCGAGATCGTGTCCCGGGCGGTCGCTATCGGGTCAGCAGGGTTGGCGACCATGGGCGTGGGACTCGACATCGGTGAGATCGACGCCAGGGTCAGGGCCACACTCTCCCGGGCGACCGACGCCGGTCTGGCTGCGGTCGCAACGATGATCGACGAAGCGGGCAATGCGCTCCGTTCCACACTCGACCCGGATGTCAAGGGTTCCATGGCGGCTCGGATCAACGCCGAGCTAGAGGAGGTACGGGCAGAGTTCCTGGCCGGAGTCGACCCGGATCGGGCTGGCAGCCACACGGCCAAGCTGCTCGGCCGGCTCGACGACCTGCTTGGTCCGGAGGGGCTGCTCGTCCGACGGCTCGAGTCCGCCCTCGACCCCACCGCCGACAACACCGGCTTCGCCCGCACGTTCGGGATCCTCGAGAGTCGGATCGCGGAGATCCGCGACCTCGTGGTCGAAACCCGAGGTCGGAAGTCGGAAGCGGAGGCAGGCACCAAGAAGGGGCTCGAGTTCGAGGACGACCTCGAGCAGCGCCTCCGTGAGACCGCCGCCCAGATGGGTGCACTGGTCGAACGCACATCGAATCGAACCGGCGACCTCACGGCCAATTCGAAGGTCGGAGACTTCCTCCTCGAGCTGGCCGACGGCACCCGGGTCGTCCTAGAAGCGAAGAACAGCCGCCGCATCGGTCTGCTCGGCAACGACGGAATGCTGGCCGAACTCGATCGGGCCATCGCCAATCGCGGTGCCGACTACGCCATCTGCATCTCGGCCAACGATGCTTTCCCCACCGAAGTCGGCAGCTTCGGCGTCTACGGCAACCGGATCCTGTTGGTCGACGACGAATCAGGGACACTGCTTCGAGTCGGGTTGCGATGGGTCTCGGCGGTCGCATCGCTGCGATCCGGGACCGTCGGCGCCATCGACCCCGCCGAGATCTCGGAACGTCTGGAGCGGATTCAGCAACTCGCCCAGCGTTTCTCGACCAACCGCCGCACACTGAGTGACATCGCTTCCAACGTCAACCGGGTTCGCGAGTCCTTGGACGAGATGCGATCCGACCTGTTGGAGTTGGTCGACGACATCGACCGGCGGATCCGTTCCGACGACACGGCCCCGGTGGTGGAGATCCATCGTCACGCCGTCTGATGCGGCCCGGGGTAGAGGGCGAGGCTGGATACTCAGAGCACCGCGTCGAGCGCCTCGGCCAGCGCCGGATGGCGCCATTCGAACCCCGAGCCGGCGAGCTTACCGACGTCCAGCCGCTGACTGACGAGCAGCATCTCGTCTGCGACTTCGGCACCCAGCACCAGCGCCAGGCCGAACCTCGGGGCCGGGAACATCGCCGGCCGTTTCAGAGCATGACCTAACGCCTTTGCGAACTCCCGATTTCGAACCGGGTTTGGGGTGGCGAGGTTCACCGGCCCTTCGGAGTCGGACTCGAGGAGATGGGTGAGCGCTCTGACCTCGTCCTCGAGGGTTATCCACGACCACCAGTGACGGCCATTCCCCAACGGACCTCCCACCCCGAAACGGAACGGCAGCACCATTCGGGGAAGCGAGCCGCCGTCGCCGTCGAACACAAGGGAGGTCCGGGCGAGGACGGTCCGAACTCCCGCCGTGGACGCCGGGGTAGTCGCCTCCTCCCACGCGTGCGCCACCTCGGCCAGAAATCCGCTACCGGTCGGCTCCGACTCGTCGAGGATGTCGTCTCCCCGATCCCCGTACACCCCCATCGCCGATCCGGACACGAACACTCGCGGTTTCACCTGTGCCACCGCCGCTGCCAGCGCCGCCGTGCCCTTCCTGCGCGATTCCATGATGCGCCGCTTCTTGCGTTCGGTCCACCGTCCGCCAAGGCTCTCGGCCGCGAGGTGAACCACGGCGTCGTATCCGTCGACGGCCTCCGGATCACACACGCCGGCTTCCGGTTCCCAGACGCCCGGGGTGCGTGACAACCCAACCGCCTCGTGCCCGGCGGCGGACAGATGCCCGCTCAAGGCCGATCCGATGAATCCGCTAGCGCCGGTGATCAAAACTCTCATCAATCCGCCCTCTAGAGGTCATGGTCGACGATACCGCCGGCACACCAAACCGATAATCGGGCCTCGACCGGATTTCAGGCAAACACCGGCTCTCCCGTACACTCCACCGTTCGCAGGGGTTCTTGTTCGATGTCGTCCATTCCACGTCCGGCGCGGATCGCGCTCATCGTCGTCTCGCTCGTGTCATCCCTCCTGGTGGCCGGGTTCGCCCTGACGCGGGCGGTTGGCGCCGGAAAGGTGCTCGGAGGCGTGGCCGTGGCAGACGTCGCCCTCCGGGGCATGACGCCGACAGAGGCTGCAGACGCACTCCACGACCTCGAGGCGCGGCGGGCAACCGAGCCGGCGGCATTCAGTGTCCGCGGCCAGTCGATCCACCTCGACGCCAGCCAGGTCGGATTCGCCCTCGACATCGATTCGATGGTCGAGAAGGCGATGGCCGAGGGTAGAACCGGAAACCTGTCGGAGCAGTTCCGCGACTGGATCAGCTCACTGTTCAACGGCCGACCGGTCGACCTGGAGGCTTCCATCGACCCCGACCTGACCCGACTGCTCTTGGCACAGTGGAGCTCCGAGATTCTCGGGGACCCACCGTTCGAAGGCGCAGTGGCGGTGGTGAACGGAACGGTGGTGGCAGAGCATCCGCGCGCAGGGAGTCAGATCGACCCGGATGCGGCCCCTCCCCTGATCCTCGCTCAGCTGGTCGACCCCGACCCGACTCCGGTTGAGCTCCCGGTGGTCACTGCGGTGCCGGCGCTGACGGATCGCGATGTGGATCGGGCGGCGGCCGAGGCGCGGCTGTGGATCTCGCAAGGCATCACCCTCCGTTCGGGTGAGTTGACGGTGGAATTCGCACCCGATGAGCTGGCGGACGCCCTGCGGAGCCGGATCGTCGAACAGTCATCGCCGATCCTCGAGCTCTTCTTCGATCCGAATGCCGTCCGTACGATCCTCGAGCGATATCAGTCGGAGGTCGAGCAGCCGGCCGTGGATGCCAGGTTCGAGATCGATGGCTATGACGTTGAGATCGTTCCAGGCCGTCGCGGGACTCTCATCGACCCGGAACAGACCGCGGTGTCGCTCGCACTCGCCGCCAGCACCTCCAGCCGGACAGGCAGCCTTCCCTTCCTGGAAGGAGCGGAGCCGGAGGTGACCACTGACGACCTCGAAGCGCTCGACGTTCGGCACCTCGTAGCGGCATTCACCACCTACCACGACTGTTGCCAGAACCGGGTGACGAACATTCACCTAATCGCCGACACCGTGGACGGTGTGATCGTCCGACCCGGCGAGTCGTTCGAGGTGAACAGCTTTGTCGGGCAACGTACCACCGAGGCCGGCTACCTCGAAGACGGAACGATCGAGCAGGGAGAGATCGTCAAGACGGTCGGTGGCGGCGTGAGCCAGTTTGCGACCACCTTTTACAACGCAGTGTTCTGGGGCGGCTACGAGGACATCACCCACAAGCCCCACAGCTTCTATTTCTCCCGCTACCCGGAAGGCATCGAGGCGACGATCTCTTGGCCGGCACCGAACCTCGAGTTCCGCAACGACTCGGGATCGGCCGTGCTCATCAAGACCCGATACACCGACACCTCGATCACCGTCGAGTTCTACGGCAACAACGACGGCCGGGTGGTGGTCGGCGCACACCGGGAGGGCAACACGACCGTCGACGTCGTGCGGGAGGGAGGTAACGCTGCCCGCCGCGTCAAAGCGAGCAAGTCAGACCGGTTCTCCCCGACCGAGCCGAGCACCCGCTACCGGGGCAACCCCGACCTGAAACCAGGAACCGTCAAGCGGGTTCAGAGCCCCGCCCCCGGCTGGAGCATTCGCGTCACCCGGACCATCGAACAGGGCGGACAGGAGAGAACTCAGGAGTGGGTGGTTCGTTATCTGGCAAAGCCGGAGATCATCGAGGTCCACCCCTGCGAGGTGCCGGGGTCCACCACCACCTGTCCGACGACGACCACGGTGCCGGAGGCGACCACCACCACCACCGAACCCTAGGAATTCCTCAGGGGTAGAAGCGGAAGAAGTCGGCCACGGTCTGGGCAGCGACTTCGATCGACTCGTCGGTCCAGGAGGGCAGCCGCCGAACCGAAACCGTGTTCGACATCACGAAGACGTGATCGACTGCGTCGTCTGCCTCGAACAACTCGACGGCAAGCCGCGCAGGGAAGGTGTCGTGGCTGCGAGCGGACTCCTTGCCGGAGTACGACTCCCCGTCCTGACCGGCGAACGTCCGGTCGGTGTCGATGACGAGCACCCGGTCGATGACGGTTGTCCTGTTGATCTGTATGGTCTGGCCCACGGCGGATGATCATAGCTCCGCTCGCCGGCACCACTCTGCAGGTATGGGAGGGCGGGGGTCATGAGAGCGATGACCTACGAGCACTACGGAAGTCCGGTAGTCCTCGAACTCCGAGACGCACCGGTTCCCACTCCGGGGGACCGCGACCTGTTGATTCGCGTCAGGGCGGTGTCGATCAACGCCTCCGACTGGGAGACTCTCTGCGGTCGGCCGCTGTACACCCGAATCGGCGGACCACTCCGACCCCGATACCCGATTCTCGGGTCCGATGTTGCCGGTGTGGTGGAATCGGTCGGTGGCCGGGTGAAAGGCTATCGAGCCGGCGACGAAGTCATCACCGACCTGCTGTATCACGGTTTTGGCGGATTCGCCGATTACGTCATCGCCCCAGACCGAGCCCCGATCGTTCACAAGCCGGCCAACCTGACGTTCGCAGAGGCTGCGACGCTTCCCCAGGCGGGGGTGATCGCACTCCAGGCACTCGGCAACCCACCGGATGGATGCCGGGTCTTGATCAACGGGGCCGGAGGTGGATCGGGGACATTCACACTCCAGTTGGCCAAGAGCCGCGGAGCGTCGGTGACGGCCGTGGACAACGGATACAAGGCCGACTATCTGCGTTCGCTCGGAGCGGACGGCGTCATCGACTACACGGTCACCGACTACACCCGGACCGGCGATGAGTACGACCACATCATTGATCTTGCCGGCCACCGGTCGTTGTGGTCGGTCCGGCGGGCTCTCGCCCCCGGCGGAACGTATTCCCTGGTCGGCGGTTCGGTATCCGCGATCCTCCAGGGCGGAGCGCTCGGACCGGTGATCTCTCATCTCGGTAGCCGGAGGATGCGCCTCGTCGTCATCCGGCCCGGCGCCAAAGCCCTTGAATCAGTGCTTGGCAGCGTTGGTGAGGGCAGCCTCCGACCGGTCATAGACACGGTGTATCCCCTGGAAGGCCTCCCCGCCGCGCTGTCCCACGTCGGGGAAGGGCGCGCTCTCGGGAAGGTCGTCGTGACGGTCTCGGAAGACTGAACCGGCAATCACCAACGCTGCGGCTACTCCTCGAAGCCGCCCACCTCGGGCCCGGGTCGGGCCGTCTTCTGTGACAGGACGCCGCGATCACGTTCGCCGATGATGTGAATCTTCATCAGATTGGTGCTCGCCTGCTGGTTGGGGGGGATGCCGGCGACCATCACCACGACCTCACCGCGCTCACAGATTCCTTCCTTCTCGAGGAACTTCTCCGCGGCGGCGATCATCACGTCGGTGTAGTCGCGGCGGCCGAATCGGTAGGGGCGTACTCCGCGATACAGGGCCATCCGGGACAGAGTTGTCGGGATCGCCGTGAACGCGATGATCCGTGCGTTCGGGCGGTACTTGGAGAGCAGACGGGCCGTCAATCCGGACTCGGTGAAGGCGACAATCGTCGCCGCACCCAGATTGGAAGTGGCCTCGACCGCCGACCGGGCCACCGCCGATGGCACGGACTGGGTGGTTGAGATGTAACTCATGCCCTGGCGGCCACCTGGGGTGCCGGCTTCGACCTCTGCACAGATCCGGGCCATGGCGAGCACGGCCTCGATCGGGAAATCCCCGCTGGCGGTCTCGGCAGACAGCATCACCGCGTCGGTGCCTTCCAGAACGGCGTTTGCGACGTCGGTGACCTCGGCTCGCGTCGGCCGGGGCGACTTGGTCATCGACTCCAGCATCTCGGTTGCGGTGATGGAGATCAATCCGGCCTGGTTCGTGCGACGCAGGATGTCGGCCTGGACCAGAGGGATCCGCTCCAGCGGCATCTGAACCCCGAGATCGCCGCGAGCAACCATCAGCCCGGATGCTTCAGAGATGATGTCGTCGAGGTTGGCGTACGCGGCTGCCAACTCGATCTTGGCTATCACCGGTGCGCCGCCGGCCAGGTCACGAATCTCCCTGATGTCGGCTCCGCTCCTGACGAAGGAGGCAGCGACGTAGTCGACGCCGATCTCCTTGCCGAATGCCAGGTCGACGCGATCCTTGTCGGTGATGGCCGGCACCCGAAGTGTGGTGTCTGGGAACGCGACCCCCTTCCCATCGAGCAGGGGCCCGCCTTGCTCTGCCACCACTTCTATCCGATCTCCGTGGTGAGCGGTAACCCTCAGCCGGATCAGGCCATCGGCCAAGAGCACCGCTTCGCCAACCTCCACATCCTCGAGAAGATGGTCGTAGTCGACGTACACGACCCCGTCGCCGCCTTCGAGCCGGCCGGGCCTTAGCGTCAGGTTCTCGCCATTGGCGATCGACATGCGACCGCCGGGGAAACTGCCGACGCGGAGCTTCGGACCCTGGATGTCCTGAAGGATGGCGACCGGCCGATTGGCCGTGGCGGCACCTTCTCGCACCCAATCGGCGAACTGGCGGTGTAGCGCGTGATCCCCGTGGGAGAAGTTGAGACGCGCGACATCCATCCCCGCTTCGATCAGGCGGGCGATCCGCTCCCTGTCGGCTACGGCCGGTCCCAGGGTGGCGACGATCTTGGTCAGGCGCTCCACGAGGGCTGCACGCTACTCGGTCGTCTCCGGCTCGAAGACCACCTCGGGCCCGAACAGGGTGGCATTCGCCTTCGCCAGGGCGGTCTGCCCCTCGGCAGTGGCGAGCCAATCCACGAACGCTTCCGCCGCCGACTGCGCCGGGGAACCAGCGACTGCCATCGCCCGGTAGGGGTTCGACAGGCCTGCCCGGTCTATGCCTGCGTCGACCAGCCCCAGTCGGGACCGGGCGGTCAGAAAGCTGCCGTACTCGGACAGCGTGAAATAGCCTCGCTCAGAGGCCACCTGGAGGGTGGGACCCATTCCCTGACCGGTTTCCAAATACCATTCCATGCCTTCCGGGCGGATGCCGGCCAGGTCCCAGATGGACATCTCGACCAGGTTCGTGCCGGATCCATCGGCACGCGACACGAACCCGTCGCCGGACGCGACGATTCGTCGAAACGCCTCCGCCGCCGGCAAACCAGACAGAGCGGATACCCGATCCTCCGGTCCAACCAGCACGAACCGGCTCGAGAACACCTCGAAGTCGAGCGACGCCAGTCCTTCGGAGAGGAACTCCGCCTCGAGGCTCGGGGCATGGGTGATGGTCACGTCTGCCGCTCCGTTCCGGGCCAGTGTCAGGATCGACGCCGAGGAATCACCGACCACCGAGAGGTCGATACCGGGATGGGAGGCTTCGAAGTCGGAGGCCAGCAGGTCGATCAAGCCGCTGTCCACCAGGGTCGTCCCGGCCGCAACCACCACCCTCTCCGATCGGGTTGCACATGCCACCAGACCCATCAGCAAGAGGATCGTGAGAATCCTGCGGGTCACATGCCCACGATCCTGATCGCGGTGGCCTTCACGGAGAGTTCCACGCTTTCGCCGGACGCCAGTCCGAGCGCATCGGCCGATCCCCTCGTGACGAGTGCGATCACCGGGAACCCGACGTCGACGAACACCTCGACGAGGCGGCCTCGGTCCCTCAGATCGGTGATGATTCCCGGCCAGTGATTGCGGGGCGACCCTTCCTCGTCGACGCCTCCCGGATGGACGGCCACCGACTCTGCCGCGAACAACGCTCTCCCCCGGTCGCCCGGCGCCCCGCTGCCCATCCCGAGCACCGCCCGGGCTCCGACGGCCAGTTCGAGCAATCCGTCATCAGTCGTCATCACCGTGCCGTCGACGACGTTCGAGACCCCCATCAGCGACGCCACGTCTTGGTCGGCGGGGCCGGCCAGAACCTCGGCGAGGGCTCCGGACTGGCGAACCCGGCCGTCGATCAGAACCGCCAGCCGATCCGCCAGCATCGCCAGCTCGACGAGGTCATGAGCGATGATCACGGCATCGCGTTCGCCGATCCCCTCCGAGATCACGCGACAAGCCTCCGGCCGGTCTGCTGCGGCGAATGCGGTCAGTGGCTCGTCGAGCAGCACGGGTGATGCCGGCCTGGCCAACGCCCTGGCAAGAGCCACCCGCTGGCGCTCGCCCCCGGACAGCGACACCGCCGGAGCGTCGAGCATCTCCCGATCGAGCCCGAAGCGATCGAAGAGCTGCATGGCACGGTGAACCTCTTCGGTGGCGAGACCAATCGAGAGGTTGAGCCGGACCGATCCCCGGAACATGTGGGGCCGCTGGGGCAGGTACGTCCCGGCGGGCTCTCCGTCGCCGAGGGTGCCGGCTATCAGGCGGAGCAGCGTTGTCTTACCTGCTCCGTTGGGCCCGATCACACCGAGCCGCCCACCGAGAGAAAGACCGTCGACCTCGACGATCGATCCGTCGGCCGGATACCGCCAATGGCTCACGGGCGCCTCCGAAGTCTGTCAAACCCGACATTGGCCACCAGGGAGATGACGAGCAGGACGAAGCCGGCTGCCAGCGCAAACCCGAACCGCCCCTGGCGCGACTCCTGGACGATGAGGGTCGTCAACACCCTCGTTTCGCCCAGGATGTTGCCACCCACCACCAGCACTGCGCCGACTTCGGCGATCACCCGGCCGAAGGCGGCGACCACCGCCGACACGACCCCGGCCCGGCTCTCCAGAATCGCCAGCCGGGATGCCTGAGGAAAGGAGAGGCCGAGCGCCGCCAGTTGCTCCCGGGCCGTCTCCGGCAATGCCTCCACGCTTCCCAGCGTCACGCCTGCCGCCACCGGCGTGGCGAGCACCACCTGGGCCACCACCATCGCAGCCGGGGTGAATGTCAGGCCGAGGCCGCCAAAAGGGCCGGTACGCCACAGCAGGAGAAGGAGCACGAGGCCGACGAGGACCGGGGGGATGCCCATGCCGATCCCGATCAGAACCCTCAGCGCCGCCCGCCCGGGAAACCTTCCCAGCGCCACTGCGACCCCGAGCGGGATTCCGAGTAGGCAGCCGATGGTCGTGGAGAGAGACGACACCACCAACGTGAGACCCACCACCTCTCGGAGTTCGGGACCGAACCCGACAAGCGCGGAGAACGCCTCTCGTAGGACGTCACCGAGAAACGACACACCGGGCCTGCATGATCTCGCCGAGGCTAACCAACCGCAGGTCTCAGGCTCTCCAGCCACAGGTCCGGCTGAACGCCGTTCAACACCGGATGCGATCCACGATCCACTCCCACCACCCGGCAGCCCGCGGCGCGGGCGGCTTCGATGCCGGTGACGGAGTCCTCGATCACCAGCACATCGTCCGGTGAAACTCCCAGCACGCGGCAGGCCTCGATATAGACAAACGGCGCCGGCTTGGGCTCGGGCACCTCGTCACCAGCCACGGACGGACCGATCCAGGTCGCGAGGCCCGACGCCCCAAGGACGGTGTCGAGCCGCCACCGGAAGCTGTTCGAAGCGACCGCCCGAGGAACCGTGAGGGATCGGGCCAGCTCCACTGCGTCGGAATAGGCCGACACCCCACGCTCACCCACCGCCTGCACGAACATCTCCTCGGCAGTCCGCTCTAGGCGGTCGGCGTCGACCCCGGCGATCGGGGAGAAATGAGCTGCAAGCTCGGCCTCGGTACCGCCGATGAAACGTGCGACCTCCTCGGCCGTGACGGTAACCCCGTAATGGGACATCGCCTCGACCCAGGCGAGTTGGGAGAGCGGCTCGGAATCGACCAGTACACCGTCACAGTCGAATACCACTGCGGCCACATCGAATCCGAAGATGTTCAGGTCAGCTTCTCCCCGAGCAGGCGGTTTACGACCTTCGGGTCGGCCTTGCCGCCGGTTGCACGCATCACCTGGCCGACGAGGAAACCGGTCACCTTCGTCTCTCCGGCGCGATAGCGCTCGACAGCGTCGGGATTGGCCGACAGGACGTCGTCGACAGCCGATTCGATCGCCCCCTCGTCGGAGACCTGCAACAGATCCCGCGAGGCTGCCACCTCCCGCGGTCGGCCCTCGCCCCTGAGCACCCCGTCGAGCACATCTTTGGCGGCCGAGGACGACAGGTCACCGGACTCGATCATCGTGACCAACTCCGCCAGGCCGGTCCCGTCGAGAGGTGATGACTCGATGCTCTTGTCCTCACGCCGGAGCCATGCGGTCACCTCACCCGTCACCCAGGTTGCTGCTGCGCGAGCCCCGGCACCGGCGTCGATCGTGGCGGTGAACAGGTCTCGAAGACCCGGGTCGGCACCGGTGAGCACCTCGGCCAGATGTGGATCGAGACCCAATCCGGCGTAGCGGGAACGCCGGGTCGCCGGCAACTCCGGAAGCGCGGCCCGCACTCGGCTCTGCCAGTGGTCGTCGATCTCCATCGGCACCAGATCCGGCTCGATGAAGTAGCGATAGTCGCTGCTTCCTTCTTTGCTCCGCATCCCCTGGGTGACTCCGGCCTCTTCGTCCCAGTGGCGGGTTTCCTGGACGATCGGGGTACCGCCTTCGATCGAGTCGATCTGACGAATGATCTCGTAGTCGATTGCCCGCTCCAGCGACCGGAACGAGTTCATGTTCTTGATCTCGACCTTGGTCCCGAACTCACTCGCACCTTCTGGACGAACCGACACGTTGGCATCGAACCGCATCGATCCCTCTTCGAGCTTGGCATCCGACACCCCCAACTCCACGATCACCGCCCTGAGCTCCTGCGCATAGGCCTTGGCCTCGATCGCCGTCGAGATGTCGGGCTTGGAGACGATCTCCACCAGCGGCACCCCTGCCCGGTTGAAGTCGAGCAGGGTCTCCGTTGCCGCGTGGATCCGACCGCCATCACCGACGTGTACCGACTTGCCGGTGTCTTCCTCCTGATGCGCCCGCTCGATCCCGACCGTGATCGTCTCGGCTCCCACCGGCACCTCCAGCCAACCGTCGTGACAGACGGGCACGTCGAACTGGCTGATCTGATAGTTCTTTGGGAGAT
Source organism: Acidimicrobiia bacterium (assembly GCA_041591895.1). GTDB lineage: Bacteria > Actinomycetota > Acidimicrobiia > Spongiisociales > ZC4RG35 > JBFHRE01. The sequence goes on from JBFHRE010000010.1 coordinate 24,077, forward strand.
CGGCGTAGAAGTAGTTCTTGCGGTGGAACACGGAAACCGGGCTGACCTCACAGTTGAGTGCCAGACCGATCCGGGCGATCCAATCGATCGCGGTTTCGTTCGGGACCGGAAGGGATCCGGGGAGCGCGAGACAGGTCGGACAGACGTTGGTGTTCGGCTCACTCCCAAAGTCGACTCTGCAGCCACAGAACATCTTCGAGTCGGTCAGCAGCTCGACGTGCACCTCGATGCCGATGACGGCTTCCCATCCGGGGCGGCTCATACCAGGCTCCTGGCCATCGCCGGCCGGGCGTCGAAGCTCGCCAGCCGCTCGACCTCGGCCGCCACCCGGAACATGACCCGCTCACCGAGCGCCGGCGCCAGCACCTGGAATCCGATCGGGAGGCCGGCGTCGTCCAGACCGACAGGCACGGAGATCGCCGGGTGACCCGCCAGGTTGGAAGGAATCGTGCAGATGTCGCACAAGTACATGGCGAGCGGATCCTGAGCTTTGGCTCCGACCTCGAACGCGGTGGTGGGGCTGGTCGGCCCGACGAGAACGTCGGCCCGTTCGTATGCCGCAGCCAGTTCGGCCTGGACGACGGACCGCACCTGGAGCGCCTTGCCATAGAAGGCGTCGTAGTACCCGGCCGACAGCGCGTAGGTCCCGAGAAGGACCCGCCTGACCACCTCGGGCCCAAATCCCTCGGCCCGGGTGCGCGCCATCATCTCCTCTGTGGTCTCACCCGGCACCCTCAGCCCGTAGCGAATGCCATCGAACCGGGCGAGGTTGGCTGACGCCTCGGCCGGAGCGATCAGGTAATACGCCGAGAGGGTCATGTCGACTGATGGGATCGACACCTCGACGACCTCCGCACCGGCATCGGCAAGGCGATCGACCATCGCTTGCGTTGCCGACTCGACGGCCGGCTCATACCCCTCACCGGAGAACTCTCGCACCACACCGACCCTGAGCCCTGATATCCCTTGTTCCAGGTCGGCCGAATACGGAGGCGTCGGCCCTCGATACGAGGTCGCGTCGAGCGGATCGTGGCCAGAGATGGCCTCCAGCAGGAGAGCCGCGTCCTCCACCGTCCGGCCGAACGGGCCGATCTGGTCGAGAGACGAGGCGAATGCCACGAGTCCGTACCGGCTCACGAGGCCGTAGGTCGGCTTCACCCCCACCACGCCGCACAGCGAGGCGGGCTGGCGGATCGAGCCCCCGGTGTCCGAACCGAACGCCCCGAGCGCAGAACCGACGGCGACCGTGGCCGCAGACCCCCCGGAAGATCCCCCCGGAACCATGTCGGGATTCCACGGATTCCGGCTCGGCCCAAAGGCAGAGTTCTCCGTTGACGAGCCCATTGCGAATTCGTCGAGGTTGGTCTTTCCGACGACGACTGCGCCGGCTTCCTTCAGCAGACGCACCGCGGTTCCGTCGTAAGGCGGCACGTAACCGGCGAGGATCTGCGATGAACACGTGGTCTCGATTCCCCGGGTGCACATGTTGTCTTTGAGCGCAATGGGTATCCCATCCAGTGGTCCGACCGCATCTCCACTCGCCCGACGGCGGTCCGACGCTTCAGCCGCCGCTCGAGCGCCGTCCCGGTCGATCGTGAGATAGGCATGGAGCTCGGCCTCGGTCATCGACGCCCTCTCGAGGACGGCATCCAGGATGTCGACGGCGCTCGCCTGGGATGAAGACAGCAGCCTGCCGGCGTCGGCGATCGTGATGTCGGCGAGGTTCATCAGGACTCCTGATCGAGCGCCGGAGGCGCCACGAAGTAGCCGTCCCTCGACTCGGGGGCCATGCGGAGCACCTCATCCCGATCGAGAGACGGAGTCACGGCGTCCGGTCGGAACGCGTTCGTGAAACCGAGAGGGTGGCCGACGCCGGCGTCCGCGGCCTGGATCGACTGAACCCGGGCCGCATGGTCGAGGATCGCCCCGAGCTGGCTCCGGTAGCGGTCCTGCTCTTCGGCTGTGAGCGCCAGACGGGCGAGGCGGGCCACATGGGCGATGTCGATATCGATGGGCATGAGTCGCCGGAGTCTAGAACCGGTCCAGATGGCGTCCGGCTGAAGCGTGAACCGGGCGCCACAGAACCGTGGCCGACACTCCGGCCGGGACTCCGGCTGGGTACCCCGGCTGGGACTCCGGCTGGGACTCCGGCTGGGACTCCGGCTGGGACCCCGGCAGGGCCCCGAGCTGCTGCTTGGGCTGGGCCGAAAGCGCTCCACCTGATAGAAACCGAGTGTGACGAGTACCCGCAACCTCCTGGGAGTCGTGGCTCTGGGACTCTCCGCCGTCTCGGCCTGGGGCTGGCTGCGCGGCGATGAGGCCCTGGCCGGTGTCACCGTGCGGGTGGGGTTGGTCTTCGGTGCGGTCTGGCTGGCATGGCCGAGCCTGGTCGCGGTTCCCCGGCGCAGCTGGCTCATCGTGACGATCGCGCTCATCGTGCTCGTAGCCCGGCCACGAGCCGCCATCGTCGTGATCCCCGTTCTCTTGTGGACCACGTCCCGAAACCGGCCGAAGTAGCGTCCTCATGGTGAAGGTTCAGTACGCCGCTCCCGCAGCCGATGGCGCAGACCTCATCACAGCTCCCACCGTTCTACTCGATCTGGACGCAGTGGACCTCACTCGGGTGCCGTCCGAGACCACTGTGCTGAGAACCGGTTTCGGGGCTCCGTTCCCGCTGCTGCCGGACCGCGTGATCGAACTGCTCCTCTCGGTCGAGACCGAGATCCTCTCGCGTGCAGGTTTGAACGCCGGCGGCCTGCTGGTGGACGAGTGGTGGGACGATCGCCTGGTGGAGATCTGCGACCGCCTCCAGATCCCGGCACTGGTTTCGCCTCGGGTGGTGAGGAGCGGAACCCTGTCGCGTTTTCATCACACCCGTCCGGCCTTCGGCGCCCGGAAGATGGATCCGGGGATGGCGACCGCCCATCCCACCGTCCCGCCCAGCGGACCGGCAGTCGTCGAAGTGGTGACGATGGCGGTCGATCCAGACGATCACGACCTGACTCTCTTGATGCGCACGTTCACGAGGTTGATGTCGCGGCTGCCCGAACGTCCTGGAGCTGCGACCCTCATGGCGTTGCCGGCCGCGGTCGACGGATCGGCCTTCCTACCCGCTTCACCCTCGCGGACCCGTCTCCAGCAGCGGAGGGCGATGCTGGCATTGCGGACTGCCATGGCCGAAGATCGTCGCAGGGGTGAGACCTGGGGCCGCCTCCGCCGGGTGGACTGGGACGGTGATGGCGTCGAGGAGGTCGAGATGGAGACCGCACGGTTCCTCGCGATGTACGACCCGGAATCGGCGTCACTGCCGACGGTCGCCGACAAGCGGGCGAAATGGCCGATCTCCTCCACCCACGGCGAACCGGGTTGGATCATGGTCCAGCACCTGGCGGATCCGGCCGGAGACCTCTCTCCTCCGCTGACGTACTCGATCACCGGCCTCGAAGAGGCAAAGGACCGGTTGGTTTTGACCGCCGAGGCGACCGACGGTTCGATCGTCACCAGGTTGACCGTGGAGGGTCAGGTGGTCTCGATCGACCTCGACGTGAAGAGCCACCCACCCGGGTTGTTGGGCCCGGAACTGAGCCTGCTGCTCGAACGTCCCCGAATGAGAGTCGACGGATCGGACTGGTCCGAGTTGAGCGGACCCAGTGCTGTCACCGGCCACAAGTTCAGATTCGAGGACGACGGCCACGGCGTGCTGGTGACCTCGGTGACCCCGGTGACGATGTTCCTCAGGGTGGTCGACGACGGCCTGATCGTGTGGGCTCACTGGACTACCGATGGCACCAGTCGCCACCTGTTGACGATGGAGTTCTCGGGCTACGAAAGGACCGCGGCCAGGGCCGAATAGACCAGGTCGAGGTCAGCGAGTGCCAACGACTCGTCCTGGCGGTGGGCGAGGGCGGTTTCCCCCGGACCGAAGTTGACCGCCGGGATTCCGTACGCACCGAGTCGGGCGACGTCGGTCCAACCCTGCTTGGGGGCGAGGCGAGCCCCGCTGGCAAGCGTCAGGGCCGACACCAGTGGATGATCAGCGTGGGCGGGGCCGGCCGGGGCCGCATCGACGATCTCGACCCGGTCGGCCGTCGCGCACTCCTCGCGCAGCCGCAGCTCGGCGGCTTCGACCGTCATGTCCGGGGTGAACCGGTAGTTGACGTTCAGCCGGAACTCGGCCGGGATCACGTTGTTCGCCACGCCGCCTTCGGCCCGGGTCACCGACATCACCTCGAAGTACTCGAGGCCGCCGATCACGTGCGGCACCGGCTCCCGTCCATGCATGCCCGCCAGGAACGACCCGGCTTTGCTGATGGCGTTCTCTCCCGCCCAGGGCCGGGCGGAATGGGCGGCGACCCCGCTGAACACCACGCTGGCATTCATGGCACCATTGCACCCGAGCTGGATCTCCCGGTCGCACGGCTCGAGCACGACTGCAAACTCGGCCTCTTGCAGCCAGGGGTGTTCGAGCAGCAGCGGCTCGAGCATGTTTCCCGACGCCGGCCCCTCCTCCCCCTCGTAGAAGACTCCCACCAGGTCGTGGGTCTCCGGCCGAATCCCCTCCAGGAGGTGGATCATGACCGCCAACCCACCCTTCATGTCGGTGCTGCCGAGGCCGTGCATGCGTCCATCCCGAACCGACGCCGAAGGTTGACCCTGGGCCGGGACCGTGTCTAGGTGACCAACGACGAGAAACAGCGGCCGGCCGGTGCGTCGTCCCGCTACGAGCGAATTCGAGGTGCGGATGACCGGCACAGACCGCTCCAACCTCCCCGACACCTCGGTGGCGATCGCATCCTCGCTGCCGGTTGGTGAAGGGATGTCGACCAGCCAGGCGGTTGTCGCGGCCAGGCTCGAATCCCCCACCATCACAATTGCACGCCCAGGTCCCTCAGATACTGGTTGAGGGCCAGGCGCTCGTCGTGGCGGGCTTCCCGGTGGCCGATGATGTACGCACACTGCAGATCGACAATGCCGGCGGGAAACTGTTTCGGGCGGGTCCCGGGCACGACGATCGACCCGGCGGGAACTCGACCTCGGTACTCGACCGGCTCATCCCCGGTCACGTCGATGATCGGGGTGGATGCGGTGATGGTCGTGTTGGCTCCCAGCACGGCGCCCTCCTCCACCAGCACGCCCTCGACGACAATGCAGCGACTGCCGACGAAAGCGCCATCCTCGATGATCACGGGCCGGGCGTTGGGAGGCTCCAGCACACCGCCGATGCCAACCCCGCCGGCCAGGTGGACGTTGCGGCCGATCTGGGCGCAAGACCCGACCGTGGCCCAGGTGTCCACCATGGTCCCCGAACCGACCCTGGCGCCGATGTTCACATATCCAGGCATCACGATGACACCCGGCTCGCAATGGGCGCCATACCGGACGGTGCCGGGTGGGACGACCCGAACGCCCTGCTCGGCCAACCCGTGCTTCACCGGAATCTTGTCGTGGAACTCGAAGGGACCGACTTCGAAGGTCTCCATCTCCGACAGCTTGAAGTACAGCAGGATGGCCTGTTTGGCCTCATCGTTGACGGTCCATTCGCCATCGATCTTCTCAGCGACCCTCACACGACCGGCATCCAGGTCGGCGATCATCGCCAGAACGGTATCCCGCGCCTCCTCGGGGTCGATCTCACCCGCATACGCCCTTCCTATCAGCGAAGACACTCCATCACCACCTCGGCCGCCTCGTCGCATTCCTCGAGGGTTGGCACCAGCGCCAACCGGATGTAACCCTCACCCCCCGGGCCGAACACCCGTCCCGGGGACACCACCACGCCTGCCTCGAGCAGTCGCTCGGTGACGGTCACATCGTCGCCGACGGCCACCCACAGGTACAAACCGGCCACCGAGCCGACCACATCCAGACCGAGCCGGTCGAAGACCGGGCGAAGGATCGCTCGTTTGGCGGCGAAGATCTTTCGACGCTCGGCGACGTGGCGATCATCGTTCCAGGCGGCGATGGCTGCTGCCTGAGTGAATTCCGGTGGAGCCGTCCCGGTCGATGTCCGCAACCGATACACAGCAGAGATCGCCTCTGCATCACCAACGATCGCCGCCGAGCGATAGCCCGTCATCCCGGACCGCTTGGACAGGCTGAGATACGTGAGCACCCCCTGTGACCCGGGGCCGGCAACCTCAAGCGCCGACACCGGCGGCTCGCCCTCATAGAGGTCGACGTAGCACTCGTCCGAACAGAGGAGGGTGTCGGTCTCCCGGCAACGACCCAGGACATCGTCGATGGTGCCCAGGTCCATCACGGATCCGGCCGGATTGTGCGGCGAGCAGATCCACGCCATCGCAGCCGACTCCCAGATCTCGACATCCACCATGTCAGGCCGGAAGATGAAGTCGCGGTCGAGCACCACCGGATGTGGAGTGGCCCCGGCAAAGAGCGCACCGCGTTCGTAGGTCGGGTAGCCGGGCGTGGGCCATATCACGCCGTCGGACCGCGCCCGGTCGACGAACGCCAGCGGAGTCGAGAAGATCGCCTCTTTGGCCCCGGTGGTCGGGAGCACCTGAGATTCCGGATCGACATCGACACCGAACCGCCTCCGCACATAGCCGGCAATCGCCTCCCTGAGCTCGGGCAGCCCACGGGTGGTCGGATACTGCGAGACCTCGGGGACCGCGGCGCGAAGCGCCTCGGGGATGAATGGCGGCGTCGGTTCCCGGGGGTCGTCGATCGAGAAGTCCACCAGGCGCCGCCCCTCGGCCCGCATCCGGCGCATCCGGTCCTGGATGCCGGTGAGTGGGGCTGCTCCCAGTTGGTCGATCACGGGATTCACTCGCATGGACGGCAACGGTACCGGCCCCCACGACCACCCACTGTCGCTTTGGGGTGAATCGCGGGTCGGGGCATACTGCCCGCCATGCGATACCGACTCATCTACCTCGGCCTCGGCCTGCTGCTGATCGCAGTCGTTGCGCTCGGGATCGCATTCTCTCCGCAAGGCATGTCCCCGGAGCTCCCCGACCCGATCGAGGCGGTGTTCCCTCTGCCGAACGATGCGGCACTCCGTCAGGCATTCGTAGAAGTCGATATGGCCGTCGGATACGCGGCGGTGATCTACGTGGACGGGTTCCGGGTTCCGGATGGCGAGGTATCGGTGATCGACGCCACCGGGCTGTACCGGTGGGCACCGTCGCCGACCGGAACCTACCTGACGGATTGGCAACCAGGGATCCACACCGTGTTGGTCGAGTGGAACACCATCGCCGGTCCGGCCGATGCCGGCTCATTCGAGTGGACGTTCCGCATTCAATGACACCCTGACCACCCTCACCGCGGAATCCGGGGGTACCCCGATGGCGTCATTCGCGGCCGGCGCCGATGCTGACCTCACCAACGAGTGAGGAGCAACCATGAGCGGAAACCCCGAGGGCAACGATCGAGTCCAGGCTCCAATCGGCCCGGATCTGTTGAGTGGGCGAACCCTGTTTCGGGTCGGGTTGGGGCTCGTGATCGGGGCCTTCGTCTATTTCCTGCGGTACTCCATCGAGCAAGGATGGATCGGTCCCCTCGGCCAGCTCGGGCTTGCGGCCGCGGCCGGCCTGACCATGGTCGTGGTCGGAGACCAGATCTCCCGCTCCCGCCCTCTCTACGGCAACCTGTTGCAAGGCGGGGGCGGGGCAGCGCTGTATCTGACCGGATTCGCCGCACACCACCGGAGCGAGCTCCTCGACAGCACGACGACGATCGTATTGCTGGGAGCCGTTTCGGCTGGGATCCTGGGTATGGCCCTGCGCCATCGGTCGGAGCCCCTGTCCCTGATCGGAATCTCCGGCGGACTGGCAGCGCCGATCCTGCTCGGGGACGGTTACGACCCTGCAGTGATGCTGACGGTGTTGGCCGTAGGTGCCGCGCTGTACCTCGCCAGGGGATGGCGTCTGGCCTTCGGTCTCGGAGCTGTGGCTTCCGGAGCGACACTCGCGATCGCGACACTGTTGCCCGACTCGCCCGTAACCGGAACACCCGCAGAGGTCCAGCTGGGCCTGATGGGGATGCTGGTGGGCGTCTGGGCGGTCTCGATGGTGGTTGCCACTCGACGCTCGGGTTCGCTCTACGACAGCACCGTGATCCCCGTGATCACATCGGTCACGATCCCACTGTTCACGTATGCCGGCAGCGTGCAGATCTGGCGCGACTCCCTCGACCGAACCGAGCGACTTGCCGTGGCCGCCGCGCTCACCGCCGTCGTGCTCGCCACACAGGTCGGGTTGAAGCGCCGGGGTGTGCCGGGCTTCACGGCCGACGCGCTCTGGGTCCCGGCGGTTTCCGTCTCGACGCTTGCTCTGTTCGGTTCCTTCGATCTGTCGCTTGCGGTCGTCCTGGTGACCATCGAAGTGGCCGCCCTGCTGATTCTGGGCATGCGAACCGGGAACCTGACGTTGAGCGGTCTGGGCGGCGCCGGCATGGGGCTTCTGATGGTGACCTGGCCGATCAGGGCCGCGCTCGCATCGGACCAGCGATTCGACCTCGAGGACGTCTCGACCCTCGCATTCGTGTTCGCTGCGTTGGCAACGGCCGCCCTGGCCCCCCGAGGCTCCGGTGAACCGTCGAACACCGTTCGTCCTGCGGCTGCAGGAATCGGACTCCTGCTCGCGCTGTTGTGGCCCCTCTCCAGCCTGCAGCCGATCGAAACCGGCCTCGTGACTGCGGTCTGGGTGGCATTGGGCTTGGGGCTCGTAGTAACGGGCAAGATCCACGATCACCAGATGGGCCGCAACATCGGCCTCGGAGTCACCGCCCTCGCAGTCGGCAAACTGCTGCTGGTCGATACCGCCGAAGTCGCCCCCCTCGGTCGGGTGGCGCTGTTTGCCGGTGTGGGAATTGCCCTGCTGGTCGTCGGCTTCTGGCTGGGTGACGACCGCACCGAAAACGGTCAGGACTCGCCTTCGGCGGTCGAAGCCGTCTGACGAGGAGTTTGTGGACGGGTCGGCTACCCGGCGCTCAGACGTCGGGAGCCGATTCGTCGATCTGGACCGGGCAGGGAACCCCCGCCTCCGGCCCCCGGCCGGCGAAGTCGTCGTGGAAGCGGCCGATGGCGTTGAGGTCGACCGAGTCGAGCTCCAGGAGTTTGGTCCAGGCGGTGACGACGACCCGCTTGCCCAACCCGCTTCGGGGATGAACCACCGCGTAAGCCCCGCGGTCCCGAACGAACTTCTGAAGTTGCGAGGGATCGGACACCAGGTCGGGGTCGTAGTGAATCACGATCGCTCCGTGTTCCATCGTGTGAACCAGGAACACGTCCGGCACATCCTGCAGGTAGATGCCGCACGGAGCGGACTGCTCGGCATGCGGTCCGGAGGTGGCAGGTGACGAGTTGTAATCCGGCCCGGGCGCTCCCGCCAGGATCGCCTCCACATCCGCCGGTTCCAGATGGTCCTGGCCCTGGTCGGCGAACGACTGGACGGTCGCGACCGGTGGCGTTGGGCCCACGATGGTCGTTGTCGACCGGTCCGATGCTCCCCCACCGCCGCACGAGACGAGGGCCACTGCCATCGCCATCACTGGAATCCGTCCCCGCGTCATTGCGCCTCCAGCACGGAAGGGCCTTCGTCGAGCAGACGGGCGAAGGTCGCCTCGTCGATCGTGGGAACGCCGAGGTCGGCCGCCTTGTTGGCCTTGGACGCCCCCGGAGCATCCCCCACCACGAGCGCGGCGGTCTTCTTCGAAACCGAACCCGTCGCCTTTCCGCCCCGCGCCACGATCGCCGCCACTGCCTCCTCCCGGCTGAACGCCTCCAGCGTCCCGGTGACGACAAACGAAAGCCCGGCCAGCAGGTCCGATTCCTCTGAGGGCGCGTCCGGTTCGGGATCCTCGGTGCGAACCCCACCTTGCTTCAGCTTCGCGACCAGGGATCGGTTCTCCTCCTCCGACGCCCACTCCACCCAGGCCCGGGCGATGATCGGCCCGATCCCATCGATCGCGGTCAGATCGTCCTCGGAGGCATCGAGGAGCCGATCGAGCGAGCGATAGACCCGGGCAAACTCCTTGGCAGCGGCAGGTCCGACGTGGCGAATCCCCAGCGCCGTGATGAGGCGGGTCAATGGACGATCCCGGGCGGCATCGATCCCCGACATGAGGTTGGAGATCGATATCTCACCCCATCCCTCGAAGCCTGCCAGGTGTTCGGGTCGCAGGAAGAAGATGTCTGCCGGGTCGGCGATCAGCTTCTCGTCGATCAACAACTGGATCGTCTTGTATCCCATCCCCTCGATGTCCAAGCCGGACCGGGAGGCGAAGAAGAACAGCCACTCTCGCAGTCGGGATGGGCAAGACAGGCCGCCGCTGCAGCGAGCGACCTTCTCCCCTTCGGTCCTGACGATCGGATGGGCACAGAAGGGACACGTCGCCGGCATCTCCCAACGGCGCTCCTCGCCGCTGCGGAGCTCGATCACGGGTCCGAGGACCTCGGGGATCACGTCACCAGCTCTCCGCACGATCACGGTGTCGCCGATCCGCACGTCCTTGAGATGCACCTGTTCCTCGTTGTGGAGCGTGGCCATGCCGACGTTCGCCCCACCGACGAAGACCGGCTCGAGAACGGCAAACGGGGTGGCCGCTCCGGTACGGCCGATGTTGATCCAGATGTCGTTCAACCGAGTGGTGCGTTCTTCGGGAGGAAACTTGAACGCGAGCGCCCAGCGCGGCGCTCTCGCCGTGAACCCCAGCCGGTCCTGGAGGGCAAGCGAGTCCACCTTCACCACCACGCCGTCGGTCTGGTACCCCCGGGCATGGCGATCCTTCTCGGCCTGACGGACATACCCCGTGACCGCGGGCAGATCGTCGAGGGCTGCCGAAGCCGGATTGGTCTTGAGCCCGAGCGAACCGAGATAGTCGACGGCTTCGGAGTGCCGGCTCAAAGTCGGTCCACCCTCGACGAGACCGGCCTGGTAGATCCAGATCCCCAACCGCCGTTCGGCGGTCATGGCCGGATCCTTCTGACGGACTCCCCCGGCCGCTGCGTTCCTCGGGTTGGCGAACAGCCGCTCCCCCTTGTCGAGCTGAGAACGGTTGAGGGCTTCGAACGCGTCGTCGGACATGTAGACCTCACCCCGGACCTCGAGCAGCGAAGGCACATCCTCGCCAAGCAGTCGAAGAGGAACCTGGTCGATTGCCCGCAGGTTGGCCGTGATGTCCTCCCCGATGGTGCCATCCCCCCGGGTGGCGCCCCGCACGAAGGCGCCGTCCTCGTAAGTGAGCACCACGGCCAGGCCGTCGATCTTCAGCTCACAAACGTATCCATCGGGGACATGGCCGAGCTGACGCGTCATCCGCTGTTCCCACGCAACCAGGTCGTCTTCCGTCTCGGCGTTGTCGAGCGAGAAGAGCGGCCGGAGATGGGTGACCGGGGCAAACAAGCCGGATACCGGCGCTCCAACTCGTTGGGTGGGTGAATCGGGCGTGATCAGATCCGGGTGCTCCGCTTCGAGCCCCTGGAGTTCATTGACCAGGGCGTCGTACTCGGCATCGGCAACGGTGGGGTCGTCGAGCACGTAGTAGCGATGGGCATGAGCGCGGATCTCGGCGCGGAGTTGTTCGATGCGCTCGGCGGGACTGGTCACGGCGCGATCCTATCTGGACCTCCGATCGAATCCCGCTGAAGCGCGGCGCACCACGGCGCAGGCATACCGTTGGGAATGAAGCCGGCTCCGGGTTGTTGAACCCGGCAAGTACCCTCGTGGGTACCGGCAAGCACTCTCACGGAGACACAGTGGAACCCGTTCTCGAACTCGTGCCGCTCTCGATGCCCTGGATCGGGCTCGATCCGTTCATCTTCACGGTCCATCATCTCGACCGGTACCCCGAA
>JBFHRE010000011.1:0-33923 GCA_041591895.1 Acidimicrobiia bacterium
CAGGTCGAGCGATCGGTGTAGTCGGTCACGTAGCTCAACTTCTCGACTCCGACCAGGAGAGCGCGGTTGGCGGCTCCCGCCTTGATCATGGAGTCGGCCACGACCAACCCGTAGACGAAGCCCGAGCAATTGGCGTTGAGGTCGAAAACCGCCGAACCGTTGGCGCCGATCTTGTCTTGCAGGAGCGCCCCGGCGGCAGGAACGATCGAGTCAGGGGTGAGCGTCGCGCAGATGATGAGGTCGACGTCGGTCGGTTCCAGCCCGGCGGCTGCGAGGGCATGCAGAGACGCCACCGCACCCATGTCCGACGACTCGACGTGCGAGATCCGGCGTTCCTTGATTCCGCTCCGGCTCGTGATCCATTCGTCGTTCGTGTCCACGATCTGTTCCAGATCGTGGTTGGTGAGAACGGTCGGCGGCATGGCCTTGCCCCAACCGGTTATCTCTGCATACCTCATTCGTCGTCTCCTCCAGAGGCGATAATCGTAAAGAGATCGGTCGCCACCCGGGCGGCTGACTCCAGATCGTTGACTATGTGAACGGTGGCGTCGGGGGCGATCCGTTTGGCCATGCCGGCGGTGACGTCACCGGGACCGACGTGGACGAACGTGTCGATGCCGGCCGAGCTCATGTGCTCGACGGTCTGGGCAAACCGGACCGGCGACACCACCTGGCGCGCGAGAAGCGATCGAACCACCTCGGTCCGCACAGGGCGGGCGGTGACGTTTCCGTACACCTCGAAAGATCCCTCGGCCACATCGAGTGCCGCTACCGCCGCCTCCACCCGGCTCGCCGCAGGCTCCATGAACGGCGAATGGAACGCACCCGCCACCTTCAGCCGAACCGCCCTCCGAACACCGTGCTCCCGGGCGTTCTCTTCCAGCCAGTCGAGGTCGGCAGCGCCTCCCGCCACCACCACCTGACCGGGCCCATTGAGGTTGGCGACTACGAGCCGCCCGCCGGCGGCACGGTTGGCGGCACACACGGTCTCGGCCAGTTCCGAATCGGCTCCGAGGAGCGCAGCCATCCCCGATGGTTCCAGATCGGCTGCCTCCGCCATCGCCCTCCCCCGCTCAGCCACAATCGACAGAGCGCCGTCGAACGCCAGCACTCCGGCGGCCGCGAGAGCGGTGTACTCACCGAGCGAGTGGCCGGCACCTGCAATCGGGGGCTCCGGGATCGCGGCGGAGAACTCCGACCAGAGGGCGTATGCGAGGGCGAACAACGCAGGCTGGGCATGCTCGGTCCGGGTCAGCTCATCCTCGGGTCCGTCGAGACACAGCGAACGCAGTGACCATCCCAGGATCTGGTCGGCCCGATCACCCAGGAGGTCGGGGCGGGCTTCGAACAGGTCGGCTCCCATCCCCACGAACTGGCTTCCCTGTCCGGGGAAGAGAACGGCATATGACATGGAAACTCCGACTCGCCGACGCCCGGCGAGGTTACTCGGCTGCCTGCCTCCGGCCACCAGCTGCCAGCCCTCGTGACCGGCCGCCTCCAGCCGGAAGAGGCAAGTTGGCTTGTTTGCTTCTCCACCAGGAGCAAAACGACGTTGGGGGGAGCACCGGCGAAGCCAGGAGGGGGCAGAGTATTCCCGACTCTCCAGTCGCTGCTCCCATGCAGGGTGCGGACTCGTGGCTGGTAGCCGGCAGCTGGTAGCTGGAAGCCGGGCCTACCGTTCGCGGCCGAACCGGTCGAACTGGGTCTCGAGGTCCACGCCCTCTGCCTCGGCCTCCGCCACGATCGCGTCCAACGAGAGCTTGCCCGGCTTGGGCAGCCCGGGAAGATGCTCGAGACGGTGCCGGCCCCCTTCGTCGAGGTTGGTGATCGTCCAATGGTCGGGGGCGGTGGTCGGAACCTCCGACCAGTCGAGCGGCATCGAGATCGACGCCCGCGGACGCGCTCGGACCGACAGCGGCGAGACGACCGTGGCACCGGGGTGATTCCGGAGCCAATCCACGAACACCCGGCCCTTCCGGTTCTTCTTCAGGAATTCGACCGTTGCGTGCTCGGGGTTGCGGCCGGCGATGAGTCCTGCCAGGGCTCGGGATGCGGTCGCCACCTCATCCCACGGTGTCGGCACCAGCGGGACCCACACGTGGTACCCCTTGGAGCCGGTCGCCACCGGCAGCGACGCAAGACCGAATGCCTCGACCAGCGCGCCGGCCAGCCGGGTGACGTGCCGGGCGGATTCGACGTCGCCCGGCTCGGGGTCGAGGTCGATGACCATGCCGTCGGCCAGATGTGGCTCGGGCAGACGGCCAGTCCAGATGTGGAAGGTGACCGTCCCCTGGTTCGCGAGGTACGGGATGTTCTCCTCGACTGTGATCACCGGATAGTTCGTGACTCCGCCCTCGGCCTTCTCCACCTCGTACCGCCCAATGCTTTCCGGAAAGTGGGCGGATGCGTTCTTCTGCATGAACCCCTCTCCGGCCAGTCCTTGCGGATACCGCTCCAACGTCAGCGGGCGATCCTTCACGTAAGCCAGCATGAGGGGCGCGACCCGCTCGTAATAGCCCACGAGGTCGCCTTTGGTCAGCCCCACCTCGGGAAAGACCACCCGATCGGCGTTGCTGACCTTCACCGTCCCTCTCCGTTCGCCACAGCAAGGAACTCGAGACGGTTTCCGAACGGGTCCGTTGCGTAAAAACGCTCAAAGCCATGGAGCGGCTGGTCGTCGACACACCCGACACCGGCAGCCTCGAGGCGTGTTCTCAGGCCGGCAATGTCGTTGACCAATATCGCCGGGTGAGCCTTTCGGGCCGGCTGGAAGGTCATCTCCACACCGAGATGAATTCGCACGTCGTTCAGCTCGAACCACGCCCCGCCACGGCCGGCGAGGTGCTCGGGCTTGGCTACCTGTGGCAGCCCAAGCAGACCACCGTAGAACTCCACAGCTGACTGTTCCTCTCCTTCGGGCATCGCCAGCTGGACATGGTGCAATCCGAGGAACTCGACGGTCACCTGAGCACCGCGGCAACCAATCGGTCGATGTCGACCGCATCGACGTCACGATGGGTCACGAGCCGCCACACGCCATTGATCGGAGCGTTGGCTTTGATGCCGGCCTCGACCAGTCGGCCTGCGATCTCCTCCCACGATCGCTTGAGATGGTCGACAACGACGTTGACGATGTTGGTCTCGACCGAGTCCAGATCGACGGCGTGCGGGGCGTGATCGTGGATCCTCTCCGCCAGGGTTCGGGCAGTGACATGGTCATCCGCCACTCGCTCCCAGTCCCGAAGCGCCACCCGGGCCGGGGCGGCGATGACACCGACCTGGCGCATGCCTCCTCCCATGCGCTTCCGGAGGTACCGGACCTCGTCCATCGCCTCCCGGGTCCCGCAGAGGACCGACCCAATCGGAGCTCCCAGGCCTTTGGAGAAGCAGAATGAGACCGTGTCGGTCCCGACTGCCACCTGGTCAGGGGCGGTGTCGAGGGCGACCGCAGCGTTGAAGATCCGGGCGCCGTCGAGATGGATCGACAGGCCATGTGTCCGGGCCTCGACATTTCCTGCCTCGACCGCTTCCAGCGGGATCACCCGGCCACCGGACAGGTTGTGAGTGTTCTCCCACACCATCAGGCCGATCCGGGGGTAGAACCGGCCGGCGGTGGCCATCGCCACCTCGATCTGATGCGGTTCGATCCGGCCCCCCGGGGCGTGAACGGTGCGAAAGGCGACTCCGGAGAATGCCGATGCCGCACCCCGCTCGACATTCCGGCAGTGAGCCCCCTCGTCACAGAGCACCTCCTCCCCAGGTTGGGTCTGGAGCATGATCGCCAGCTGATTGGCCATCGTTCCGCTGGGCACGAAGACCGCCGCCTCCTTTCCCACGGCGGCCGCCGCCTCCTCTTCCAATAGGTTGACCGTCGGGTCGTCGGAGTAGACGTCGTCACCGACCTCGGCCTCGGCTATCGCCCGTCGCATCTCTTCGGTGGGTCGGGTGACGGTGTCGGATCGGAAGTCGGCGATGCCGTCGGGAAAGGCCATATCGCCAGGCTAGATCGCCCTGGGGCGGGCCGCGATCAGAGCCGGTCGAGCGCCTTGCGGATCCCGCCGACCGCCTGACGGATCCGGTGCTCGTTCTCCACCAGGGCGAACCGCACATACCCCTCGCCGGTCGGGCCGAAGCCGATCCCGGGGCTGACCGCCACCTTGGCCTCCTCGATCAACTGGATGGCGAAGTCGAGTGACGACCGGTCCTGGTACGGGTCCGGAATCGGAGCCCACACGAACATGGTTCCCCGCGGCTTCTCGATCTTCCACCCGGTCCGGTTGAGACCGTCGACCAGCGCATCCCGACGGCCGAGGTAGATCTCGTTCACTTCGGCGACGTAATCGTCTCCTTCATTGAGGGCGATGATCGACGCGATCTGGATCGGCTGGAACGTTCCGTAGTCGAGGTAGGACTTGAGCTTGCCGAGGGCGGCCACGATCTGGGGGTTGCCAACCATGAACCCCACCCGCCAGCCGGCCATCGAGTGGCCTTTGGTGAGCGTGTAGAGCTCGACCCCGATCTCCTTCGCCCCCGGCACCTGCATCATCGACGGCGGCTGGTAACCGTCGAAGGCGATGTCGGCATAGGCGAAATCGTGGACCACGATCACCCCGTGCTCGTGGGCGAACGCCACCAGCTTCTCGAAGAAGTCGAGCTCGACACAGTGCGCAGTCGGGTTGTGCGGGAACGAGACCACGATCACCCGCGGCTTGGGCCACGAGTTGCGGAACATCCGCTCCAGCGTCTCGAAGTAGTCCGATTCGGTGTCGATCGGGCACATCCGGGCCTCGGCACCGGCCATCGAGGCGGCATAGATGTGGATCGGGTACGAGGGCGTCGGCACGATGGCGGCGTCGCCCGGCTGGACGAGCACCCACATCAGGTGCGACAGACCCTCCTTGGCGCCGATCGTGGAGATGACCTCGGTCTCGGAATCGAGTTCGACACCGAACCGACGCATGTACCGATCTGCCACTGCTTTGCGCAGATTCGGAAGACCTTTCGACACCGAATACCGGTGGTTGCGAGGGTTCTGGGCTGCCTCGATCAGCTTGTCCACCACGAACGGGGCCGAAGGGATGTCGGGATTCCCGAAGCCGAGGTCGACGATGTCTTCCCCCGCCCGACGAGCCGCGATCTTGCGCTGATTGACCTCGGCAAACACGTACGGGGGCAGATTGTCGATGCGCCTGAATCCGAAGTCCACAGTGTGAGATTACCCGGGGCCTGGATCAGGCCAGACGCGGCAGCACTCGATCGGCGAGGATCTCCCAACGCTCGGGCCGGTTGGGAACCAGGGTCAGAATCACCTCGTCCGCGCCCAGTTCGAACCAGTCGAGGCAAGATCCGATGAGCTCGTCGGGCCCCCACACCCGAACCCGGGCGCCCAGCGACCGACCTGCGGCGAGGTCCCCTGCCTCGGCGCGATCCCGTCCCAACATGACCGACAGGCCCACCGAGACCGGGAACCCTGGCCGATCGCTTCGCAGCTCTCGGACGGTGCTTCGAAACTCCTCCGGTTGCGGATCCCAGGCGTTCCAGCCGCCGGCCAGGCTCGAGGCCCGTCGGGCCGAGGCAGGATGGTTGCCGCCGATGACCACCGGGATTCCGGGACCCAACCCGGCACAGAAGGCCTCGAGCAACTCGACCCGTTTGGCAAAGGGTGGCGTCTCGATGCCGAACCGCCGGTGCTCGTCGGAGGTGAGCGCGTCACCCAGTCCCACCCCGATCACGGTCCTCTCCCCGGCTATGGCTGCCACGGTACGGGCGATCGCGATCGAGTGGGACACCGGCCGAGCGGTGACCCGGAGGACCATGGATCCGATCTTCACCGAGGTCGTCTCGGTCGCCAGCACCCCGAGTGTGGACCCGAGGTCGAACATCGGTCCTCGCGGCCGGCCAAGAGGGATCAGGTGGTCGAAGGCGTAGAGGCCGGACAGCTCGGTGTCGTCGGCGAATCGGCTCGCGGCGGCCAGGAGCGAGGGATCGGAACCAAATTGGGGTGCGGTGATCGAGACCCGCGGGGTCACGAATCGGACAGCCGGGAGAACAGCCTGCGGATCTTCAGCGGCACCAGGTCGGAGGCGACATCGAGCACCGACCGCACCATTTCCAGGAGATCCCGGGGTCCGTCCCAATGCTCGAGGACGACGTCCTCCCCGGCGACATTCACGAGGTGATTGACGGCAAACGCCATCAGCAAGAGGTCATCCGCAAACCCGACCACCGGAATGAACTCAGGGAGAAGGTCGATCGGCGATGCAACATAGGCCAGTGCGGCCCCCACCACCAGCTTGGAGCGTCTCGGGACGCGAGGGTCCTTCGCCAACCGGGCGAGCAACTTGACGATGTTGGGGAACAGGGACACCGCATCCTGAGCCAGTTTGCGCAGCTGGATCGAGCCCTGGTTGCCGGGCGGGATCACATCGTCGGGTCGAATCGAGTCGGTCATTTCATTCCTCAATCAGCGATCTCGTCGCCAGTGCCGCCCCCACGGCTCCGGACAACGATCCGAATCGGGCCGGCACGAGTTTCGGGGCGGGCCGGTGCTCCGCTCCAGACAACCTACCCGAGATCTCCCGCCGCGCAGGATCGAGCAGCAGGTCGCCGGCCTCCGCCACTGCTCCTCCCACGACGACGACGGCCGGGTCGAGAACTGCAACCAGGTTGGAGATGCCGAGTCCCAACCAGCGGCCGGCGTCGGTCACCGCTGCTATCGCAGCTTCGTTCCCGGCCCTCGCTGCACGAACGAGATCGGCCGCGGTCGCCGGTCGGTACGCGGACGAACCGAGAATCCGCGCCGCCTCCCGATCGAGAACAGTCCCGGAAACCAGCGTCTC
Organism: Acidimicrobiia bacterium; assembly: GCA_041591895.1. Classification (GTDB taxonomy): domain Bacteria; phylum Actinomycetota; class Acidimicrobiia; order Spongiisociales; family ZC4RG35; genus JBFHRE01. The sequence goes on from JBFHRE010000011.1 coordinate 6,840, forward strand.
CCAGCAACCGGTACGCCCGCACTCACACAGGGCGGCATCGGCCCGGACGGTCATGTGACCGGCTTCACCAGCCAGACCCGCCCCGCGGTAGACCTTGCCGCCGATCACCAGGCCCATCCCGATCCCGGTTCCGAGTGCGACGATCAGCACCGGATCCGAGCCCGTGCCGGCGCCGAGGTGCGACTCGGCGAGCGCGGCGAGGTTGGCGTCGTTGTCGACTACGACCGGCACCCGGAGTGTCGACTCCAGCTCCGATTTCACCTTGATCGGTGGGCCTGGCAGGTGGGGGCCCCAGATGAACTCGCCTCGCTCGGAATCCACCAGACCTGCCAGTCCGACGCCTACCGCTACCGGTTGGAACCGCTCCACCAGGTCGGAGGCCACCGTGGAGGCAAATCCGATCACACCCTCCCCAGGCAGTTGGATACGGCCGAGGTCTGTGACCTCGTCCCCATCGAGACCGGCCACCTTGAGAAACGTGCCACCGACGTCCAGCCCCAGCCGCAGGGAGCTCATTCGATCTCGATCCGCTCGCGATCGTCGCGTTCGTCGGGGTGTCCCACGGAACCCAGTTCCTCGATCACGGCCTCCACTGCCCTCAAACCCTCGATCCCGGCGCGGAGAAGGTGGTAGAGGACCCTTCGACCGGCCCGCGCCAGGGCGTCCACCGTTTCCGAATGAGGGCTCACCCGCCGGTCCTGCGGGACGGACCCGGGGCGAAGGCGACCACCAATCTGCCGCCGGCCAGCCGGGCGGAGGAGATCGTACGGCGTTGCAGCGTGTCGGGCAGCACGAACGAACGCCGGTAGGGCCCGACCTGGAGGTAGAGCTCATTGCCGTGACGGAAGACCTCGAGGTCGTCACGCTCCACGAATGGAACCTCCATGGCGAGTTCGAGGTGGTCGCCCACTTCGGAGACCTCGAACGGGCTGCGGGCATTGAACTCCATGACCGGATCGAGGTCTCCGTAGAGTTCGTCCGCCAGCATCTCGAGCCGATCGATGCCCACCATTTCGTCGTCGAACAGCCGCAGCCTGAGTCGCGGCACCTCCGAGAAGGCCTCGTCCACCGCTCCCAGATGGCGCTTCTGGATCGTGTGCCACCGTTCGAAATAGGGATCTTCCACCTCGTCGGGCAGAACCCGGTTCACGACTACTCCGTCGACGCCGTAGCCGAACAGACCGAGGTAGGTGTAGGTGCGGCGAGCTTCGTCGATCACCATCTTCTCGGGGTTCATGACGAGCCGGGCCGAGGTGATCGCGGGGTCGGCGAGCAACTCCTTCATCTGCTCGATCCCCTCGAACACGCCCAGTGCCGCCTTGAAGACGCTGTCATCGGGCACCGGGAGGTCGGTCATGCGTGTGAGCAGGGGGCGGGCCGCCTTCATGATCCGGCGCTCGGTGGGGAGGATGCGCTCGAAATACCAGGACAGCACCTCCGGGAGGCTGAGGAGCCGCAGAGTCTCGGCGGTTGGAGCACAGTCGACGACGATGGCATCGAAATCACCTGATCGAGCGCGGAGGTTCACGTCGAGCAACGCAAACAACTCGTCCATCCCGGGAAAGACCAGAAATTCTTCGGCCTCGATTCCCGACACTCCGCCCCAATCGAAGACGTCGATCAGCTGGTTGCGGATCGTGCCCCAGTGCTTCTCGAGTTGCTCCTGGGTGTCGATCTGCTGACCCCACAGGTTGGCCGCCAGTTCGGTGGGCTCGTCGCCCAACGGCATTCCGAGAGCGTCGGCCAGCGAGTGAGCCGGATCGGTGGAGGAAACGAGGGTTCGGTGACCTCGTCGAGCGGCGCCGATGGCGGTGGCGGCAGCAACCGTGGTCTTGCCGACCCCGCCTTTTCCGGTGACGAGGACGATCCGCACCTCAGTCGCCCGACTCCACCCGCTTCCGCAAGCCTCTCAACGCGGTGGTCACGATCTGCTTTTCGACCTGCCGCCTGAGAAAACCGGGAATGGTGAAAGCCGTCTCGGCACGAAGCGCGTATACGACCTCGGTGCGTCCGTCACCCAGGTCGTTGAACGTGTACGAACCGTCCATCTCCTTGATGTCGGGCCCGGGGATGGCCTTCCAGCTGATCGAGGCAGGCTCGTCGTAGGTGTATACGAGTTCGTAGGAGATCTCCTTGACCATCCCGTCTACGACAAACGCTGCCTTCTGTGCCTTGCCGTCGGGGGTGGTCTCCTGGACCTCCACGGACCTGACACCCGTGGCCCAATCGGGGTAGGTCGCCAGGTCGGCGGCAACGGAGAACACCTCCGCCGGAGACGCGTCGATTTCGATGCTTTGTACGGTGCTGTCAGCCATGCCTCATCCGGGGTCGAACGCCTTCAGGCTAGCGCGAGCCTCATACCAACCTTCAGGCGGACTTCAGGCCTGGGTCAAGCGGGGTCGGAAGGGGGATCGAGCTCCATGGGATGGAATTCCACAGGTCGCCGAGTGGCCCGGAAGTAACCGACGTTCACGCACGCCGTCTTGCCTACCCGCCAGGTGGTGGCCTGGGGCTGATGGACATCACCGAAGAAGTGAAAGGCCGGCCCGTGCCGCCGCAGATAATCGAGAATCGGCTGCGAAGCCCGCTCCTGTCGGCCGGTGACGACATCGGTGTGGAGGGGGGCGACAGCCGGCGGCAGATGGGAACAGAGCACATCGACCGGACCCATTGCGTTCAGCTTGGTCGCCATGTCCTCGTCGCTCACCTCCCCTTCCGCCCCGAGCGGCGTCGTGGTCCCACCGCCGACGAATCCGAACGTCATCCCCTCGATCTCGACGACGTCCCCATCGACGAATCGGAAGCCATCCGGGAGGTGTTCCCTCAGCAACGAAGGCCGATCGACATTGCCGTACGTGACAAAGCCGGTCCCTCCCTCGAGAGCAGCCCTCGTGTCGAGGTACTGGTCGATCACCCGCTCCTCGTACGCGGCCCGGAACTCGTCGATCCGATCACCGACCATCTCGCGGAACAGCTCTCGCATCCGCTGGTAGTCGCCGGCCCCGCGTGCCTCGGCAGCCTGACGAGCGAACTCCGGACCGAGCAGATCCGCGGTGATCCCCTCTCCGCTGCGATAGTCGGTCAGGTTCACGAGATCGCCCAGGATGAGCAGTGTCGATCCGCGCTGCGCCGCCGAGCGCAACGCATCGAACGCGCCGTGGACGTCCGAAACGATCAGCATCCGGCGGCCTGCCAACCGATCCGTCCGTCAGTCATTCCGGGTGGCTGCGGCCGGTTCACTCGCGCCCCATTCCTTGCCGGCCCACCAGATCGAGGCGGCGGCTCCGATGAGCGCCAGAACGAGCGCCGTCGGCCATGGGATGTCCCTGGGTGAGAACTCTGCCGACATCCCGGCCATACCGAATCCAACCAATCCGGCAACCAGTCGCCGGCCCGATAGGCCGTATCGGCGCTCCGGGTCGAGGCCGGGCTTGGACTCGTTCTCGGAATGTGCGTGGAAATAGATCCAGGCGATCAAGGCGATGACCCCGAGGATCAGAACGACCGCATAGATCTTGACCATCAGCGGTTGGTGATGGCACCCTGGTCGGCCGGGCCGACCAGTCGGGCGTATTTGGCGAGCACACCACTCGTGTACCGGGGAGGAAAGGGCTTGCGGTGACCCAGACGCTCTGCCAGTACCGCCGGTTCGACGAGTACGTCGAGCGACCTCGCCCCGACATCGACCCGAATCCGGTCCCCTTCTTCGACCGCCGCGATCGGGCCGCCGTCCTCCGACTCCGGTGACACGTGCCCGATACACAACCCGGTCGTCCCACCGGAGAAACGACCGTCTGTGATCAACAGGACGTCCTTGCCGAGACCGACCCCCTTGATGGCCGCAGTGATCTGGAGCATCTCGCGCATGCCCGGGCCTCCCTTCGGCCCTTCGGTGCGGATCAGGACCACGTCGCCAGGCTTGATCTGATGGGCAAACAGCGCCTCCAGCGCGCCCTGCTCTCCATCGAACACCCGCGCCGGGCCCTCGAACACGTCGAGTTCGATTCCGGCGAGCTTGACCACCGCCCCATCCGGAGCGAGCGAGCCCCGGAGGATGGCGATTCCGCCCTCACGCGCCAAAGGCGCGTCCAGTGGCCGGATCACATCCTGGCCCGGGGTTAACGAGAGCCCCTCGAGGTTCTCGGCCATCGTCTTTCCGGTGACAGTCATCACATCGCCGTCGATGAGACCGGCATCGAGCAGGACCTTCAGCACCGGCGGGACTCCCCCGGCACGGTCGAGATCGACCATGTGGTACCGACCGAAGGGCTTCAGGTCGCCGATGTGAGGGGTGCGGCGGCTGATGCGGTCGAAGTCGTCGAGGTCGAGTTGGACGCCGGCCTCGTTGGCGATGGCCATCAGATGCAACACGGCGTTGGTGGAGCCTCCGAGAGCCATGACCGTTGTGATGGCATTCTCGAAGGCCGGCCGGGTCATGATCTGACGAGGTCTGATGTTTGCCACGAGCAAGCGCATCACGGCCTCTCCCGCCGAGACCGCAAAATCCGACAACCGGGGATCGATGGCCGGCACGGTCGCCGAACCGGGCAGCGACATGCCGATGGCCTCACCCACCGCGGCCATCGTGTTGGCGGTGAACATGCCGGCGCAGGATCCGGCCCCCGGACAGGCGCTCTTCTCGATCTCGAGCAGGTCGGCGTCTGTGATCTTTCCCTCCGAGTGGGCTCCGATCCCCTCGAAGACGTCGACGATCGAGATGTCGCGCCCGCGGTAGCTCCCCGGGAGGCTCGAACCTCCGTACAGAAACACCGTCGGCAGGTTCGTTCGGGCGGCGGCCATGAGCATCCCGGGAAGGGACTTGTCGCACCCGGCGACGGTCACCATGCCGTCGAAGCGCTCGGCATGCATCACCAGCTCGACCGAGTCGCAGATGACCTCACGCGATACCAGCGACGCTCGCATCCCCTCGTGCCCCATGGAGATGCCATCCGACACCGCAATCGTCGAGAACACGAGACCGACGCCGCCGGCCGCCTTGACCCCGACCTTGGCGGCTTCGCTGAGCGCGGGCCCGGTCACGTTGCAGGGAGTGACCTCGTTGCCTGCCGAGACCAGGCCGATCTGCGGCTTGGAGAAGTCGTCGTCGGTGAGGCCGACGGCCCGGAGCATCGCTCGCGCGGCTGCCTTGGCCGGGCCCTCGCTGACTTCCTGGGAGTTGATCTTGACCGACACCGACGCCGGGTTTCCGGTCGGGTCTCCGGCTTGCTCTTGGGAACTCATGCCGTCAGGTTACCGAGGACAGCCGGACGGATTGCGTAGGCTGTCAAACCCCAGCACAGCCGGTCGCGATTTGCTGGTTAGGCTTTCTTTGCGCAAATTTTCTGAAAGGCCGATTCCCCTGTGACCTCCGTTCCCACCCACTCGCCCAACGAGCTGGCCATCCCTCGCAGCCTCCACCGACTGATGGATCTCGCCTACAACGTGTGGTGGGTCTGGAATCCAGAAGGTCGGAGCCTCTGGTCGACCCTCGACCCGGTCGGGTGGGAGCAGTATCACAACCCGATCGATCTCCTCGCGTCGATCGACCGGGGGCGTTGGTTCCAGATCGAGCAGGTCGAGGCGGTTCATGACCGGTACCAACGGGCAGTCAAGGCGTTCGATCGATATCTGGCGTCCGAGGGGACGTGGTTCGAGCGGAGCGGCCAATCAATGGCCGGCCCGGTCGCCTACCTGTGCACCGAGTTCGGAGTCCACGAGTCCCTGCCGTTCTACTCCGGTGGCCTCGGGATTCTGGCCGGCGACCACCTCAAGGCCGCTTCCGATCTCGGGATCCCGCTGGTCGCAGTCGGTCTCCTGTACCGCCGTGGCTACTTCCGACAGGAGATGGACTCCGACGGCGACCAACAGCACTTCTACCCGACCCTCGACCTGACCCGGCTCCCGGTGCTGCCGGTCGCGTCACCGACCGGTGGACAGCTCAAGGTCCCAATCGAATTCCCGGAGAGGGAGGTGTGGGCGGCCGTCTGGACCGCGCACGTCGGACGGGTCGAGATGCTGTTGCTGGACACCGACATCCCCGACAACGACCCCGCCGACCGCCCGATCACCCACCAGCTGTATGTGGCAGGCCGGGAGATGCGTTTCAGCCAGGAGCTCGTACTGGGAGTCGGCGCCGTCAGGGCGCTCGAAGCACTCGACATCCAACCGGCGGTGTGGCACGTCAACGAAGGACACGCCGCCCTGAGCCTGCTGGAACGGGCCGCCCGGAGCATTGCCGCCGGGGAGTCGCTCGAGTCGGCGACCAAACTGCTGCGTTCCCAGACCCTCTTCACCCTCCACACACCCGTGCCGGCCGGGAACGAGGTCTTCGACGTCGCCATCGCCCACAAGCACCTGTCGCCATGGGCCGAGCGAATGGGGATGACTTTGGACGACCTTCTCGCTCTGGCCGTCGCCCGACCCGGCGAGGAGTCCCGATTCGACCTCGGTGCTCTGGCAATCCGGTTCGCATCGGTGGTAAACGGGGTGTCGAAGCGTCACGGAGAGGTCGTCGCCGCCGACTGGTCGCACCTCATCGGCGGCAACGGAACCAGCGTGACAAACGGGGTCCACACGCCCACCTGGATCGGCCGGGACGGCGGGAAGATGCTCAAGAATGCCTTCGGCGCCGACTGGCCGATCAAGCTCTTGGAGGACCCGGAACTCATCGAGCAGATCGACCTCATTCCCGATGAGGTCATCTGGAACGCCCACCAGAGTCGCAAGGAGATCCTGGCCCGCTTCGCTCGGGGCCGCATCCGCCGTCAGCAGGCCCGCTGGGGCGCCTCTCCCGATGGCCTGCGGGCAATCGAGGATCTGTTCCCGACCGACCGTCTCACACTCGGATTCGCCCGGCGGTTTGCGACCTACAAGCGCGCCACGCTCATGTTCTCCGACCCGGGCAGGTTCCAGGCGATCCTCACCAACCCCGATCGACCGATCCAGATCGTGTTCGCGGGGAAGGCACATCCAGCCGATCGGCAAGGTCAGGAGTTCCTCCGCCAGATCTCCGAGATCTCGCGCAGCGGCGAGTTCTCCGGCCATGTCTACGTGCTGGAGGACTACGACGCCCGGATGGCCCGATTCATGGTGCAGGGAGTGGACGTCTGGGTGAACAACCCCCGGCCGCCGATGGAGGCCAGCGGAACATCGGGGATGAAGGCTGCGATCAACGGCGGTCTCAACCTGTCCGTGCTCGACGGCTGGTGGATCGAAGGTTTCAACGAGCGAAACGGATGGGCGTTCGGCTCTCCGGAGGCCAACGGCGACTGGGGTGCGGCCGACCACACCGACTCGAACGATTTCTACGAGTTGCTGGCGGACCAGGTTGCTCCGTTGTATTACGACCGCGATGCGGGTGGGCTCCCCACCGGATGGATCTCGTGGATGCGCCAAGCGATCAAAGCGTCGCTCGTCGAATTCTCGACCCACCGCATGGTCGCCGACTACTCGCGGATCGCCTACTTCCCCCTCGGCTCCGCCGATTAGGACCTGGGGGCCGCGCCCCGGAGTTCGGACACCACTCGCGGATCCGCCTCACCAGCGGCCAGATCGCGGATGAGTGCTCCCGCCCAAGGCGGTGAAAGACGTCGGAGAGCCCACACCGCGTGAGCGCGCAGAACCGGGTCGGGGTGGCGGAGGTATCCGACCACCAGCGGCAGTACTGACGGATCGTTCGAGTTTCCCGCCACCACCAGCGCGTTGCGGCGCAGCATTGCGACCGACGATCGCGCCAGGTAGAAGTGACCGAATCTGGCTTCGAGGTCCTCATCCTCAGCCTCGAGAAGCCACCTGATCGCATGCGATCCCCGGTCGCGTTCGCTACCGGCCTTGCCGGCCGCGGTGAGAAGCCTCCCACCAGGCGGACAGACATCGAGACAGTCGTCACACCCGTACAGACGGTCTCCCACGGCGATCCGGAGCCCGATCGGGATCACCCCCGGCGTCTGGAGGGCCGCTGCCAGACACAGCCGGGCGTCGAGGATTCCCGGTGCGACCAGCGCACCGGTCGGGCACGCCGGCAGGCACGCCTCACACGTACCGCAATCACGCTCCATGGGAGGCGTCGTCTCGAGCGGCGCGTCGGTCACCACCGACCCGAACAGCATCCACGGACCCTGGCCCGGGGCGAGAACCATCGTGTTCTTGCCCCACCAACCGAGACCGGCTCGGACGGCCACGGCCCGATCGACCAGGCGAGGATCATCGACCATGACCTCTGCCCGGTAACCGGCCGCCTTCAAATGCGCCGCCGCCGCTTCGAGTGCGGCGCGAATTGGCGCATACGCATCGTCCACTGCGAATCGCGCCACTCTGGCGGTTCCGCCGGCGTGTTCTGTGAGGTCCCCTCCCGGCCCGCTGCGTGCTCCCCCGGCGTCGGGCAGATATGCCCGACCCAAGACCACGAACCGCTCAGCCCACGGAAAGTGGGTCCTGATGTCCGTGGAGCGGACGGGATCGGTGAACGTGAAGCCGAGACCGGCCGACAGCCCTTCTCGCTTCCGATGTTCCAAACTCGATCTGACGTCGGGAAACGGTGCGACGTCGGCGATCCCGATCCGATCGATGCCCGACCGGGCCAACACCTGAGCGATGCTGCGAAGCCCGATCTGAAGCGGCATTTTCATGACCGGCTCGATCTGGGCCGGCTCGATCTGGGCCGGCCCAGCCACGGGCGGATCAGCCACGGGCGGATCGGATCAGCCGGCCCGACGATCCGGCGGAAGCAGACGCAATCGGGGGACGAGACCCACCTCTGCCAGATTGTCGAGCGCCTTCGACTCCGCCTCGTCCAGGTCGAGCGGAAACTCCGAGAACAGCACCGACACCACGCAATCGTCGCACGCATCGGAGTCTCTCACCTGGCAGGATTCGCAGTCGATCAACATGGGTCGAGAACGTACTGGAAGCCACCGACAGATTCTCGACCCGCACCGTTCACACCCGCCAGCCGACGAGCGCCGTGGACCAGAGCCCGGTTGCTCCGGCTTCTTCGGCGCGTTCGCGGAGCTCCCTGTCGGTAGTCACGACCACCGCCCTCCGACCGAGAGACCGAGCGGCGTCGGCGATCTCCTCGTCGGCCGACGGCCGGAAGCGGACCTCGACTCCCGATTCGTACCGGTCGTCTTCGCCCGCGGCGCTGTCCCAGACCACGGTCACGCTGAGCCGGCCGGAAGCAGTCTCGCGGAGCCTGCGAGCGATCTCCTCCACCCTCCTCCGAGAGTCCGGAAGGGACCCGTTGCCATCGATGGTCTTGGCGAGGTTGTACCCGTCGATATACAGATGCGCCCGTCCACGCCAGGACAGAAGTGCGTGTACGGCGGCGGCCTGATCCGGGCTCACGCCCTGGGGCAGGCTGAACTCGTCGGGCTCGTCTCGCCCCGGAACCGGCTCCAGGTGCATCGTCCGAGTGAGGGAGGTTGCGATCGTGTCGAGCATCTGAGCAACTTCGACCGGCGTGCCGCGCCCACGCGCCACGCCCTCGCGATCCGGGGCCGACGACGGGGCTGCCTTGGTCCGGAGCCGGGCCTCGAGATCCGCATTTCGACCTTCCACCCGGTGCAGCTCTGATGCGAGATCGGAAACTCGTGCTGTGAGCTCTCGCACCTCTTCTTGGAGCATCCGCTGCGCAGTCCTCGAGGCATTCAGCCGCTCGCGGACCCTGTCACGTTCCTCCTTGCGGGCCGTTTCCAGGGCTTGTTGCTCGGTCCTCGATCCTTCGGCCGCCTTTCGACCTCGCTCCCGTGATCGCCGGAGGCGTTCCTCCGTCGCCTCGAGTCGGGCCACCGCCTGGTCACGTTCGGATTCGACTCGCGCCAACTCGATCTCGTGCGAGGCACGGGCCACAGCCAGATCCCATCCGGGTTGATGCTCCAGGAACGCCCGCGGGACACCCTCGCCGCCATCCAGCTCCTCGAGCGCTTTGGACCGCAGCCACTCGTCACCCTCGAGGGCGTTCCAGAGCGTGATGGCGAGCGGCCTGGGCAGCGTTCGAGCCGACGACGCCGCAACCTTCTTCAGCGCGGCAGGGACGTCCTGATCATCGAGCCGCTGCAGCGCCTTCCGGGCGGCGTCGAGCGCAGGTCGAAGCACCGTGAACTCGTTTTCTGTGGCCCCGGGCACGGCCCTCAGTCTGGCATGGAGCGTCAGCTGTGCTCCCCCCGACCTGCCCGAAAATCAGCCTTTTCAAACCTGACTCGTTCGGGCTATAGTCAGACGCCGAATGTCGACCATTCTCGTACTTCGGTAGCGCACACACCCCCAAGAACGGGGTGTGCGCAGCTGTGACCCTCCCCACCGGGAGGGTTTTTCATATCCCCAGGTCATGTCCCCAGGTCATATCCCCAGGTCATATCCCAGCCGGAACCAACAACCCCCGAGGCCACCCATGAGCAAGATCACAGGAGCGCAGGCTCTCATCAAAGCCCTCGAACACGAGGAGGTAGACATCGCGTTTGGCGTGCCGGGGGGAGCCATCCTTCCCGCCTACGACCCGCTGCTCGACTCCTCGGTGCGCCACGTCCTCGCCCGTCACGAGCAAGGCGCCGGCCACATGGCGGAGGGATATGCATGGGCCACCGGCCGGGTTGGCGTGTGTATCGCCACGTCCGGCCCCGGCGCCACCAATCTGGTCACTCCGCTTGCCGACGCTCTGATGGACTCGGTCCCGATGGTGGCCATCACGGGCCAGGTTCCAACCTCTGCGGTCGGCAACGACGCCTTCCAGGAGGCATACACGGTCGGCATCACGATGCCGGCGACCAAGCACAACTACTTCGTCACGGACGCCGGAGAGATCCCCGACGTGGTGCACGAGGCGTTCCACATCGCCTCGACCGGCCGGCCCGGTCCGGTGCTGATCGACATCCCGAAGGACATCCTCAACGCCTCGATGGATTGGAGAAATCCTGTCGATCTCAATCTCCCCGGGTACAAGCCGACGACCGAAGGGCATCCACGGCGAGTCCGTGAGGCGATCGAGTTGATCGCCGCCGCGGAGCGTCCCGTGTTGTACGTGGGAGGCGGCGCGATCAAGGCCAATGCCGCCGACGAAGTGCGGCGATTCGCCGAGATCAGCGGCACGCCGGTGACCACCACCCTCATGGCCCGCGGAGCATTTCCCGACAGCCACCCCCTGGCGATGGGAATGCCGGGGATGCACGGCACCTACACGGCTATCACGGCCATCCAGAAATGCGACGTGCTGGTGTCGGTCGGCGCCCGGTTCGACGACCGGGTGACCGGAAACCCGAAGTTCTTCGCGCCCAACGCCAAGGTCATCCACATCGACGTGGACCCCGCAGAGATCGGAAAGGTGCGGGTTCCCGAGATCCCGATCGTGGGCGACGCCAAGCGGGTATTGGAGCAGATGATCGAGGCGTGGGGCGAACGCGAGACGCCGGATCGCAAGGCATGGCTCGACACTGTCCGCACCTGGCAACGAAACCACCCGCTCCGCTACGAGCAGTCGCCCGACGGACCGATCAAACCGCAGTTCGTCGTCGAGGAGCTCTACCGGATCACCGGAGGCGACGCCATCGTCGTGTCGGGGGTCGGCCAGCACCAGATGTGGGCAAGCCAGTTCTGGAAGTTCGAGGACCCCCGGCGTTGGATCAACTCCGGCGGTCTCGGAACCATGGGATTTGCTGTCCCGGCGGCGATCGGAGCCAAAGCGGGGATGCCCGACGACCTGGTGTATGCCATCGACGGAGACGGATGCTTCCAGATGACCTTCCAGGAGCTGATCACCGCAGCCACCGACGGTATCCCCGTCAAAGTGGCGGTCATGAACAACGGGGTACATGGAATGGTGACCCAGTGGCAGCGCCTCTTCTATGGCGGCCGATACTCGGCCTCCCAGCTCGGGAACAAGGTCGACTATGTGAAGCTGGCCGAGGCGATGAGCTGCGTCGGCCTCCGAGCGGAGACCCCCGACGAAGTGGCACCTGCGATCGAAAAGTCCCTGTCGGTGGACGACCGACCGGTCGTCGTCGAGTTCGTGGTGGATCCAGAGGAAATGGTCTTCCCGATGGTTCCGGCAGGCGGCTCGAACGACGATGTCATCCTTGGACCGTCGGACCGGACCGTCGTCGCTGCGAGTGACCTCCCATGAACCACACCCTCTCGGTTCTCGTGGAAGACAAGCCGGGCGTCCTCGCCCGGGTGTCCTCGTTGCTCGCCCGCCGCGGGTTCAACATCCATTCGCTTGCCGTGGGTCCGTCCCACGAGGAGGGGATGTCGAAGATGACCATCGTCGTGGACGCCCCAGAGCTGGAACAGGTCAAGAAGCAGCTGCACAAGCTGGTGAACGTGGTGAAGATCACCGAGCTGGAGCCGGCCCTCTCCCTCGAGCGCGAGATCATGCTGGTGCGGGTTTCGGCGGCGCCGGGCCGGAGATCGGAGATCCTGGAGATCGCTTCGATCTTCAAGGCGATCTCCGTGGATGTCGGTCAGAACTCGATCTGCTTCCAGGTCACCGGAGATCCTGCCAAGATCAACGACTTCCTCGACCTGATCCGTCCTTATGGCGTCATCGACCTGGTGAAGTCCGGCCGGGTGGCGATGGCGAGGGATTCGAAGGGCAAACAATCGCGTCTTCGCGCGGTCAACTGAGGTAAGGGAAGAATGGCGACGATCTACTACGAGAACGACTGCGACCCAGCGGTCATCCAAGGCCGCAAGGTGGCCATCATCGGTTACGGGAGCCAGGGCCACGCCCATGCCCGCAACCTGCGCGAGTCCGGAATCGACGTCACCGTCGGTCTGCGCCCCGGGTCGTCGAGCCGGGCGCAAGCCGAGGCCGACGGGCTGAACGTCGCATCCGTACCAGATGCCGCCGCCGCGGCCGACGTTGTCATGCTCCTGCTGCCCGACCAGCACATGGCCGGCATCTACGAGTCAGACATCGCTCCACACCTGGAGAGCGGCGACGCGTTGATGTTCGCCCACGGCTTCAACATCCATTTCGAGGCGATCACGCCGCCCGACGACGTAGATGTGCTGATGGTGGCCCCCAAGGGCCCCGGCCACCTCGTCCGCCGCACCTACACCGAGGGCTCCGGGGTGCCATGCCTGATCGCAGTGCACCAGGACGCCACCGGGAGTGCCCACGCACTTGGTCTCTCTTACGCCTGGGGAATCGGTGGGGCGAGGGCCGGGGTGCTGGAAACCACCTTCAAGGAAGAGACCGAGACCGACCTGTTCGGCGAGCAGGTCGTGCTGTGCGGCGGGGTGTCGGAGTTGATCAAGGCCTCCTTCGAGACGATGGTCGAAGCCGGTTACCAGCCTGAGTCTGCCTACTTCGAGACCCTCCACGAGCTGAAGCTCATCGTCGATCTCCTGTACGAGGGCGGGCTGTCCTGGATGCGGTACTCGATCTCCGACACCGCCGAGTACGGCGACTACACCCGTGGACCGCGCATCGCCGCCGGGGTGAAGGACGAGATGAAGAAGATCCTGGGAGAAATCCAGTCTGGGGCTTTCGCACACGAGTGGCTGGCCGAGGCCCGAGAAGGTGCTCCGTTCCTGCTCGAGCAGCGCTCCAAGAACCGATCGCATCAGATCGAGCAGGTGGGCGAGCAACTGCGACAGATGATGCCGTTCATCACCCCGAAGGCACCACCGGCATGACTACTCCTCGAGCGCTCACGAATCGTCCTGACAAGGGGTCACTCGTCCTTTGACGGCCGGGTGGGACTCTCCCCAGCCCGGCCTCCCGGTAAGACGACGACACCCCTGACGACTGGAGACACCCTTGAGCGACCGACTGATCATCTTCGACACGACCCTGCGCGATGGCGAGCAGGCACCCGGCATCGCGCTGACCCCCGACGAGAAGCTGGTGATCGCCCAGCAACTGGCCAAGCTGAAGGTCGATGTGCTGGAGGCCGGATTTGCGGCTTCTTCGCCGGGCGACTTCGAGGCGGTTTCTCAGATCGCCCAGAAGGTCCGCGGACCGGTCATCGCATCCCTGGCGCGGGCACATCCGGACGACATCGACAAAGCCGCGGAGGCTCTCAAAGCTGCGGAGCGGTTCCGGATTCACGTCTTCATGTCGACCTCCCAGATCCACATGGAGAAGATGCTCCGCCTCACGCCCGATGAAGTGATGCGGGCGTCGGTGGAGGGTGTGAAGCGGGCCCGTCAGTACACCGACGACGTCGAGTTCTCGCCGCAGGATGCGACTCGCACAGACCACGACTGCCTGAGCGCGGTGTGTCAAGCGGCGGTGAAAGCCGGAGCGACCACGATCAACATCCCGGACACGGTGGGATTCGCGACCCCTGCCGACTTCGTCGAGTTGATGCAACGGGCCTTCCGGGAAGTCAAGGGCGACCGTGACGATGTCATCATGTCGGTCCACTGCCACAATGACCTCGGTCTGGCGGTGGCCAATTCCCTGTCGTCGATCCACGCCGGCGCCCGCCAGATCGAAGGCGCGATCAACGGCATTGGCGAACGCGCCGGAAACACGTCCATCGAAGAGGTGATCATGGCGGTGAAGACCCGCCAGGATGCCTTCGGAGTCGAGGTCGGCGCCGATACGACCCAGATCTTCGAGACCTCGCGGCTCGTATCCCGTCTCACGGGGTACCCGGTCCAGTTCAACAAGGCAGTCGTCGGTAGGAATGCGTTCGCCCATGAATCCGGAATCCACCAGCACGGTGTGCTCCGAGACCGCGAGACCTATGAGATCATGGATGCAGCCTCGGTGGGTCAAGAGGCCGCCCAGATCATTCTCGGAAAGCATTCCGGCCGCGCCGGGTTCGCCGACGCGCTCGCCAAACTCGACATCGTGCTCGAGGAGGACGAGTTCGCCCGCGCATTCGCCAAGTTCAAGCAACTCGCCGACCGGAAGGTCCACATCGGCGAAGAGGAGCTGAGGGCAATCATCGAAGAGGAATCCGTGTACGTGGGCGGCGACGTCCGACTGCTCGGCCTCCATGTGGAGGGCGGAAACGACGTCACGCCACGCGCGACGGTGACCCTCGAGGTGGATGGCAAGCCCACTGCCCACTCCGGAGAAGGCGACGGCATGGTGCACGCCGCGTTCGCGGCCATCCGCCAGGGATTCGGAGGCGTCGACGCCCGCCTGGTCGACTACCGGGTGGTCCCGGTGACGTCCGGAGCCGATGCGATGGCGGAGATAAACGTCGTGATCCGGGTCGGCGACGACACCTACGCCGGGCGCTCGATCAACACCGACGTGGTCGAAGGCTCGGCAGAAGCGTTTGTCGAAGCATTGAACAAGGCGCTTGGTTGACCGGGGCGGTTGCCTCGGTCAACCGGCTACCAGCCACCAGCGACTCGGGACTCGCGACTCGGGACTCGGGACTCGCGACCGCTCGACCTCCGGCCGAGCTGCCTAATCTCGCTTGATGCCTGACACCTACCGAGTCGCAACCATCCCCGGAGACGGGGTGGGGATCGAGGTGACCACCGAGGCGGTCAAGGCGCTCGACGCCGCCGCCGGCCGGTTCGATTTCAAGGTCGATTACAGCGAGTACGACCTGGGTGGCCGCCGGTACCTGAACACCGGCGAAGTGCTGCCAACGTCCGTTCAGGACGAGCTGGCGGGACACGACGTCATCCTGCTCGGAGCGGTCGGAACACCTGAGGTCCCACCGGGGATCCTGGAACGCGGCCTCCTCCTCAAACTCCGGTTCGACTTCGACCAGTACGTGAACCTGCGCCCTGTCCGGCTGTATGAAGGCGTACCGACCCCGATCGGCGGCCTGACCCCGGACCAGTGCGACATGGTGGTGGTCCGGGAGAACACCGAAGGCCTGTACACCGGGATGGGAGGCACGTTCAAGAAAGGCACGGCGAACGAAGTAGCCACCCAGGAGTCGATCAACACCCGGCTGGGAGTCGAGCGAGTGGTTCGGTACGCGTTCGACAAGGCGATGCAACGGGACCAACGTCTCACCGTGTGTCACAAGACCAACGTCCTCACTTTTGCCGGCGATCTCTGGTGGCGCACTGCCCAGGAGATCGGAGCCTCGGATTTTCCGAATGTGCGACTGGACTACGTGCACGTCGACGCAGCCTGCCTGTATCTGGTCAACGACCCTGGACGATTCGATGTCATGGTCACCGACAACCTGTTCGGTGACATCGTCACCGACCTGGGAGCAGCCATCCAGGGCGGACTGGGGCTGGCTGCCTCGGGCAACCTCGACCCCACCAAGACCCACCCCTCGATGTTCGAGCCCGTCCACGGCTCGGCACCTGACATCGCCGGCAACGGATGGGCCAATCCGGTGGCGGCGGTCCTGTCGACGGCGATGGCACTCGACCACCTCGGCCAGACGGAGGCGGCATCCGTTGTCGAACGAGCGGCGGCGTCGGTGCTGCCCGAGTTGAAGACGATGGGAGGACCCGACATGGGAATGGCCACGTCTCAGATCGGGGATCTGATCGCACAGAGGATCACCGGTTGACGACCCGGGCCTGGTGGCCGGCGTTGGCGCTGGTCATCGTGGCGTGTACCGGTGGTGCCAGCACCACCACCCGTCCCCTCCCGGGGCCCCCTCCAACCACTGCCCCGCCTGCCACGGCGGCGCCTACCACCTCCGCCCCGACGACCACGGTCCCGGCCATCGAACCTCTGGTCGGCGCCCTGCCCCAGGGCCCGTGCGCCATGGACCCGGTCCTGGCCGGGGGGGAGGCCGCGATCGTCAGCGGTGGCCTTCTGCTCGGCTTGTCCCACGACGGAGTCACGGTCCGATGCCTGGCAGATGGCATGTCGGGGGTGCGATCGCTCGCGTGGGGTCCGGTGGGCGACCGGGTTCTCCACGACTCCACCATCCTCCTCGCCGACGGGACCCACCACCCAATCGCTCAGGCACCCGATCGCACCCCGTCGTGGACCGCTCCCACCGGGATCCGGATCGTGTCGATCGTCGATGGCCAACCGGTCAAGACCGAGGTGGACGGGTCCGCTCCGGAGCTCATCGGCTTTCTCGAGAAGCATGACGAGCTCGTCTACCACCCGGCCGGTACCCACTATGTGACCACGGGCACCCAGCCGGATGGCGAGTACGGGCTGTGGCTGGCAAGAAACGACGGCCAGGCGTGGGTACTGGCTGCCGCCGACGAAAGCGCAGTCCTCACCAGCCCTGGCTGGACCGCCGACGGCCACATCGTCTTCGTCGCCCACCACGAGGACCGCTACGACCTCCACCGCATCTTCCGATCGGAAGACGGGTCGATGTACGAGCAACTCGACCTCGAATCAGGACAGAAGTGGCTGGGCCAAGTGATGGCCTCTCCCTACAACCCCGCATTGGTGGCGTACGCCGAGGGCGGCGCGGATGCGGAAGGGTGCAGCGACGGGAGAATGGCGAGGGTCTCCGGAGTGGATCTTCCTCAGCCGCTGGACGCCGTCACGTCGCTCCCGATCGGGTGGTTGCCGGACGATCGCCTGGTAGTCGCTGTCTATCCGAACGGCTGTGACGGTCTGATCGACGTCTGGGTGTTCACGTCCGGGTTCTGCCCAGGAACCGAATATGGAGCCGAATTCCTCGTGGCGGGCGCCGAGGCCGTATCGGCTCGTGTGGCGATGCCACCTCCCCCGCCATCACCTGACGACTTCTCGAATCTGCCCGACCCTGCTCCCGCCTGATGAGCCAATGGTGGCCGGTCGGCCACCTCTCAACCAGAAGGGTCAGGCCGGCTGGTGCCAGAGCGGATTGCCGACCGCCGAACGGTGGAAGACGACCCAGAAGGCAAGCATCGGCGGGACCGTCAGTCCGAGTGCGAGCACGGTGTCATCGACCACCGTGGCCATCGCCAGGACGAGCACCTGCCCGAACAACACCGCAGCCAGCGCCGAGAACATCACCTGACCGGCATGCTGCGACTTCCTGGCGGCGAAATAGGTCAACGGGATGAGCAGCGGGCCAACCCAGAGTTGGATCCCGAAGCTGAACAGGGTCAAGAGTCCGGCCGCCCCCAGCAGCAGGCGAAGCACGAGTGAAGTGGGTCGAACCCCGGCAGGAGTTGATTCGGCTGTGGTCGTCATGCCGGAGCAGCGTACGGGCCCAGGACCCGATCACCAGGGCACTTTTCGCGGACTCACTTGGTGTCTAGTCCCTTCAGCGCCTCCTCGAGATCACGCCACAGGTCGGCGGCCGCCTCCACCCCGACGCTCATCCGGATGAGGCCAGGGGGAAGGTGGTCACTGCCTTCGCCGTATCCCGATCGGCGCTCGAGCGTGGTCTCCACCCCGCCCAGGGAGGTGGCGTTGGCGATCAATTCCAGGCTCCCGCAGAGCCGGTCGGCAACCTGGTCTCCTCCCGCGATCTGGAACGACACCATCGCACCGGATCCCGGGTAGTACACACGCTTCACCTTCGGATGGCTCCCCAATTCATCGGCCAGAAACGCAGCGTTGGCAGACGCACGCTCGTATCTGAGCGCCAGGGTGCGAACTCCGCGATGGCAGAGAAACACCTCGAGTGCCCCCGGGAACGCTCCGGCAAGCCGGCGATGAGTGCGAAGCCCCTGGTCGATCGTTTCGTCGCGAGACGACACGGTTCCGAGAAGCAGGTCCGAGTGTCCACCGATGAACTTGGTGGCGCTGTGCATCACGACGTCGGCGCCCCGAGCTAGGTGCCGGCTCCCAAGTGGAGTTGCCAGCGTGGCATCGACCGCCACGATCGCTCGCCGGTCGGCGGACGAACTGATCGCAGCCACCTCGGTCAATTCGAGGAGCGGGTTCGAGGGAGTCTCCAGCCACAACAGGTCGCAGTTGCGGGCCGCCGCCACCCACCCATCGGTGTCCGAGGGTTCGACCCGGGTCACGCCCCAGCGACCCTGCTCCGCCCCGCTCCGGGCGAGGGCGGCGACTCCGTGATAACAGTCGGTCGGGACCGCAACCGCGCCGCCCATGGGGACCAGTTCCAGCACGGCCGACGCGGCAGCCATACCGGAGGAGAAAACCACGGTGGATCCCCGTTCGAGGCCGCCGAGCGTTGCTTCGAGCCCGTCGAGCGCGTCCGTGCCCTCGTTCCGCACGTACCAGTGGTCCCCGCCGGGCCGGAAGTTGGATGCGGCAGTGATCGGATGGTTCAGTGGAGATCCCGGAGCGCTCGGACGCCCGGACACGACGGCCCACGTCTCGGGAGACATCTCCTCGGGCTTCTTCATCCCGCGCACGCTAGCCGCCCACCCTCTCCGGACTGTCGTGACGGCTGCTGAAATACGTGCCCGTAGACTCGAGGGAACGCATGGCTCAGATCGATTCGAGCGACTCGGCCAGATCGCAGAGGCGGGCGATCGACACCCTCAGTGCCGGACGCCGGACCGGGAGGAGCGCCAGCCAGAACAGAACTCGCTGCCGGACACTCAAGGACAGGGCTTCGACCCGCCTCGTGACCCGGCAGCCGGTTGGCCGTCCCAGGAGATCGAAGGTGTGGCGGTAGACCCCGGTCTCGTCGGTCACCCGGAACACGAACCGTGTCGGTTCTTCGACGGACTCGATTTCGATGCGGGCGGTGAATTGTCGGCCGGCGACCACCGCCCTCGACTCGAAACCGCCTCCATCGGTTCGCGTCACTGTGAGATCGTCCCGTGCCCACCGACGATGCCCCTCCAGATCGGACACGAGGGAGAACACGCCGGCACATGAAGCCGTGGAATCCCGAGTTGCGGAGAAGCTGGCGATGAGATCGATGGTACCGGTCGGTGGCCGGCGCACCTCAGGTGCTCAACGGCGGGTGGTGGGCGGGCCCTGCGAGCCCACGACGGCGTCGACCATCGCCAATACCTCGGCGATGCCCCGCTCCAACTGTGGATCGCGTCCGGCGGCATAGTCGTCTGGCGTGATCTCCACCTCGATATCGGGGTCGGTTCCCCAGTTCTCCACGTTGAAGCCGACGTCCGCAAACCAGGTGCTGAACTCGGGCTGAGTGGTCACAGTCCCATCCACCAGTGATTGCTGGGGCCAGATCCCGATGACACCGCCCCAGGTCCTGGTTCCGATGAGGGGGCCGAGGCCGTGCTGCTTGAACGTGTGGGAGAAGATGTCCCCGTCTGAACCGGCCATCTCATTGGTCAAACAGACCATCGGTCCGGCCGGGGCGTCATACGGGAACGGGGCGGGTGCTCGCCAGCGCATGATCCGATAGCCGAGCCGCTTGCGCAGCAGGCGCTCGAGAAGGATTTGCGAGACGCTGCCTCCCCGGTTGAATCGGACATCGACGATGAGACCTTCGGCGTCGACCTCGGATCGGAACCCGCGGTGGAACTCTGCGAAACCCGCCGCCCCCATGTCCGGGATGTGGATGTACCCGAGCCGCTCGCCGGAGCTCTCGTGAACCGTGGCGCGATTCGTCTCGACCCAATCTCGATAGCGAAGCGCCGTCTCGCTTGCCAGCGGCACCACCACCACGTTGCGCGGCTTGGCCCGGCCGCGTGCGACGGTGACCTCAACCGGCTTCGAAGCCCGATGGACAAGCAGCGACTCGGGGGTGGCAGCCCTCGTCAACTCCTTGGCATCGACCCTGAGGATTCGATCCCCGGGCCGAATGTCGAGGCCCGGGGCGGCGAGAGGCGACGGCCCCTCCCACGAGTCACCCCTTGGGATCGATGTGACCCTCCAGGCCCCGCGCGACCAGTCGAGATCGGCTCCCAGCATCCCCTGGGTCCAAGTCGGCTCAGGTCGGTACTCACCCCCCAATTCGTATGCGTGGCTCGTACCCAATTCCCCCTGCATCTCCCAGAGGAGGTCCGAGAACTCGGCCCGACTGGCGACCCGGTCGATCAGCCGGGTGTAACGGCTGCGGACCTCTGCCCAGTCGACCCCGCTCATGTCCTCGGCCCAGAAATAGTCCCGCTGCAGACGCCAGGCCTCGTCGAACATCTGGCGCCATTCGTCGGACGGGCTCACATCCAACGGCATCCGCTCGAGATCGATGAAACCTGTCTCCCGCGTAAAACCTTCCTTGCCGTTTTTGTCGTCTTTCCAACCGATCGGCACAACTCGCACCTTGCGGCCGGCCACGATCGCCATCGACTTCCCGTCGGCGGAAACCGTTACACCGGACACACCTTCGGCCACCGTGTCGACCCGATCGGCCGCGAAGTCCCACGCCTGCAAGACCAGTTTCGGCGTCTCCGCCGACGGCCCGGATGGTGGACGGGAGGTGAAGAGAACCCGACCGGCGCCTGCGGCCAGGCTCGGGTAGATGCCGACGGGCACGGGGAACGACACCACTCGTTCTGAGATCCCGTCGAGGTCGATCTTCGTCACCGTGTCATCTCCGTTCGGCTTCGGGTCGGGGGAGGCACCGGGGGCGCGCGGCGAACGATGAGCCAAGGAGAACGGTGAGGGCGAGTCCGCCTCGAGGGGGATGGCCATCGGTCGGGTCGCTCTCGGGAAGCCGTAGTCGTGAAACACCGAATCCGGGATCGGCTCCATGACCCTCGAGCCGAGGAAGTACAGATACCGCCCTCCCGGGTCGAAAACCGGCGAGCGATCGACGAACTCCGGTCGCCCGATCATCGTCGACTTCCGAGTGGAGGTGTCGTAGAGAAACAGGTTCGTGCTGGTGCGCGTAGTTGCCGCGGCAAATGCAATCCAGCGGCCATCGGGCGACCAGGCCGTCCCTGCGATCCATGAGTATGGACTCTGATGGATGACGCGACGACTGCCTCGCGTGAGATCGACCAGGATCACCTCGTGCCGATGATTGGTCACCACAGCCCTGGATCCGCCGGCAGGTGAAACCCGGAGCGAGCGGACCCGCCCCAGGTCGCGGTCGATGCTCGTGGTCGTCCCCGTTTCGACATCCCGGACGATCAGGCGCTCCTCTCCCCCTGCATCCGAGATCGCAACCATTTTCTTACCGTCGGAGGTCCACATGGCGAGTCGTTCCCGAACTGCCGATCCGGGATCGTGACGTCGCGCCGCTCCCTCCCAGAGCGGCATCGAGAAGGTCGCCCCGCGCGACGTCGCCATGATCGAATGTCCCTCGGGGTGAAGCGCGACCGACTCGAGATGTCGAGCCGCCGGAACGAAGCGCCTGTTGAGCTGAGGACGGGAGGACGGCAACACGACATCGATAGGAGTGATCTCGTCCCGGTCCGGATCGAGCACGAACAGATCGCCACCGGCGTGATAGACGATTCTGCGGCCATCGGTCGACGGGAACCGGACATAGAAGTCGTCGTGCTCGGTGTGACGGCGGAGTCCGCGACCGGTCGGAGTCACGGAGTAGATGTTCCCGACGCCCTCGTGGTCGGAGAGAAAGTACACACGTGCACCGACCCACACCGGAGACGCGAGGTTGCCGGGGAGGTCGACCAGCGGCCGGTACCCGTCGCCCCGATCGATCCAGAGCCTTCCTGCCCGGCCGCCGCGATATCGCTTCCAGCGCGATGGATCGAACCCGTGGCGAGCGAGAACAGTTCCGTTTCTGCTCGCCGACCACGACGTTGCCGGCCCGAGACCCATCGGCGCCGGCGGGCCTCCGTGTACGGGCACCCGCCACAGGTGCGTCCACCCTGTGAACGGCTGGCGGTGGTCGGTGGCCACGATCACGTCGTCGCCCGACCAACCGGCGACGGTGGTGTTCGCCGCGAAATACGTGAGGCGACGACTGGGCCCGCCCTGCCCGTCCATGAGATGGAGTTCCATGCGGCCCTCGTCCCGGCTGGTGAACGCCAGCCGCGAGCCGTCACCGCTGTACCTCGGCCCCGAGTGCATCCCGGGGTTGGCGGTCAATCGCCGGGCTTCGCCACCCGAGACCTCGACCCTCCAGAGATCGTCCTCGGCCACGAACGTGACATGGTCGCCATGAATCGTCGGATGCCGGTAATAACCGCGTGCTACCACGTCACCTCTCGCCTAACGGAGCGGGAGGATACAACCGGGCTCAGCCTGCGTTGGTGTTCACGAACGCCACGAGGGTGCTCGTGTACCGCTCGGGGTCGACCGTCATCGCTTCCACGTGGTTGGCACCCGGAATCTCGACGAGTGTCACCGTCCCCGGCCGATCGGATGCGAGCTGGCGACTGGTCTCGATCGGGACCGTCTCGTCGTCGGTGCCGTGAAACACCAACGTCGGCACCACGAGCTGCCCGTCCCGCTTCAGGTAGTTCATCAGATCCAGGTTTGCGCCCGTTTGAACGGATGATATGAACGAAGCGGTGAACGTCAGCGTGGCGGGCACGGGGAGATTGCCCGGAAGGCGCTCGGCCTCGGCCGCAAGTCCGATGTTCGAAGTCAGGTCGAGGCTGGGAGCGTCGAGGACGAGGCCTGTGACGAGGCCGGTTGGTTCGCGGTAGACGTACGCAAGGATGATCGCTCCCCCCATCGACTGCCCGGACAGCACGACATGGTCCGCCCCTTCGGCGACGGCGTATTCCACTGCTTTCTGCAAGTCGCGCCATTCGGTGACACCGTGCTGGTAGATCCCGGACGGATCGGCGGGGGCGCCCGGGTCGTTTCGATAGGCGATCGCGAGCTGCGGGTAGCCGGCATCGGCCAAGGCCTTCATCGCGGTGGCAAAGCTGGCCGGAGAGCCGCCCTTCCCATGAACGTGAATCACCCACGTGTCCTTGGCCCCGAACGTGCGCCAGGCGTCCATGGCTCCGAGTTCGGATTGGTAGGTGACCTTCTCGACGTCCAAACCGGCTGATGCCAGGTCGGAATCCACCGTCGCGAACGAGATGTCGGAGGGCACCTCGAAAGCCCCCTCCGTGATTCGACCGCCGTACACCCACCCGCCGGCGGCATGGAAGACGATCGCACCAACGATCACCAACCACCACAGACCCTGCCAGATCTTCTTGCCCAGGCTGCGGCGCGGACGGTAGAGAGCCGCCTCCTCCTTGGCCCGCTTCTTCTCCCGCGCCTGACGTTCCCGTTCGCTTATCTGTGGCACGAGGTCATTGTTGCGCGGGCTCGGCTCCGGGTCCACTATCGAATGTTCCGGTTCCCGTGAGGTCGCCGCTCAACGATCCGACCAGGTGACTGTCTTCGTCGATCACCGGTACGGGAGCACCGGCGAAGAACCGCCCCAGGTCGGCGACATCCGAGAGGTCGTCGGTGAGTTTCACGGCCATGGGCTCGGTCATGAGAGCCCCGACCATGACCCCCGGACCGGCCTGTGCCAGGGCCTCCCTCCGGACCACGCCAACCAGCCGGGCCCGATCGACCACGGCGAGCACCGGCTCTGTTTGGAGCCTCAAGATGTCGGCGGCGTCGCGCATCGGACCGACGAACACCGGATCACCCATCTCCTGATACACCCGACGCGGGGCACTCATCACCACGACGGTTCCGGCATCGGCCTGCCCCCTCAGCTTGGCCCCCGGTCCGAAGAACGTTCGCTGCTGCCAGCTTCCGCCCGGCGCACCGAGCACGAGCAAGGAATCGGTCGGGAGCTGGGAGATGAGACCCTCGGCGTCGGGTGCCTCGACCAACCGATACTCGAGATCGGGCAAGAGCGAGTAGAGCTCCTCGATCACCGAGACGGCCTGGACTTTGCTTTCGTCGTCGCGGTAGGCGCAGGCCATGAACGCATCGACACCGAGCGCCACGCCTACCCGCTGGGCCACCACCGCCGCGAGATGTGAATGCGGACCACCGGCGACCGCCGCCACGACGGTCGACACCCGCGGGAGATCGATGCCGATCGGGACCACCTGACTGACGAGGTCGAAGCTCGAGAGCCGCCGGGTGACGATCGACCTCGCGCGATGTTTGACGCACTCCTCCACCATCTCGCCGACCACCCTCACAGCCCGACCGCCTGAGATGGCGTCTGCGAGCTCGCCGCAGCCACGCCCCCGTGTCCACAGGACGGTGGGCCCAATCGGATCGTATGAGGTCACCGTCAGGACGGTAGCTCCCCGGAGACGATCCAAGCCCGAAAACCCCGGGACGTCGAAGGTCGCCATTCGATCGGGTAAGTTCTCCCTCGATGCGCATAGGAGTTCCCCGCCAAGACCCGCCCGAGCGGCGCGTGCCGCTTCCGCCAGAGACCATCACTCGTCTGATCCGAAAGGGCCACACGGTCCTCGTCGGCTCGGGGGCCGGTGCGGAAGCAGGCTGGGCAGATGAAGTCTTCATCGAAGCCGGCGCCGAGATCTCGGATCATTCCTCGGTATGGGGCGCCGATCTGGTGGTGACCGTCACCTCGACCGAACCGAGCGCCCGCCCCGGCGCGATCCTCGGGCTGCTGCGCCCATTCGACGACGCCGAGGCGACGACTCGTCTCGCAGGCACGGGGGCGGCTGTCTTCGCGTTCGAAGCCCTGCCTCGTACGACCCGCGCCCAGGCCATGGACGTTCTGTCGTCCCAGGCGACCGTTGCCGGATACCAAGCTGTGCTCGAAGCAGCCCAAACCGCCAACCGGTTCTTCCCGATGATGACCACCGCGGCCGGCACCATTCCTCCGGCCAAGGTGCTGGTCCTCGGGGCAGGTGTGGCGGGCCTGCAGGCAATCGCCACGGCCAGACGCCTCGGCGCAGTGGTGACGGCATTCGACGTGCGCTCGGCGGCAGCGGAGCAAGTTCGAAGTTTGGGTGCAACGTTCCTCGCGGTCGCCATTCAGGCGCAGGACGAGAAGGCCTCCGGCGGCTATGCCACCGAGGTGGCTGCCGACGAGCAGGCTCAGATCCTGGCGGGTCTGGCGCCCGCGGTGGCGGCTGCCGATGTGATAGTCACCACGGCCGCGATTCCCGGTCGACCGGCCCCCCTCCTGATCACCACCGCGATGGTCAAGTCCATGCGTCCCGGAAGCGTGATCGTCGACCTGGCGGCCACCACCGGCGGCAACTGCGAGGCCACCTCCGTCGGTGAGACCATCGTCGAGAGCGGGGTCACGATCGTAGGCGCCACCGATCTGGAGTCCCGCAAGCCGGCCGACGCCAGCCGGATGTTTGGCCGCAATGCGATGAGCTTCATCGAGTTGATAACCGGAGCCGAAGGCCAGTTGGCGCCGGACTGGGATGATGAGATCGTGGCCGGAACCTGTATCGCTCGCTCCGGGCAGGTGGTCCACCCACGCCTGACCGGCGGCTGATCATGGCGGGCGGTCCCGGCTTGCGCGGGGCCCGCGACGTGTTGTTCGGCGTCGCGGCGTCGGGGCTCATCCTCTGGGTGACGTTCTCGGCGTCCGCCGGCACACTCCAGGTGCTGACACTCGTGGCCACGGTGGTAGCAATGATCTGGATCGCCACGGTGGAAGCAGAGCGGCTGGTGGACGGGCGGGGTCGACCGAACTGGCTGCTGTTCCTGCTGGCCGGGGTCGGTTTGGCGATCCTCGTGACCGGGGCGGTGTTTCTAGGAGGCGCCACGATCCTGCTCGTCTTGCTGCTGGGCTCGGCGACGTTCGTCGTGGGAATCGTGCGGGCCGTTCGTCACGGAATGCGGGTCTGACGTGGAGTTTCGGGAGGTGCTCGCTCGGCGACGGATGGTCCGCCGCTACACGCCGGAGCCGGTGTCCACGGCGGCGCTGGAGCGGATCGCGGCTGCTGCACTGGCGGGTCCGTCGGCCGGGAACTCTCGGGGGGTCTCGGTCGTGATCGTCACCGACCCGGCCGTGAGAGCCGAAGTCGCGTCTGCCGCAGGCGAACCCGAGTACCTGCAGCGCGGGTTCGACCCGTGGATCTCGTCTGCCCCTGCCCTGTTGGCGATCTGCGTCTCAGAGGAGGCGTATCACCGGCGGTATGCCGAAGCCGACAAGGGAGGGTCATCCCGAACCTGGACCATCCCGTATTGGTGGGTGGACGCGGGAGCGGCGCTCATGGCCGTCCTCCTGGCAGCCGTGGACGAGGACCTTGCAGCCGGGTTCCTCGGATCGCACTCGATTCCAGAGCTCACCCGAATCCTGAACCTTCCCGACGGTGTGACCGCCATCGGCGTCGTGACGATCGGCCACCCTGCACAGGATCGTCGATCTGGATCGCTCGGCTGGTCGAATCAGTCCGGTGAGTCGACGGTGCATTACGATCGCTGGGAGCCGGGCAGGCTGTAACGCCCGGCAATTGGTGGAGACTCACCTGTCGAGATGACCAATCCGATCGACGACCTGCGTGCATATGCACGGCACCTCGAGACCGAGGTGCCGG
>JBFHRE010000012.1:0-32570 GCA_041591895.1 Acidimicrobiia bacterium
CCGAGCGCGAGAAGCCGGTCCTGGATGTCCCGGACCGGCTCTCCCGAATCGTCGAGTCGATAGAGCCGCACGGCCCTATCGTCGCACAATCAAGCGATGTACTCGGCCAGTTCGGCTTCGATCTGATGCTTGGGTCGAGCGCCGACGATGCGCTTCTTCTCCACTCCGTCCTTGAACAGGATCATCGTGGGAATGCTCATGACGTCGAAGTTCGACGGCGTGTGGGGGTTCTCGTCGATGTTCAACTTCGCCACGGTGAGGGCGCCGGACTTCTCGACGGCCAGCTCCTCGAGGACCGGTGCCACCATCCTGCATGGCCCACACCATTCGGCCCAGAAGTCGACCAGCACGGGCTTGTCGCCGGCGATCGCCTCGGCGAATGTCGAGTCTGTCAGAGTGACGGTGTTACCAGCCATCACGTTGCTCCTTTGATCGTTGATCGGGTGTTCTAATTGAAAACGACTCCCGGAGTCATTCCATTCCGGAGAGGTGATGGCCGGCATCGAGGGCTGCCTGGCATCCGGTTCCGGCGGCGGTGATCGCCTGCCGGTAGCGTGAATCGGCCACATCGCCGGCGGCGAAGACACCGGCGACCGAGGTGGTCGTAGTGGTGCCGCCGAGCACGACGTATCCGTTGGCGTCGAGGGCGAGCTGACCCTGGAAGATCTCGGTGTTCGGCGTGTGTCCGATAGCGACGAAGACGCCGTCGGTGGCCATCTCGCGTGTCGTGCCGTCCGTCGTGTCGACGAGAGTGACTCCGGTGACCTCGGTATCGCCGTGGATCTCCTTGACCTCGGCGTTCCAGATGACCTCGATCTTGGGATGGTCGAGAGCTCGCTGGGCCATGATCTTCGAGGCGCGGAACTCGTCCCGACGATGGACGATGGTCACCTTTGACGCGAACTTGGTCAGGAAGAGCGACTCCTCCATGGCGGAGTCGCCTCCTCCCACCACCACGAGCTCGCGGTCCCGGAAGAAGAAGCCGTCGCAGGTCGCGCACGCCGAAACGCCGCGGCCGGTCAGCTTCTTCTCTCCCGGGACACCGAGCCAGCGGGCGCTGGCTCCGGTGGCGATGATGACGGTGTCGGCCCGATATTCGTCTGCTCCCACCCAGACGCCGTAGGGAGCGGAGGAAAAGTCGACCCGGGTCACGTCGGTTGTGACCAACCTGGCACCGAATCGCTCTGCCTGTTTCCGGAACTTGTCCATCAACTCCGGCCCCAGGACCCCATCGGGAAAGCCCGGGTAGTTCTCGACGTCGGTGGTGATCATCAGCTGGCCGCCGGACTGGGAGCCCTCGAACACCAACGGATCGAGGTCGGCGCGTGCGGCGTACAGGGCGGCGGTGTACCCGGCGGGGCCACTGCCGATGATGATGAGCTTTTCTGTCACTTCGGTTCCTCGAGTCGCTTCTTCCACGCCAACAGCCCACCGAGGGCGAATAGTCCCGCAACGATCCCGAAGCCGGCGGCGTCCCCGAGTGGGATCGCCAGCGCCTCATGGATGGTCATGAACAGGAACACGATCGCCACCACGACGAGGATGAGCGCCGGCAGGCCGAGCGAGACCACCACGATCGCCTTGTTGGCACGGTCCACAGTCAGGGCGCGAACCTTGGTAGCCACGGTCTCGAGGAAGTCGGCAAGCCGATCTGCGTAGTTGGTCATCGGGTGCGAGGTTAGCGACCGGGGACCGGCGCCCGGTCGTCACCGGTCCAGGTCGAACACCTCACAACTGTCGGCGTAGAAGGCGATCTCCAGCGGGGGATCTGTGCCGGCGGTGATGAAGCCGACCACGTGTCGTCCCTCCACCTCGGCTTCGAGAACCGCGATGAATGGGCTTTCGAGGAATCCGACGCAGGGGATCTCCTCGGTCTGACCGGAGAACTCCTGGGCACCCACGGCACGGGTGGTGTCCTCGACGAGATCGGCGCCCAGCTCCGCCAGTCGATCCGCGAACTCGGTGGCGCCGACGGTCCCCAGGTTCTCACGACGGAATTCGGCTGCCGCCGGTGCGGCGGCGACCTCGGCGGCCATCGTGGTGGCGGCCTCCAAACTGCCGTCCGCCATCTGGGGACTCGACAGGGTCTCAAAAGCGCCGCCGGCGTCCTGACCGCCGAAACCGCGGAACAGTGCGGCGCCCATCCCGGCCACCACGACAAAGGCGGCGGCGACTGTCCCCACCTGTACCCAGCGCCGGGTCAGTGGGGTGATCGTCGCTCCCCGGTCGAGTTCGCGGTCCACTGCCGACCTCAGAACCTTGCGTTCCGAACTGGTGAGCAGGGGCGCTTCGAGCGAGCCGAGCCGGTCCCGAATCTCGACCTGGGCGGTGAACTCCCGCAGGCAGTCCGAACACGACTCCACCAGCCGGCGCCCTTCACCGTGCTCGTCGGTGCCGTCCACGTAGGCGGCGATCAGGTCGAGATCGTGATCATGCATCGTCGGTTAGAGGCTCCGATCCCTCCATCAGGTTCCCGAGTTTTTGAGCGAGCATTCTCCGTCCCCGGAATATGCGCGACTTGGCCGTCCCGACCGGGATGTCGAGGATGTCCGCGATCTCGAGTATCGAGCAGCCCTGTACGTCGGAGAGTACGACGGCGGCCCGGAAATCGGCCGGGATCGAGGCGAGAGCCTCGTGGACGGTCGGGCTCAGCTCGACGGAAGTGAACTCGTCTTCGGCGCTCGGGTCGATGGGGTCGTGGTGTTCTGGCAGGGGGACTGTCTGCCGTCGCTGTTGTCTGCGGAGTTGGTCATAACACGTGTTGGTGGCCACCCGGTACAGCCAGGTGGTGAAGGCGGCCTCGGCCCGGAATCGGTCGGCCTTCCGAAACAGCGTCACGAAGGTCTCCTGAGTTGCGTCCAGCGCCGCTTCGCGGTTTCCCATGAGACGGAGCGACACGGAGAAGACGAGGTCCTGGTGGCGATCCATCAGGACCGAGAACGCGTCGCGATCGCCCGCTGCGACCCTTTCCACCAGGGTCACGTCGTCTGCCTCGCGAAGCGAACGGCGCCTTAGGGTCACAGCCCGAAGCGTACCTGCCCGAGCTCCAGGTAGCGCTCGCCGTCGACGCCGTCCGGCAGTTCGGTCACCCAGAGGATCCACCAGCCGTCGAGGCGGGTCGGGAGCTGGATCTCGACGATCGGATCAGGGTTGGAGCCGCGGGCGACCAATTCCATCGTGTCGAAGGTCGGCTCCTGGGACCATCCGACGGTGTACACGACTCCCGGCGTGAGTTGGTCGAGGACGATGGTCTTCGGCCTTCCCTCGGATCGGAATCCCAACCCGAGGCCGGGCTTGATCAACGAGAGGCGGTCCCGATACCGCTCGGACCTCCAGACCGAGTCCGGGTCATCGTCCAACAATGCTTCGAGCAACTCGTCGTTCTCCTCGTTCCCTCCGAAGGGGTCGACGGTCACGATCTCGACCGGCGGTACCAGGGTGCGCCCGGCCGGAGGGGCCACGATCACCGTGGATGCGACCGGGGCCGGAACCGGCGGCGCCGAGCGGGGATCGATGGGGACGGTGATCCCGCCTGTCTTCTCCGAGACGAGGAGCTGGCCGGCCCCGATGAGGGCAACAGCCAGCACAGCCAAGGATGCCGCCGCCAATAACAGCCTCCGGCTCCATGAAGGTGAGTCAGGGCGCCGCCGGGGGAGGGACGGTGCCGCGTTCAACTCGTCCGACAGGGCCCTGGCTCCCAGCATTCCCTTCCAACCGAGGTCGAGAATTCGGTCTACCTGGGGATGGATGCCGTCAACGATCTCGGAGGGAGGCGGTCCGCCCGGTTTGTACCCGGTCAGGCCTTCCTCGAGTGCGGCCACCAGGTCCCGCACGTCCTCGGCAACCGTGTGCGAGCGGGCCGCCCGGCCCAGACCGCCGAGCTTCGCGGGGTGGCTGACGGAGTAGGTGATAGCACTGGTGTCGATGGTTCCGTGCACGATGCCCTCTGCATGCAACGCAGCCAATGCCGACGCCAGGCCGGCGGCATTGGGGACGAAGACATTCACGGCGATCGTGTCACCGGCCGCCAGGCGGTCGGCGACAGTGGATCCGCCGGGCCATTCCGACACGGCATAGGCTCCGTCGTCGGTGAAGTCGGCGGTGAAGAGCTGGATCAGGTGCTGATGGTTGATGGTGGCTGCGCTGCGGACCGAGTCGAGGAACTGTGTCCGCCGCCGGGGGGACGTCTCAGGCCCGAGGAGACGGATCAGAACCGGGCGGTCGAGCGAGAGGTCGGTCCCCAGCCACTGTTCGATGTCGCCGTCTCGTCCCAACCTGACTTCGAGTCGGTAGCGCTCGGGGAGGGGAGGAGGCACGCGCTACCCGACGTATGCCAGCCCGAGAGTGCCAGGACCGGCATGGGTTCCCACCACCGCCCCCAGCTCGCACGAGAGGATCGAGTCCGGATCTACCCGACCCGACAACGCGCCACGGAGCAGGTTCTCCCCGTCGTCGCCGGTGTGAAGGATGGCGACTCTGGACGGGGTCGTTCCCTCCAGCGAACCGACAATGGCGTCGACCGCCTTGGACCGTGTTCTGACCCGGCCCGCGGCTGCCACCACCCCGTCGTCCACGGTGATGAGAGGCTTGATGTTGAGCAGGCTTCCGAGAAGCGCCTGGGCTCCCCCGATCCTGCCTCCGCGCTTCAGAAAGTCGAGGGTGTCGAGGGCGGCGAGGAGGCGGGACGAGGCCGCGGTCGAGGCGGCCGCTCCTGCCACGCTGGCGAGATCGTTCCCCGCTTGGGCCGATTCGGCAGCGGCCACGGCCGCCAACCCGAGCGCCATGGTCACCGTTCGGGAGTCCACGACCCGGACCGGTTTGGCGGATGCCTCTGCCGCGATGACGGCAGCTTGGTACGTGGCGGACATCGAAGACGAGATGGTCACGGCGACGATTCCATCGGCTCCTTCTGCAAACAGCCGGGCGAATCGATCGGCGAATGCCCCGGCCGATGGGGCCGCGGTCTCGGGCAGCCGATCGTCGGATACCAGCTTCTTCCAGAACTCCTGGGCAGTGAGATCTTCCCGGTCGGTGAATTCCTCGTCGCCAAACCGCACCGAGAGGGATACGACTTCGATGCCGAACATCGCCGCCAACTCGGGCGGGAGGTCAGACGACGAGTCGGTGACCACGCGGATCATTGCCGGTACCGGTACAGCTGGACGGTGTCTGGGAGCGTTTCGAATCGGTGTCGTTTGTACAGCATCGCCGCCGAGTCGTTGGTTGGTTGGGTGTTCAGGATCATCATGTGTGCCCCCCGTTCCTTGGCCCACGCGAGCCCGGCGAGCACCAGATCGGAACCGAGCCCTCTGCC
Organism: Acidimicrobiia bacterium; assembly: GCA_041591895.1. Taxonomy (GTDB): domain Bacteria; phylum Actinomycetota; class Acidimicrobiia; order Spongiisociales; family ZC4RG35; genus JBFHRE01. The sequence continues at coordinate 5,315 of JBFHRE010000012.1, forward strand.
CTGGAAGTCGGGGTCGACCGCGATCCGCTGCAGGTACGACCCGCCCCCCGAGACACCCACGATTGCGAACCCGGCCACCTTGCCGTCGGCCTCTGCGACCAAGAAGCGGGACCGAGGAGTCGCAGAGAGAGCATCGGATAGTCCGAGTCGACCTACCCGCCAGGTGGGGTCGAACGCGGTGCGGTCGATCTCGGCCGCCCGTTCCCACTCGCCCTTGCGGCCGGGGCGCACGATCCCTTTCGGCCGGCCGAAGGGAAACGAGAGGTCACGCTCCATGAGGCGAAGGGTTCGGAAAGGCTGAAATGCGGCGTCTTCCCAGATCTTGGCCGCTCCGGAGTGCAGAGGCGGGGAGATGACACTCGGCGCCCCGTGAGCGGTCAACCACTCGGTGGCGGCAGTGATCATCAACGCCCCACCCCGATCCAATCTCAGGGTTGCGTCGGTCAGGTCGTCGTTCCAGGGTCGGGCATGAGCACTGGCCCAGCCACTCCTGAACCGGACCTCTCCCGGCCACGTCCCCCTGACATGAAACGAACGGCTCATGGTCTCATCCTGGCAAAGTATGACGCGTGAACGTCTTGTACTTCTCGCACCCTGCTTTTCTCGAGCATCACACCGGAGTCTGGCATCCCGAACGGCCGGCGCGTCTCGAAGCCGTGGAAAGAGGAGTCTTGGGGTCCGGCCATGCGGCTATCCGGGTCGAGGCCCCGAGAGTTTCCCGGGACGTGCTCGAGATGACCCACCCCAGGGAGTATGTCGAGTCGATCCGCAGGTTCTGTGCAGCGGGCGGAGGCGCCATCGACGCCGACACGGTCGTTTCGGAGGGTTCGTTCGAGGCGGCCCTCCGGTCGGCAGGGGCCGGTGTGGCTGCGATCGATCTCCTCGATCGGGGTACGGGTGACATCGCGTTCTGCGCGGGACGGCCGCCCGGACACCACGCCCTGGCGTCCCAGGCGATGGGGTTCTGTCTCTTCAACAACGCAGTGGTGGCCGCTCGGGTCCTGACCGAGCGGGGGGCCAGGGTGGCGATCGTCGACTGGGACGTCCATCACGGGAACGGGACCCAGCACCTCGTCGAGGCAGACCCGACCATCCTCTACGTGTCCCTGCATCAGGCACCGTTCTACCCGGGGGGAGGTGCTGCCCACGAGGTTGGAATCGGAACCGGAGAGGGAACCGTGGTGAACATCCCCTTTCCCGCCGGGACCGGCGGCGATGTCTACCGGGCGGCATTCGACGGAGTTGTGATCCCCGTGAGCGAACAATTCGAGCCCGATTGGCTGATCGTGAGCGCCGGGTTCGACGCCCATGAGGAGGACCCGCTGGCCGAGATGCGACTTCTTGCGCCTGACTACCAATTCATGGCCCAGCGACTGTCGGGCGTCGTGCCTCCCGGCCGGACGATCGTCGTCCTTGAAGGGGGGTACCACCTTCCGGCGCTGACATCGGGGGCGGCGGCCGTGGTCAGGGGCCTCGCCGCGACGGTCGCGCCGGACGAGTGCCGCCGTTCACCGGCGGTGTCATGGGAGGCACTGGCGGCTGCCCGCCGCCAGGCCGAGCACTTCTGGAAGCTCGACTAGCGGAAAGCCTCGGTTCCCAGGGCGGATCAGGCGTTGATGCCCGCCTCCATCGCCTTGGCCCGGAACTCGTGGTTGTTTCGCACGAAGCCCAGGGCCACTGCCATCTGAACCCGCCGCTGCTTGACCAGGCTGAGCAGCGACTGATCGAAGGTCTGCATGCCGAAGAACTCGCTGTCCTTGATGGTCTCGAGATAGGCGTCGATGGTGGCGTTGGCCAGGACGTGCTCCTGGATACGGTTGTTGCTGATCATGACCTCGGTGGCGAGCACGCGACTGGTCCCATCGGCCTCGTCTAGGAGACGCTGACTGATCACCCCGCGGAGATAGTTGGCGATCTGGATCCGGGCCGTCTTCTGCTGGTCGGTCGGGAAGAACCCGATCAGGCGGCTGACGGTGTCGAAAGGGTCGGCGGTGTGCATCGCCGCGAGCACCAGATGGCCGGTTTCGGCCGCCGCGACTGCGGCTCGGGCGGTCTCCTGATCCGTGATCTGCGAGAGCATGATCACGTCCGCATCCTGCCGCATCGCCCGCTCGATGGCGTCGGAATAGCTGGTGGTGTCCACTCCGACCTCACGTTGGGCGACGACCGCCATCTTGTCCGGGAACAGCACTTCGATCGGGTCTTCGATCGTGACGATCGAAACCGGGCGGGTGGCGTTGATGTGTTCGACGATCGACGCCAGGGTCGTGGTCCGGCCCGACCCCGAAGGACCGGTGACGAGGACGAGGCCGCGCGGCTCGGCGGCGAGCTTGCGCACCACCGGCGGCAGCCCGAGGCGCTCGAGAGTTGGAACCCCTGGCGTGACCCTCCGTAGGACCATGCTGACGGATCCGCGCTGGCGGAAGGCGCTGACCCGGAATCGCCCCAGATCATGCCGCCCGTAGGCGAAGTCGGCCTCGTTGCGCTCTTTGAACTCGTAGGCCGCCCTCTGGGTGAAGATCGATTGGGCGTATCCGGCGGTGTCCGCGGGTTTGAGGATGGGGAGATCCTCCATCCGGCGCAGTTCTCCGCCGATCCGCATGACCGGCGGCGAACCCACTTTCAGATGGAGGTCCGACGCACTTGCCTCAACGGCACGCAGAAGCAGTTGGTCCAGGGCTGTGTCCATTGCGAGGATTCTCCAGGTCGGGCTGTCGACTGGCTATCGGCGTGCCTGGCCGCCGCCTTGAGGACTACGAGAACCCGGTCGTCGGGTGCCTAACCTGAGAGCATGATCCCCGACCGCCTTCGCTGGCTGGTCGAGCCGGGGACCCCGACGCACGAGTTGGGGGAGATGTTCACCAAGTCGGGGCACCAACTCTACCTGGTGGGCGGATCGGTGCGTGATGCCCTCCTCGGCCGGCCTCACGATGACCTCGATTTCGCCACCGACGCCTCTCCCGACCAGATCAAGTCGGTCGTGGACGGCTGGGCGGATGCACTCTTCACGATGGGCGAGGCGTTCGGCACCATCGGTGTCCGCAAGAAGGGCAAGGTCTACGAGGTCACCACATTCCGGAGCGAGGTGTATCGCACCGACTCCCGCAAACCTGCGGTGTCGTTCTCGTCCCGAATCGAGGACGACCTGTCCCGTCGCGATTTCACCGTGAACGCCCTCGCCCTTCGGTTCCCCGACGCCGAGCCGATCGACCCCTGGGGAGGGCTCCGGGATCTCGGTGCCGGCATCCTGCGGACTCCGCTGGATCCCCACGTCTCGTTCTCCGACGACCCCCTTCGAATGCTCAGGCTGTTCCGGCTTCAGGCCACGCTTGGATTCACTCCTGACCCGGCGGCAGTTGCGGCAGTCGAAGAGATGGTCGATCGCCTCGACATCGTCTCGGTGGAACGAGTGAGAGACGAGTTCTCGAAACTGATCGTGGCGCCCGAGCCAGGGCCGGCCCTCTGGGGCCTGGTCGACACCCGGCTCATCGACCGGTTCCTGCCCGAGATGCGAGATCTCGAGATGGAGCAGGACCCGGTACATCGCCACAAGGACGTCCTCGCCCACACGATCGCAGTGGTGGAGCGGGCGGAGCCAGGTAACCTCCGACTCCGATTGGCGGCCCTGCTCCATGACATCGGCAAGCCGGCCACGCGCCAGATCGGTCGGCGCGGCGTGAGCTTCCATCACCACGAGGTGGTCGGGGCGCGGATGGCGAGAGAACGAATGCGGGCGCTGCGGTACAGCAAGGACCTGGTCGACGAGGTGTCGAGGCTGGTGTTCCTCCACCTGCGTCCGCACACCCTCAAGATGGGATGGACCGACTCGGCGGTCCGCAGGTACGTCCGCGACTCGGGCCACCTGCTCGACGATCTCAATCAGCTCGTGCGCTGCGATGTCACGACCGGCAACGAGCGGAGGGCCAAGGCGATCCAACAGCGGATAGACGATCTCGAACAGAGGATCGAGGAGCTGGCTCGACAAGAGGAACTCGAGTCGCTCCGTCCGCCGATCAACGGTCACGACGTGATGCAGTTCCTGGGCATCCGACCGGGCCCGGTCGTCGGCGACATCATGGAGGCCTTGCTCGAGAAGCGGATCGAGGAAGGCCCCTATTCCGAGGATGAGGCCTACGAGCACGTGCGGCGGATGGCCGCAGAGCGGGGCCTGGGGGTGGGCGAGACGTGAGTCCGGCAGCTGCGACCAACGGGTTTCCTCACTATGCGCATATGCGTATACTCTCGCCTTCGTTCGAGGAGGTCTGAGCTTGGGCCATCGTGTCGCGGTGCTGGGCGCCTCCGGCTACGCCGGGGGTGAGCTCGTGCGCCTCATCGACGACCATCCCGGTCTCGACCTGGTGTACTTGGGCGCGCATTCGAAGCAGGGCGGTGTGCTTGGCGACGTGCATCCCCATCTGGCAGTCTCAGACCGACCGTTGGGCTCGAATGAAGCCGACGACGTGCCTGAGGTGGATCTGGTCTTCCTCGCGCTTCCCCATGGCGCATCCTGGGCCCCGGCCGACGCACTCGCCCGCCGGGGGAGCATGGTGGTGGACCTCGGGAGCGACTACCGGCTCGACACGAACCAACGCTACGTCGAGGCGTATGGGTCGGATCATCCGCTTCCGGATCGGCTGCCGGAGTGGCGCTACGGCTTGCCGGAATTGTTTGATCTCTCCGGGGCGGACCTGGTGGCGAGCCCCGGCTGCTACCCGACCGCGGTGTTGCTGGGGTTGGTACCGCTCATTCGCGCCGGTCTGGTGGGGGACGGTGTGGTGGTGGCCGATTGTCTATCGGGGGTCTCCGGTGCCGGCAGGAGCCTGAAGGAAGATCTTCTCTTCGGTTCGATCGCAGAAGGGGTGAGGGCCTACTCCGTCACCAGCCATCGCCATCGGCCCGAGATCGAGATGGCGATCGAGCATGCGACGGGGACCGCCCGCAACGTCGTGTTCACTCCACATCTGGTGCCGATGCAGCGCGGTGAGTTGGCGACTGTCACCGTAGCCGGTTCACCCGGTATCTCCGAGGCCGACGTCCGGGCGGCACTACGAGACGCCTATGACAAGTCGACATTCGTCGACGTCATCGAGCGGCCTCCCCAAACGAGGTGGGTCGTGGGGTCGAATCGTGCCCTCGTCTGCGGTTTCTTCGACCAAGCAGCCGGCTCGATCGTCGTGCAAGGTGCGATCGACAACCTCGTCAAAGGGGCGGCAGGGCAGGCGGTCCAGGCGGCGAACATCATGCTCGGCCTCGACGAGGCGGCCGGTCTGCCGCTGTCGGGTTGGATGCCATGAGCGTGACCTCGGCCCGGGGCTTCGTTGCCGCCGGGGTGTCCGCGGGAATCAAGAACGGGGGCGCGCTCGATCTGGCTTTGGTCTCGGCTCCCCGCCCTGTGCCGGCTGCCGGTGTCTTCACCACCTCCATCACTGCCGCACCGCCGGTCGAGATCAGCCGTGCCCGGCTGGTGTCCGGCAGGGCTCGGGCGGTGTTGGTCAACTCTGGATGTGCCAACGCCGGGACCGGTGACGGGGGGAGGAGCGACGCGCTGGCGACCGGGGATGCAGTGGCCGTCGCCCTTCAGGCCGATCCGGAGGAGGTTCTGCTGTGTTCCACCGGCCCGATCGGACCCCGATTGCCGGTGGATCGGATCAGGGAAGTGATTCCGGGCCTGGTAGCCGGTCAGGGCGTGAGCGGCGACCACGCCGCCGCGGCCGCCCGGGCGATCATGACCACCGACAGTCACCCCAAAGAGGCCGTGTCCTCGGTCGGGACCGGAGTGATCGGCGGGATGGCGAAGGGGGCAGGCATGCTCCGGCCCGACATGGCCACCATGCTGGCCATTCTCACCACCGACCTCGCCGTGAGCGCCGCCGATCTGGCCCGGGCACTGCGCGAGGCCGTCGACCTCACGTTCAACTGCCTCGACGTAGACGGATGTCAGTCGACCAACGACTCCGTGATCGCGCTCGCCTCGGGAGCGTCCGGATACGCGCCCGGCGAAGACGAGCTGCTCGAGGGTTTGCTCGACGTCTGCGGCCGTCTTGCCCGCCAGATGGCCGCCGACGCCGAAGGGGCCACGAAAGTGATCGACGTGTGCGTGAACGGCGCGGTCTCGGAGGCCGACGCGCGCCGGCTTGCGTTGGCAGTGGCCGACTCGGGGCTCGTGCGATCCAGCTTCTACGGGGCCGATCCCAACTGGGGCCGGGTACTGGCGGCCTTGGGTGTGGCCGGAGCGCCATTTCGTCCGACTGCGGTATCGATCTCCTACGAAGGGGTCGAGGTCTGCCGGGGTGGCATGGGCGTGCCGGTCGACGAGGACGCGCTGAGTTCCCTCCTCAAGGGGGACTTCCGGCTCGAGATCTCGGTCGGACAGGGGCCGGGGTCGGCGCAGATCGTCACAACCGACCTCACCCCTGAATACGTCCGATTCAACGGGGACCGCTCCTGATGCCGACCGGTCATTCCAGTCCCACCACCTCGAAGGCGCGGATCGCCAATTCGATGGGGAAAGCCAAGATCCTCATGGAAGCCCTTCCTTACATCCAGCGGTTCAGGGGCCGGATCGTGGTCATCAAATACGGCGGGTCCACGATGGAGGACCCCGGACTGCGGGAGTCGTTCGCAGGAGACGTGACTCTGCTGGCCGCGGTGGGCATCCACCCCGTCATCGTCCATGGTGGCGGTCCCCAGATCTCCGAGGCGATGGAGATCGAAGGCGTCGTACCGGAATGGGTAGACGGCCTCCGGGTGACCGACGAGGCCACCATGAAAGTCGTCCAGAAGGTCCTCGTCGGAGATGTCAATGCCGACATCGTGCGCCTGCTCGGGCGGCACGGGGCCCGAGCGATAGGCGTCTCCGGTCTCGACGCCGGATTGCTCCAGGCAACTCCGCGTGATCCCCGCCTCGGGTACGTCGGTGACGTGACGACAGTGAATGGCGACCTACTTCGGAGGCTCATCGCCGAGGGCCTGGTGCCAGTGGTCGCGCCGATCGCGCTCGGACCCGATGGTGCTGTGTACAACTGCAACGCAGACACCGCCACCGGCGCCATATCCGCCGCCCTCGGAGCTCAAAAGCTCGTCTATCTGACCGACGTCGAAGGCGTCTATCGCGACATGACCGATGAGGCGAGCCTCATCTCGCGCATGTCGATCAGCGAGTTGGAGGGTTTGCTCTCCGACATGTCGGGCGGAATGGTCCCGAAGCTGCGTTCGATCGCCGAAGCCATCGCCGGCGGGGTTCGTAGAGCCCACATCCTCGATGGTCGGGTCGAGCACGCCGTCCTCCTGGAGATGTTCACCCAGGAGGGGATCGGCACCATGATCACCCAGGACGGGGACGACCGGCCATGAGCACCGTCGCCGACCGAGAGGCACAGGTCGTGATGCAGACCTACGCTCGGGTACCGGTCACGTTCGTATCCGGAGAGGGAGCCTGGCTGGTCGACGGATCGGGACGGCGCTATCTCGACTTCCTCACCGGTCTGGCGGTCACGTCGGTCGGACATTCCAACCCGCGGGTGACGGCCGCCGCTTCCGCTCAGCTCGCAAAGCTGGTTCATGTGTCGAACCTCTTCTACACCGAGCCAATGGTGGCTCTGGCCGAACGGTTGGTGACGCTGTCCGGTCTCGACCGGGTGTTCTTCGCCAACTGCGGGGCGACGGCCAACGAGGCCGCGATCAAGCTCGCTCGCCGCTGGGGTCAGCTCCGCAGGGGGCCCGAGTGCCACCAGATCGTGTCTCTCGACGACTCGTTTCACGGTCGGACGCTGGCGACCCTCGCCGCCACCGGTCAGCCCGGAAAGCAGGCGGTCTTCGAGCCGCTGCCCACCGGGTTTCGTCAGGTGCCTTCTGGTGACCTGGCTGCTCTGGACGCGGTCGTCGATCGGAATACGGCGGCGGTGATGCTCGAGACCACCCAGGGTGAGGGCGGGGTCGTGCCGCTGTCCGTCGACTACCTGCGAGCGGTCCGTGAGCTCTGCGACGAGCGAGACGTCCTGTTGATCGTCGACGACGTGCAGGCCGGGGTGGGACGGACCGGGAGCTGGTTCTCGTGGCAGCAGTTGGGCTTCGAGCCCGACGTTGCGACGACTGCCAAGGCCCTGGCAAACGGTCTCCCGATCGGGGTGTGCATGGGGAAGGCCGACACGTCGAAGGCGTTCCAACCGGGTGACCACGCAACGACCTTCGGAGGGGGACCGGTTGTGTGCGCCGCGGCGTTGGCGGTGCTGGAGGAGATCGAGACCGGTGATCTGCTCGAGAACTGCCGTCGGCGTTCGGAGCAGGTGGTGGCGGTTGCGTCCGGGTTGCCGATGGTCGAGAACGTTCGGGGCAGGGGCCTGCTGCTTGGAGTCGGGTTGTCAAAGCCGATTGCGGGCGCGGTGGCATCAGCCGCTCTGGGTCACGGACTGGTGGTGAACGCCGTACGACCGGACACCATCCGGCTGGCACCTCCGTTGTCGGTCACCGAGGGCGAAGTCGACGAGGCGCTCAGGCGGCTCTCGGGAGCGATGGAGGAGGTCACGGCGTGACCGAAATGGCGGGCGGGAGCGAGGCTCGGTTCGAGATCATCCAGACCGGGTCCGGGCGACCGAAGGTGCGATCGACCGTGAGTGTGGTCTTCGACGAGGGCCAGATCATCGTCATCGATCCCGGCATGGCACCGGACCAGCAGGCGATTCTCGAACCGCTGGCGGCTCTGGACGTCACTCCCGGGGACGTGACGGATGTGGTGATCAGCCACCACCACCCGGACCACACGGTCAATGTCGGCCTGTTCGGCCACGCCCGGGTCCACGACCACTGGGCCGTCTACCACTACGACGAATGGACCAGTCGCCCGGCGGAGGGGTTCAGCGTGTCACCGTCTGTGACCCTGTGGGAAACGCCAGGTCACACTCCCCAGGACATCTCCACGCTCGTCTCGACGCCCGCCGGCCTGGTGGTGGCCACTCACCTCTGGTGGCGGGAGGAAGGACCACCCGAAGACCCCCTGGCGGTGGATCCGGACGCCCTGCACGCCGGACGTCGGCGTGTGCTCGAGGTCGCGAACCTGATCGTTCCAGGGCACGGACCCGCATTCGTGCCCGACGCCGGGACTCCTCATTGACCGCCCGTTCAGCCGCTTGCCGCGCCTGGTTTGGCCACACCGGGTTTCCGCGAGTGCCCACCGGTCGTCGATGTCGGCCGCTAGACACCTGCCCGCGGTACCGTGTTCGCGGATGGAAATCGAGGACGTCCCGGTCGTAGGATCCGAGGGACGCCCGTCGCCGTCCGGCTCCCGCCGGCGGTGGGGACCGGTTCTCGGGGGAGCTGTCTTCGTCGTCGCGGCGGTGCTGGTTATCGGGTCTCTCGACTCCCCCGACGAAGAACCCGTTCCCACCGATCCGACGTTCCTGGTCGAACCGACCGACCCCATTGGCGCCTCGCTCGATCGACTGCTGGCCGGCGGGCCCTGGGTCACTCACGCGCTCCCCGGAAGCGGGTTTGCTGCGGCCCTCGCTCACCGCGAGGGGCAGTGGCTGACAGCTGTTCCCTCGTGGTCCGGAGGGACGCAGATCTGGATCTCGCCGGACGCTGCGACCTGGTCACCGGTGTTCGATCAGGATCTGGTCGAAGCGAGGGCGTTGACGCTGGGCTCACTCGACGACGGAACCTGGCTCGCAGGTGGGTCGGTCACCCGCCCGGCAAGCGACATATCGAGCGTCCCAATCCCGACCGCCATGCTGTGGACCAGTCGGGACGGGAAGGACTGGCGGCCGGTGGAGGGTCTGCCGTTCGGTGAGGATCCGGGGCAGGAGGTGACCGATCTGGAAATCGTCGGATCCCGGGTCGTCCTGTTTCTGGGGCCGCCGACGTTCTTTGTGGCGCCTCCGACCGACGGAGCCGGTGCGGTCTGGGAGTCGCTCGATGACGGACGGTCGTGGAATCCTCTCCCGATCGAGGGTCGGGCGCTGGTCCTGACGACGATCGGCGACGAGATCGTGATCGGAGGACAGCTGGACCTGGCGCCCGTGCTCTGGCGTTCCTCCGACGATTACGCACCCGAGGCCGTGCCGTCTCTCGACATCGGCTCGGTGGGTGCGCTGGCCGAACTGCCATCCGGTGGGGCACTGGGGCGGATCGAAAACGCCCTCAACGACTTGTGGGTCATTTCTCGCGACCTGTCGACGTGGATGGAACTGCCGGATCCCCCGCTGACGGTTCGGGACAGCCGTCTGGAGCGGGCCGGCCCGGTGATGCTCGCATTTCCGGGAGACCAGTCGCCCAACCCGGCGGTGCAGGCCACGGAGGATGGGCTCGAATGGGTTCCGATCACCGCCGGTAGTTCGGTCGAGCGGCCCTCGACGGCGACCTGGGTGAGAGGGGAGTTGGTGCTGGCAGGTGCGAGTGGTTCGGGACCTTCCTTGTGGAGGACCGCCGGGTCGGGTCCGGTCCGCCTCGACATCGACGACATGGTTGGGGGAACCTGGGAGACGGTGTTCGAGAAACCGGCCGCCTGGCGGAGGACGGCGGCCTCCGGCGGCCGGCTGGTGGTAGGCGATCAGGGGGCGGTCTACGAATGGAGCGATGGGCGATTTGACCTGTTGGGGTCCGAAACACCGGACGGGTTCGACGGCGTCGCCGATCAGTTGCTCGCCACCCACTCCGCCACGTTCCTGATCGACGGGTTCGACCTGTTCATGTACCGGGAGGCGGAGGGTTGGACCAGCGGAAAGACCCCGATCGGTTTCCTGGTCCAGGCGATCATCGAGACCGACTCCGGCTTCGTGGCAGCTGCGATCGTCGGGGAGCGGGTCGAGGTATCCCGATCCCGGGACGGCCTCACGTGGGACGAGCCGCAGCCGGCCGGGGTCGACTCGACCTTCGTCCTGGCGACCGCCGACGGGCGGCTGGTCGCGGGTCCGGGCGGGACGTTCGGCTACCGGTGGAGTGGCGATGGAATCGATTGGGTCGAGGCCTCTGAGGCCGTGCTGCCGAGTTCGCTCGACGCATGGGCGATCGAGCAGGTACCCGGTTCGTTGGGCATCCTCGGACCTGCCGGGGAGACGGTCTCGTTCGAGTTGCCGCCCGGATTCTTGCCCCGATACGCCTCCCGAGTCACTGGTGGTCGACTGGTCGTGATCGGGTGGAAAGAGGGCCGACCGGTGCTGGCGGTCGTCGGAAAGAATCCACCGCTGATCCTGCCGGCCGGACTCTCGAATGGGCTCTCCCGGGACATCTTCGACGCCTTTGTCACCGACGATGGCTTCGTGGTCGCTCTCGACGCCGAGCAGCGGGTGCTGGTCTGGCGTCCACAGTGATCGAATCGCTCTACTCTCGCCGGGTGCAGGTCGATAGATAGCGATTGTGAACACCTCGCCGGAGTCACACTCCCGCTCCGACGTGGCCGAACGGCTGTTGCGCTGGCTTTCGGTTCACACGGGCGCCGATATGGCTTACTTCCACCTCGGCGATGATTTGCGCGTCGTGACCGGGGCCGATCCCGAGTTCGACTGGACCGCCGATGCCGATTACTGGCGGGATTGGAGCTGGAGGGACCTACCGATCGAAGCGGCATATGCCGCCCACGAACCGTTCGTGTTCCACCGTTCGGCGTCAGACGAGTTTTCGGCCCGGGCACTGGCCGAGGCGCCGACCCCCGCCGGCACCGTCCTGGCGATCCCGCTGGCCGACTCCAGCGGTGAGGTGCTCGGAGGCCTGGATCTCCTGTCGATCGCCGAACGGTCGTGGTCCGACGCCGAGATCCGGGCGGCCCGCACCGTCACCCGCACCCTGCTGTTGTGGTTCGACTGGCAGGCCGGCCTCGGGAGCCAATCGCGCCGGATCAAAGCGGATGCTCGTCGGTCCGAGGCGCTCAGCACCTGTGCGTCTCTTTTGTTGTCTGGCAGGGGCGACGCCACGCTGCAGGCGGCGCTCGACGCTCTGATGGAGGCGACCGATGCCGAGTTGGGTTTCGTCGAGCGCAACGTCTTGTCTGGCGATGACCTAGCCAGCCACACCGTGTGCTTCTCGTCGCCGGGCACGGAGGAATTCGAGCGCGAGCGGTGGGAGCTGGTGTCGTGGGAGCGAATGCCCGAGTGCCGGTTGGCCCTGGAGGAAGGGCGACCCTACGCGCTCCGAACCGACTTCCTTCAAGGACCGGAGGCGGAGGTGTACGACGGCAGCTGGGTTGCCAGCGAGATCGACGTGCCGATCTTCGTCAACGGCGAGTGGGCAGGCCTGATCGGCTTCGCCGACGCCCTCCCCGAGCGCCGCTGGGACGCCGATCTGCCGGTTCTCGAATTGGCCGCGTCGATGATCGGCGCATTCTGGGCCAACCAGGAGGTCGAAGCCGACGTCGAGCGGCGGGCCGCGCGCGAACGGGCGCTCCGTGAGTGCGCCCGAATCCTTCTGTCGGGCGAGGAACACGCGCTCGATGATGCCCTGGCGGCGCTGGTGCAGGCGACATCTGCAGCCTGTTGTTTCGTCGAGCAGAACACGTGGGACCCCGAGCTGGGTTTGGTCTCCGAACTGGTCACGGTCGTGCCGCTGGACAACGGGGTGTACGACCCTGGTCATTGGGACAGGCGACCGTGGTCCACGATGCCGGACAGCTTCGCGCGGCTCTCGAAGGGGCAGGTCTTCGCCCTCGTAGCCACCGAACTGGGCCCGATCGAGGCCAAGACCTATGCGGAGAGCGGCGTGGGAGCCGAGATCGACGCGCCGATCATGGTACGAGGGCAATGGCGCGGGCTCCTCGCCATCGCCGTCGCCGAGCCCCGTCAGTGGGCACCCGAAGAGGTCGAACTCGTCGCAACCGCGGCGACCCTGATCGGGGCGTACTGGGAGCGCCAGGAGAGCATGGACGAGTTGCGCGAGGTGGTCCGCTCCAAGGACCGGTTCCTCGCCTCCGTGAGCCACGAGGTACGCACCCCGCTGACCGCCGTAGTGGGTCTTGCGGAGATTCTGAGGTCCATCCTCGCCGACCATCCCGACGACCAGGTGCGAGAGCTCGTCGGGCTGATCGCCGAGCAGGGGTTCGAGATGGCGAACATCATCGAAGACCTCCTCGTTGCGGGTCGGATGGAGATCGACGCCGTCAGCGTGGTCGGCGAGACGGTCGACATCCTCGACCAGATCGATCTGGCACTTCGGGGAGTCAACGGGGCCGAGCGGGTCGTGGTCGAGAGAACTCCGTGCAAAGCGGTGGCCGATCCGGTTCGCTTCCGTCAGATTGTCCGCAACCTGGTTACCAACGCGCTCCGATACGGCGGGGAGACTGTGCTGGTGTCGATCGCCGAATCGGTTACCCATGCCACGGTGTCCGTCGGCGACAACGGCGTCGGCGTGCGGGCGGCCGACGTGGAACGGATCTTCGAGCCCTATGAGCGCGCCGGCGATGCGCCGAGCTCCGCCGGGTCGGTCGGCATCGGTCTGGCTGTGTCCCGGCACCTGGCCCGCAAGATGGGGGGAGATCTCGTGTATCGCCGCAAGCCGGGGTGGACCTGGTTCGAACTGTCACTCCCGGTCCTCTCCGACGACTGAGCAGTATTCGCATATGCGTATACTGTCGAAGTGAGCCTCACCACCGCGCGCCGCCGGGTCCTGCGCGACCTGATCGGCAACAACTCCGTCACGACGCAAGCAGATGTGGTTGAACTGCTGGCAGCTGCGGGACATCACGTCACCCAGGCCACGGTGTCGCGTGATCTCCAGGCCATCGGGGCTTTCAAGCTGGATGGTGGGAGCTATGAACTCGTCGACCGGGCCGTCCACGACGAAGCCGTCAGCGATCTGGCTCGGTTGGTGGGGGAGTTCGTCGAGGCCATCAGACTCGGGGGAAACCTGGTCGTGCTGCTCACCCCGCCGGGCGCGGCCCAGATGGTTGCGTCGGCCATAGATCGATCCCGGCTCGAAGGGGTGCTCGGCACAGTGGCCGGAGATGACACGATCTTCGTGGCGACGGCGAGTGACGGAATGGCCAAGAGCCTCAAACAAAGACTGGAACGGATCGGAGCATGAGCATGAGAGTTGTCCTCGCCTATTCGGGCGGTCTCGACACGTCTGTGATCCTCGCCTGGCTGCGCGAGGAGTACAACGCCGAGGTCATCTGTTACACGGCGGATGTCGGCCAGGGCGCCGAGGTGGCCGAAGCCGAGGCGAAGGCGCTCGCAACCGGCGCTTCCCAGGCGATCGTGGAGGATCTTCGCCTCGAGTTCGTTCGCGACGCCGTGTTCCCCGCCATCAGGGCCAATGCCGAGTACGAGAACTACTACCTCCTGGGCACCTCGCTCGCCCGGCCGATCATCACCCGCGGGATGATGAGAGTCGCCAAGGAACACGGGGCGGATGCGATCGCCCATGGTGCCACCGGGAAGGGCAACGACCAGGTTCGTTTCGAGCTCAGCGCATACGCCCTCGATCCAGACATCAAGGTGATCGCCCCGTGGAGGGAGTGGAAGCTCAGAGGCCGGGCGGACTGCGTTGCGTTCGCCGAAGAGCGGGGAATCCCGGTCCCGGTCACCGAGGAGAAGCCGTACTCGATGGATGCCAACCTGCTCCACATCTCCTACGAGGGTGGGCTCCTCGAGGATCCCTGGGTGGCGCCTCCCGCCGGGATGTTCAAGATGACCACCGATCCCGAAGACGCCCCGGCCGACCCGCAATGGGTGACGGTCACCTTCGACGAGGGCACCCCGGTGGCTATCGACGGTGAGGAGCTGGGTCCGGTCGAGCTCCTCACGAAGGCGAACGAGATCGGAGGTCGTCACGGAGTCGGCCGGATCGACATCGTCGAGAATCGGTTTGTGGGCATCAAGAGTCGTGGTGTGTACGAGACCCCGGGTGGAACCCTCCTCCATCACGCCCACCGGGCCGTCGAATCCATCACGCTCGATCGTGAGGTGGCACATCTTCGCGATGAGCTCGTGCCGAGGTACGCCGAGATGGTCTACAACGGGTTCTGGTATTCACCCGAGCGTCGGGCCCTGCAGGCGTTCATGGACGAGGTCCAGAAGCGTGTGAACGGGGAAGCGCGGCTCAAGCTCTACAAGGGCTCGGTGGGGATCGAAGGCCGGAGGTCGGAGAAGCACGACCTCTACGACCACGCCACAGCCACGTTCGAGCAGGACGACGTCTACAACCAGGCGGATGCCGCCGGTTTCATCCGTCTCAACGCGCTGCGCCTGCGGCGTCTCGCGGAAGAACGCCTGGGGGCCGGAGAGTGAGCTGGATGCCACCGAGGGAGTCGCAAACCGAACGGCCCGGATCGTGACCCTCTGGTCCGGCCGGTTCGGCGAGGATCCCTCCGGCGTTCTCTGGCGGTACACCGTCACGCACACCGACCGGCGTCTACTCGAGTTCGACATCGAAGGATCGCTTGCTCACGTGGACATGCTCGTGAAAGTCGGGTTGCTCACGCCTTCGGATCACGAGGCGATCCGGAACGGGCTGCTCTCGATCCTGCAAGAGGCGACCAGCGGCGAGTTCCGATTCGATGCCGGGGACGAGGATGTCCATTCTGCGGTTGAGCGGCGCCTGGTGGAACTCGTCGGGGAGGTGGGTAAGCGGCTCCACACCGGTCGCTCCCGAAACGACCAGGTCGCGCTCGACCTGAGGCTCTATCTGCGCGAAGCCTGCCGCCTCCAGCAGGAGCGTCTCGCCGTTTTCGGTCTGTGCCTCGTCGACCAGGGCCTGGCACATGCCGGAACCGTGGTGCCTTCCTACACCCACATGCAGCAGGCGCAGGCGGTTTCCCTCGGACACCATCTGCTCTCGTATGCGTGGATGATGCAGCGCAATCGCCAGCGGTTGGGTCAGCTCGCCGAACGCTGCGGAGTGTCCCCCTTGGGTGCAGGAGCATCCGGCGGATCGAGCCTTCCGCTGGACCCAGTCGCCTCGGCCCGCAGCCTCGGGTTCGACGTCGTATTTGCCAACTCGATGGACGCGGTCGGGTCGAGAGACCTGGCGTCGGAGTTCGCCTGGTGCGTGGCCCAGTCCATGGTGGATCTCTCCCGACTGGCGGAGGAGCTCATCTTGTGGGCGACGTCGGAGTTCGGTTGGGTGTCGTTTCCCGACGCTCTCACCACCGGATCGTCTGCGCTGCCACAGAAGAAGAACCCGGACATCGCCGAACTGGCCAGGGGTCGGGCGGCCGGCGCGGTCGGGGAGCTGACGGCCCTCCTCGTGCTCCAGAAAGGACTCCCCATGACCTACAACCGGGATCTCCAGGAGGACAAGGAGCACGTGTTTCGCGCCGATGACATGCTGGCCGGCACACTCGAAGCCCTGACCGCGCTCGTCAACGGCGCCTCCTTCCATCCACCGGCGCCGTCGAGCTGGGTGACCGCCCTCGACCTCGCCGAGGCTCTGGTGCGCCGCGGGATGCCATTCCGGATGGCCCATCACGCCGTCGGGCGCCTGGTGGCACAGCTCGTGTCAGAGGGCAGAGACCTGGCGGACGCCTCGGTCGACGATCTGCTGGCAGCAGACCCGGCTTTCATCGTCGGGGACCTGGAGTTGATCGACCCTGTCGGATCAATCGATCGGCGCATCAGTCTCGGGGGCGGATCGGTGGAGTCCGTGCACCAGCAGGCAGAAGCGCTCCGCTATGCCTTGACCACGTTGTAGACCCCGACGGCAGTCGAGTCCATCCCGGCTACTGTCAGATCATGTCGGGTTGGGAGAAGCGATTCGCCACCGTTGACGGCGTTCGGATGGCGTACGTCGAAGCCGGCGAGGGTCGGCCGATCGTCCTGTTGCACGGCAATCCGACCAGCTCGTATCTCTGGCGCAGAGTGCTGCCACCACTCGAAGGTGCCGGTCGATGCATCGTCCCCGATCTGGTCGGGATGGGGGACTCCGACAAGGTGTCCTCGTATCGCTTCGTCGATCACCGTCGCTACCTGGACGGCCTGCTGGCCGCACTGGGCGTGAGTGAAAACGTCGTGCTCGTTCTCCACGACTGGGGTGGCGGACTCGGGTTCGATTGGGCGAACCGCCATCGCTCGGCGGTCGCCGGCATTGCCTACATGGAGACCATCGTTCAGCCC
Source organism: Acidimicrobiia bacterium (assembly GCA_041591895.1). Lineage (GTDB taxonomy): Bacteria > Actinomycetota > Acidimicrobiia > Spongiisociales > ZC4RG35 > JBFHRE01. Next base: position 22,348 of record JBFHRE010000012.1, read on the forward strand.
GTCACATGGGACGACTGGCCAGAGGCCGCCCGCAGGGTGTTCCAGGGGATGCGGTCGCCCGCAGGCGACGAGATGGTCCTGGAGAAGAACGTGTTTGTCGAGCGAATCCTGCCGGCGTCGGTGTTGAAGCCCCTCTCCCAGGAGGTGATGGACGAGTATCGCCGACCGTTTCTCGATGGTGGTGAGGGCCGGCGGCCGACGCTCACCTGGCCCCGTGAGATCCCGATCGACGGTGAGCCCCCCGATGTCGCGGCCATCGTCGAGTCCTACGGTCGGTGGTTGGCCGAGTCCGAGGTGCCCAAGCTTTTCGTGAATGCCGATCCCGGCTCGATCCTCATCGGCCGCCAGCGGGATTTCTGCCGCTCGTGGCCCAATCAGGTCGAGGTGACGGTGCCTGGTATCCACTTCATTCAGGAAGACTCCGGCGAGGAGATCGGTCGTCACATCGCAGGGTGGCTGCCACCGGCGTGATCCTCGTCTCGATTCTGGCTGGGATGGTCGCCGGCGGCTCGGTCGCCGCCTTCTTCGGCGATTTCTGGTGGCCACTCGATCTCGTTTCCAACTTCCGGCCGCAGTTGCTGGGGGCGTCGGTGCTTCTGGCCGCGACGCTGGCTCTCGCCCGTCGTCGGTGGGGGTTGCTGGTGGCGCTGGCCGGCTTGGCGGTGAACCTGGCGGTGTGTGCTCCGCTCTTCTTCGAACCGATCCCGCGCGGATCCCCCACTTCCACGTCAATTCGGGTGGTGTCTTTCAATCTGTTCGATCAGAACGAGGACTTCGAGGAGGTCGCGGAGTTTCTGCGTGAGGCCGACGCGGATGTCGTCTTTCTCCACGAGGCTTTCGAGCCTTGGGAGGACGCGATCGTCGGCGCCGACCTTCCCTACCGGGTCGAGGTCCAGCGGGAGGGGAGTCTCATTTTTGCCACCATGGTGCTGGTGAGAGGGGACGCAGTCGTGACCGGCTATGGCTTCGCCGAGTCCGAGCCGCGGGCGGTGGAGGTGGTGCTGGACACTCCCAACGGCTCGGTCTCGATCTTGGGCATCCATCCCTTGTCGCCGATCAACGAGGACCGGGCCCGACACCGAGACCGACAGTTGGCGTTTGCCGCGGATTGGGCGACCGAGGTCACCGGGCGACGGGTGGTGGTCGGGGACTTCAACGCTTCGCCGTGGTCGAAGCCGTTCAGGTCGCTGGTCACCCGGACCCGACTCCGCAACTCGCAGCAGGGATACGGCCTGGAGTTGAGTTTCCCCACGACCAGCCCGCCATTCCTACGAGTGCCGATCGACCATCTCCTGTACTCGGACGGACTGATCGTCGTCGACCGCGTGCTCGGTCCCGAGCTCGGATCCGACCACTTGCCCCTGACGGTGGACCTGGCCTTCACTCGTTGAGGTGGCTACGGATCCAATCGAGATCCTGGAGGTGGTCGGCCGCCTCTCCCGGCGTCTCCACCACGATCGGAGCCCGACAACCGGCGAGAACCATCGCCAGGTCGCCCGGATCCATCTTCCCGGCTCCCAGGTTCGCGTGTCGGTCGCGGCGGGAGTCGAATTCGTCGCGTGAGTCGTTGGCATGGACGAGGTCGATCCGACCCGTCGCCGCGAGCACCCGTTCGACCAACTCGTCGAGGGGTTCCCCACCTGCCCAGGCGTGACAAGTATCGAGCACGAACCCCGGCTCGAGGTCCCCGATCTCCTCCCAGAGGAGGGCGAGAGCCTCCACCCGCCGGGCGCAGGCGAAGTCGCCCGACGCGGTGTTCTCGATCAGGACCGGTACCTCGGAGTCGAGGGTCTCGAGTGCTTTCCGCCAGCGAGGCCAGGCGTCCGCGAGTGTTCCTTCGCCGGTGACGTGGCCGCCGTGAACCACCACCCCGGCAGCCCCGATGGCGGCGGCCGCGTCACAACTCTCCTGGAGGATCCGGCGGCTGGGAATCCTGACCCGGTTGTTGTCGGCGACCACGTTCACCAGGTACGGCGCATGTACGTAGATGGGGATCGAGGCCGCTCGGAGGGCGTCGGCGTCGGACCGGGGGAGGGGAGCCTTCCAGCTCTGAGGATTGGAGAGGAAGATCTGAACGACGTCCGCACCGCGGGCGGCGGCTTCTCCCAGTGGGTCCGCACCGGGGACGTGGGCGCCTATCGGCCTCATTCAGTCGGTTCCTGAACCCCAGGCACCTGGTCGGGCTCGATTTCTCCAGCTTCGATTCCTCCAGCTTCGACTTCACTGGGTTCGACTTCACTGGGTTCGGCCTCATCCGCCTCGGACAGGCGTGCCATCGCCACGTCGACCAGCTTGGCGGCCGCCTCGTCCGCCCCGATCTCCCAGTCGACAGCCAGAATCGCCAACGTGCCCGGACTGATCATTCTCGCTCCCCAGGGGTGGGCGGGCAGTCGCGCGGGATCGGTGACCTTGATCCACAACACCGGCAGATCGGTCCCGGAGTCGTCCACCACTCCGGCGCCGACGTCATCGACGAGGTCCCATGGAATTCGGGTCGGTCGAAGGAGCGGCCCTCGCAGTTCGACCGTGATGCCGTCGCCGTTCGCCGAGAGAACGGTGCGGGGCCTCACCAGCTCCCACAATCCCCAAAGCACCAGAATCAAGCCGACGATTCCGAGCACTGCGGCCCACAGTCGGTCGCGCGGCTCGAGGACCTGGCTGTCGTCGGTGCCGAACACGACCGCCCGCAGCCAGTTGGTGAGCCGGTTCGTGGTCAGCACATCCACTGCCACCACCACCATCGGCACCCCGAGTAGGGACGTGCCCCACATCCGCCAGGCGGAGCGCCGAATGGCCAGACTGCTCACAGTCCCAAGTCTTCCGGTGTGAACAGCGGGCGGTAGGTGATACCCATCGAGGCCAGGCGGTCGCCCACCACCCCTCCCGACCTGTCGACGAGCGAGATTGCGACCAGAACCCTCAGGCCGACCTCGATCGCCACGTCGATCGCTTCTGCGATCGCCCCTCCGGTGGTCGTGGTGTCTTCGACGATGGCGACTCCGCAACCGGCCGTCACCGGTCCGACCATTCGGCCTCCGGTGCCATGACCCTTCGCCTCCTTGCGAATGGAGAACGCTTTGAGTGCCCGCCCGTCGGCCGCCGCAGCAATCGCCGTCGCCACCGCCACGGGGTCGGCCCCCATGGTCAGACCACCGACCGCTTCGACGTCGACCGGTAGCTCGGCGAGGACCGCGCGCCCGACCGCCAGGGCCCCGTATCCGTCGAAGGTGGTCTGGCGGGCATCGATGTAGTAGTCCGACACCTCGCCCGAGCGGAGGGTGAACGGTCCATCCGTCCGGATCGCGTGCTGTCTCAGGTGGTCGCTCAGAGCGTTCCGAAGAAATTTGATTTCCGTGCTCAAGTTCTCTGCTCGAAATGTCGATGTTGTGATGGCACGAGAGGGTTTCAGCCCAACCCCTCCTCCCGTGTTTGCCCAACGATAACGGCCGCCCCTCGGGCGGCCGTCATCGCTTTGTGCTCCACGGTGTGATCGACCGGTTCAGCCAGAGATCACATACCGCACGGTTCGTACCGCCTGGTCGCTTCCGTCTTCCGCCGAAGCCTCCCAGACCTGCAACTCGACCGGACCGGAGACGCTGGAGGGAACGTCGACCCTGACGTCGAACTTGCCCCAGCCAACCCCGTTGTCGGTCATTCCGATGGTCAGCGGGACGACCTCGGATCCGGCGGCAGACACGGACCAGAGGAAGGTGGCCTCGAACACGGCGGCGGTGCCCTTGATCCGGAAGGAGCGTGAGACGTCGGCGCCCCAGCCAGGTGTTTCCACGAGGATTCCCGGGAGCAGCATCTCGAAGTCGGTTCGGGTCATCGGGTTCCTGACGATGATTCCCTCGCCCGAGAATACGGACACGTCGCGTCCGCCCAGGCGCAGGCGCACTCCGTCGACTCCCTCCACGCCCGTGAGGGTGTATGTCAACTGCGCGAGCCGGGAGGTCATCAATAGCGAACCCCCACCCTTCTCGAACGCAGGGTCGAGGTCGACGGTCGCCACTCCGCGTGAGATCGAGACGGATCGCACCGTCACATCTGGAACGGCGCTGCTGATGCCGGCAGCTTCCTCCGTCGAGGTCGGTCCGTCCATCAGTGCCTCGACGAGCGCTTTGGGGGAGACCTTGCCCAGCGGCCGATGGACCGAGATCAGGAACGGGCCCTGCCGCACCTTGTTTCCGCCGGAGTCGTGCATGAAGAACAGGTGATCGACCGAGACCGCGACCTCTGCCGGGGGCGGAGTCGGGGCGGCGGTGGTGGTAGTTGTCTCTGGAGGTGTCGTTGTCACCGGTGCGGAGGTGGTGGGAGCCACCGGCGGCTGAGTGGTGGTGACGACGGTCGTCGGGGTTCCGGGCCCGGCGAGGACGGTCGTTGCCGTAGTTGTGTCCGGGGTGGCGCCGCCGCAGGCGGTCACCAGGGCCAGAACCGTGATTGCGAGAAGGTGCTTCCTGCCCATGACTGTGTCCTTTCTGACACAACTCACACCCTCGGCTGCCGTCAGAGGTTTACGACGTCGGGTCCATCGTTGGGGCGGCGCTGCGGAGCGGGCGGCCGGCGACCGGTTGCTGGTTGCCGGGAGTCGGCATCACCGGCCGAATCGACGCTCTCGGCGGGTGTAATCGCGCAGGGTCCGGAGGAAGTCGACTCGCCTGAATGCTGGCCAGTAGACGTCTACGAACGCGAACTCGGAATACGCGGACTGCCACAGCAGGAAACCCGAGAGGCGTGACTCGCCGCTGGTTCGGATGAGCAGGTCTGGATCGGGTAGATCCGGCGCGTAGAGGTTCCGCCCGATCGCCTCGGCAGTGATCTCCGAAGCCATGTCGCCGGCGCCCACACCGCGAGCGGCTAGATCGGTCACGAGATCACGAACCGCGTCTGTGATCTCCTGGCGCCCTCCATACCCCATGGCGATCGTCAACCGTCGATCCCCGGTAGAGGAAGCCTCTTCCGCACGTTTGGCTGCAGCCACCACTCGGTCCGGCAGGAGGTCGAGGCTGCCGACGAACTTCAGCTTCATGCCGTGACGAGCACACGACGCGGGGAGTTGGTCGAACAACTCGATCAAGACCTCGAAATACGGTGTCAGCTCTTCGGCGGGACGGTCGAGGTTCTCCCGCGACAGCAGCCAGCCGGTGATCGCCGGGATCCCGAGTTCCTCCGCCCAGTCGAGGAAGTCGAGGAACCGACCCATCCCTGCCCGGTAGCTGTCGGTGTAGGTGGGTAGACCCTCGGTTCGGGCGTAGCGACGATGCCCATCGAGGATGATTCCGATGTGGCGGGGAAATCGCTCTGAGTCCAGCCCATCGACGAGCCGGTCCTCATAGATCTTGTACAGGAGACGATTGATGTTGGCCATGACGGGGTTCCGGTCACGAATGGTAGAGCGCTGCGAACTCCGGACGGATGAGCCCGAGCGGCACAGGGACGATTCGAGCCCGGAGGAATTCGCCGAGCGACTTTGCCTGTGGGTCGGTTCTGACCGACGACGCCACCCCTTCACCGAGCAGGCCATGGATCACGAAGTTCATGGCCATCAGATTGGGGAACAAATGGCGATCTACCTCCAGCCCGGCGCATTCCGGAATGAGTTCCCGGAGACGGTCCGCGTCGAGGTACTCGATCATCCACCGGTAGGCGGGTGGTCCGGCAACCCACAACCCGAGGTTTGCCGTACCTCCCTTGTCGCCGGATCGGGCGCCCAGTACGTGTCCGAGAGGGGCCGCCACCTCTTTGCCGTCGGCGGGGGGAGGGATCTCGACCGCGGGCTCGTCGGCGTCGTGACCAACTGTGGCAGGAACCATCAGCGGTGGGATCTCGAACTCCTCTCCTTTGACCGTGACCCGATGCCGGATCCGGTCCGCTCGGACTTTCGTTGGCCAATAGACGGCATACGGGCTCGCATCGCCGGGTGGTTCGGTGGCAAAGAACCCCGGATAGTGAGCGAGGGCCAGTTCTACTGCCGCGGCCGAGAACCGTCGCCCCACCCGGGTGGGATCGGGGTCTTTGACCGTGATCCGGAGGCGGGCCATGGCCTCTTCGTTGCTCTCCGGATCGGGGGTTTCTCGACCCAGCAGCCGGACATCTGTCTCGGCGAAGCCGGCTTCTCCTCCCAGGGACGCCCACAGCGCCCGCTCCACCGCCTCGGCCTTCTCCTCGATCTGGAGGCCGGTGAGAACGAACGTGACCGAATTGCGATACCCGCCCAGATGGTTGATCGCAACCTTGGTCGTGGGTGGAGGTGGTTCGCCGACGATGCCGGTGACGCGAACCCGATCAGGCCCGTCCGGCACCAACCGGATCGAGTCGAATCGAGCGGTCACGTCCGGGTTTTCGTAACGAGGTCCCTCGATCTCATAGAGCAGCTGGGCGGTGACGGTTTCCACCGTCACCATGCCGCCGGTGCCCGGGTGTTTGGTGACCGTGAACTCGCCGTTCGCATCGATCTCGACGATGGGAAAACCGACGTGATCGAGTCCTGGCACGCTCGTGAAGAACGAGAAATTGCCACCGGTGGTCTGAGCCCCACACTCGATGATGTGGCCTGCGACGAGTGCGCCGGCGAGCGGGTCCCACTGGTCGGGCGCCCAGCCATGGTGATGAAGGGCCGGCCCGATCACGAGGGCGGCGTCGGTCACCCGGCCGGTCACGACGATGTCGGCTCCGCCGTCGAGAGCGGCGGCGATGCCGCGACCTCCCAAGTATGCATTCGCAGTGACCGGCGCGACTCCGACCTCACGTATGGAGCGACCGGTTTCGAGGTGACGAAGCTCTTCCCCCTCGGACATCAGAGCCTCGAGCTGGTCGAGGATGTCGTCCCCGTCGACGATGGCGATTTCGGGTGGGCGGACGACGGCTTCTGCCATCTTCTCCAAGGCCGCGGCCAGCCCGCGAGGGTTGAGCCCCCCGGCGTTGCTGACGACGCGGATGCCGCGTTCGACCACAGCCGGCAGGATCTCACCCATCTGACGGAGGAACGTCGTGGCGTACCCGAGCGACGGGTCCTTGGATCGAGAGCGCCACAAGAGGGCCATCGTCAGCTCCGCCAGGTAGTCCCCCGTGAGGAAATCGATGGGCCCGCCCTCGACCATCTCCCGGGCCGCCGAGAACCGGTCACCGTAGAAACCGGAGCAGTTTGCGATCCGAACCGTGTCGCTCACGTCCGCGACGGTAGACGGTTGGCGCAGTGCGCATCGCGGGGAGGGCTTCATACCCGGTCTTTGCCCGTAATGTGGTCGCCACGACCGCCGATGAAGTGGTGGTCGGAATGGCGGTAGGGGCCGTGGGACGGTCGGAATACCTTGGTGTCAGAGGCAGGGAATGCAGAGATTCACGATCGGCAAGATGCAGCACCCGCTCCGGGGAATGATCCACGGTGCGGCCGCGCTCGTGGCTGTCGCCGGTGTCGTCGTTCTGGCCGTGATCGGGGAGGTGACGCCCGGAGTCAGGACGGCGCTGGTTCTGTACGGTGCTTCCCTCGTGGCCTTGTTCACGACATCGAGCCTGTATCACTCCGTGCCGTGGAACGATCGATGGAAGGAGCGGCTGCGGCGCCTGGACCACTCGGCGATCTTCCTGGTGGTGGCCGGTAGTTTCACCCCGTTCGCAGTCGTGGCACTCGAAGGAGCGTGGCGGATCGCCTCACTCGCCGTCGTGTGGCTTGCCGCAGTGACAGGAATCGTCGTGAAGTGGTCCGAGCGAAGGGTCCGCCTGGGACCGTCGGTGACGATCCAGTCTGCAATGGGTTGGGCGGCGCTCATTCCCATGTGGCAGATCGGACGGGCGCTGGGAGTGGACACGGTCGTCTGGATCGCGGTCGGTGGATTCCTGTACACCATCGGGATGGTGTTCATGCTGACGAAATGGCCTCGCCTCTCGCCGCGAGTGTTCAGCTATCACGAGCTGTTTCATGTGATGGTCGTAGCTGCCGCCCTGGTCCACTTCCTGGTGATCCTCAATCGGGTGGTACCGGCGGCAGCCTGACGGATTCGTATCTGGCCCCGATCGGTCAGGTTCTCTCGAGCCAGCTCCGCTCCTGACAGAGCGCCTCGATCTTTCCCGGATCGACAGGAACGAGCCCTGTCAGGTTCTCATGCCCATCGAGCGTGATCAGTACGTCGTCCTCGATTCTGACTCCGATCCCGAGCAACTCGTCGGGGATCGCATGGACCACCTTGGGGGCGTTCTCCCGCTCCTCCGCCTCCTTCGCCCGCGCCGCCTCGCGGCCCTCGACTATGCGCCGCCGGGTCCATTCGTCCAGGTCGTACTCCAGCATCGCGAACTCGACCTCGGGGCGGTCGGCGGCGATGTAGATTCCCGGCTCCACGGTGAAGACCATCCCCGGCTCCAGCGAGCGGTGTGAGCCGTTGTGTCGGTAGACGCCGGCATCGTGCACGTCGAGCCCGAGCCAGTGGCTGGTTCCGTGCATGAAGAACTCGCGGTAATGGTGCATCGCCAGGGAGTCGTCCACCGACGCCGGGAGCACTCCCAGGTCGACCAGTCCCTCGGTGATCGTGCGCGTAGCCATCCCACTCACCGCACCCAGGGTCGAATGCGGCCGGCTGACTTTCATCGCCTCGTGGTGGGCGGTGAGCACGACCTCGTAGACGGATCGCTGGGCAGGGGTGAAGCTGCCGCCGGCCGGGAAGGTCCGGGTGATGTCGGCGGAGTACATGTCCACCTCCGCCCCGGCGTCGATCAGCACGAGATCGCCGTCCTCGATCATCCGATCGTTCTGCTCGTAGTGGAGGACGATTGCGTTCGGGCCTGACGCCACGATCGACGGATAGCCGTTGCGGACGGAACCGCCTTCTCGCCACACGTATTCCATCGCCGCCTGCACCTGGTACTCGAACAGGCCGGGTCGGGTGAAGCGCATCGCCTCCCGGTGGCCTTCGGCCGAGAGCTCACAGGCCGCGGCGAGGCTCTCGATTTCGGAGGGACCCTTGACGAGTCGCAGCTCGGAGAGTACCGACGAGAGATCCATCACCTGGGTCGGTGCCGCGCCTCCGAAGCGGGTGCGGTGGTGGAAGGCCCGCTCGAGCGAGGCGCGGACCGGCCCGTCACCGGCCGCAGCCAGCGCGGGGAAGAAAAGAACGTCCCGGCCGATCAAGAGCCGGGTTAGGACCTTGTCGAGATCCGAGAGCGGATAGGCCGTGTCCGCCCGGTGGAACTGCACCGCACCCTCGACTCCCGCCCTGTAACCGTTCCACACCTCGGTTTCCCGGTCACGAGGATGCACGAAGAGGTGGAATTCGCCATCGTCGTGGCCGGGCGTGATCACGGCCACGGCGTCGGGTTCCTCGAACCCGGTCAGGTAGAAGAAATCCGAGTTCTGTCGGAACGGATGGCGGACGTCGTGGTTGCGGACGGCCTCTCGAGCAGCGGGGATCACCGCGATTCCGTTGGTGCCAACGTGCTTCGAGAGGCGGCTTCGGTGTTCGCGAAATCGATCTGGCATCTCGATCTCAACCTAGTGCGCCTGTGAGGCGGTGGCAGCCGCGGATCAGTAGAAGCCCTCGAGGCGGGAGTGGTCCCAGCTCGCAACCCTGACAGGTTCGATCCGAACCACCGTGTTCTTGCCGGCATGCCGTCCGAACAGCGCTTGGGCGGTTTCGTCGTCGACGGGGTGTCCGGCCATCTTTTCCATGACTCGCCGGTTGACCTCGATCACAGCGTCCGGGGCGTTGTCGAGGTGGGCCACTCCCTGGATCATGACCCCCTTGAGCTCCTCATACGTCGCCCCCGACTCGGCGAGTGCGGTCACCCTGGGGTCGCGTCGAAGGTTGACGATGCGCTGGCTCTTGGTGAACGAGCGGAACACCACCCACCCATCGTCGAGCACGAACCAGAGGGTGGTGAGGTGGGGGTAGCCGTCGGCGCCGTTCGTCGCCACCTGGAGATGTCTCACCTCGGTCAGGAAGGTGTCGATCTCGGCATCGGTCATCGAGATGTCGCGCCTCGGCATGTCCGCCGGCAGGGTAGGCGGGCGACCTGGGAAGCGGGTCCGGTAGACTGTCGTAGACCCCTGATGACACGGGCGACCAGCACGGCGGCCGAGGTCGAGCAGCGGCTCGAGCGAATATGCGACGTCCCTCAACCCGAAAGGGTGGGGAGAGAGGAGCACGAGATGGACCGCCCCAACCCGGCCCAAGAGAATTCAGCCCTGGAGGATCCAGCCCAGGACAATCCAGCCCAGGACAATCCAGCCCAGG
>JBFHRE010000013.1:0-31917 GCA_041591895.1 Acidimicrobiia bacterium
GGCCGCAGCCCGACAACCTTCCCGGTGACGGCTACACACACGTCGCCACCTCACCCGACAGCCACCGAGCCACGTCGCGAATCGCCGCTTCGACCTCGGGGGAGAGGGGGTCGCCCGGTGCGAATCTGCGCCCCTCGATGCCGAGCACCCGAAGCCTGCGAGGAAGGACCGACAGTGCTCGAGCGGTCTCGACCACCTCACTCAGACCAAACGCGTGCGACGAAGGAAACGTCTTCGCAGGAAGTCGGCTCGCGGCGAGGTCGAAGACGGACCAAGAACCGACGGCCTGACCCGAGGACATGGCGTCGATCACGATCACGTCCCCGGCATCGCTCCAGGTGTCGAGCAACGAGGTCGGGTCGGACGTCTCGACGACACGGGCACCCGACACGAGTCTCGCCGCCAGGATCCCGGCGGCGTCGTCTCCCCCATGGACGTTCCCGAGTCCGATCACGAGCCTGCCTGCCGCCGCCTGACTCTCGTCGATGCCGGTCACATCAATCCCGATCGACGGTCAGGTCCAGAAAGTGCGTGGCGCAGGAGATGCATGGGTCGTAGTTCCGGATCGCCTGTTCCAACTCCCATTGCAGGCGGTCGTCGTCGAGGTGGCTGTGGGTCGGGATGAACGTCCGGAGGTCCTCCTCGATCGACAATTGGTTCTGGGACGTAGGCGGCACGATCCGGGCGGACTCGATCACTCCGTCGGCTCCCAGTACGTAGTGGTGATACAGCAGTCCCCGGGGCGCCTCCGATGCCCCGTGACCCTCGCCGGGCCCTGGATCCACCAGCACCGCCGGTTCCGCCGGGCGCCGGTAGCCGTCGATCAGCCGCAGGGCCTCCTCGAAGGCAAACACCGTCTCCACCGCCCGGACCACGATGCTCCGGAAGGGATTCCTGCAGATCGGTCCGAGGCCGGCCTGGTCGGCCGCTCGCCGGGCCGTGGGCGTCAGCCGCTCGGAGTTGAGGCTGTAACGGGCCATCGGCCCCAGGTGGTACGAGCCCCGCTCTCGGATCCGGGCATGAAGGGCGTTCGACCGCTGGACGTGCTCCTCTTCGAAAACCGCCGGCCATTGCTCGACCGCGATGTCGAGCCCCCGGTTGGAGACGATCCGTCCCTCATGCATGGCGTATTCGTCGGGGTGCTGCATCGCGACGAACTCGTAGTCGCGCTCGAAGTCCTGGAACGGGAACCCCGCCACCCAACTGACCGTGTCGAGAGCGGCCTCCAACCCCCATTCGAGATCGGGGATCAAGGCGTCGAGCTCCGAGCGACGCGGGACCCGGTAGAACCCGCCCACCCGGACATTGATCGGATGGATCTCACGGCCGCCCAGGACAGTCATCAGGTGGTTGCCGATCTTCTTCATCCTGAGTCCGGTCTGTACTCGCTCGGGAAAGTCCTCGGCCATTGCGATGCCGCTGGGGTAACCCAGGAAGTCGGGGGCGTGGAGGAAGTACACATGCAGGGCGTGGCTCTCGATCCATTCGCCGCAGTACAGGAGCCGCCGCAACTGCTGGAGCTCCCGCGGCAGCTCGATCGCCAGCGCCTGCTCCATGGCATTGCAGGAGCTGAGCTGGTAGGCGACCGGACAGATACCGCAAATGCGGGCGGTGATGTCGGGAGCCTCGGAATGAAGCCGGCCACGGAGCATCGCCTCGAAGAACCTGGGCGGTTCGAAGATCCGGAACGACAGATCCACCACCCGATCCCCCTCGAGTTTCACATAGAGCGCCCCCTCCCCCTCGACCCTGGCGAGGTAAGGGACGTCGAAGGTGCGTTCATCGTGCATAGCTGTCACTCACCTCCTGGAAGGGCTCCGCAGCCGCGTTGAATGTCCGTAGGGCCCGCACGATGTCGCTGTCCGAGACCCCGAGGCCCTCCCACGCTTTCATCAACTCCTGGACCTTGGCGGATTCGGCCGGGCCGAAGCAGCCGTAACAGCCACGGTCGTAGGCCGGGCAGATGGCACCGCAGCCGGTCCGGGTGATCGGTCCGAGGCACGGGACCCCGCCGCGGACCATGACACACGGGGTTCCACGCAGCTTGCAGTCGACGCACACGCTGTAGGTGGGGATATCGGGCTTCCTGCGTTGGAGAAAGGCCTCGATCACCTCTACGAGCTGAACCTTCGATATCGGGCAGCCGCTCAACTCGAAGTCCACCGGTACGTGGGCCGCGATCGGCGTCGACGTGGCGAGGGTGGAGATGAACTCGGGCTCGGCGTACACGATGGAGATGAACTCGTCTACGTCCGCCCAGTTGCGGAGGGCCTGGACCCCGCCGGCAGTGGCACACGCCCCGATGGTGACCAGGAATCGAGACTGTTCGCGCACGGTCAGGATCCGGGCGGCATCATGCTCGGTGGTGATCGATCCTTCGACCAGCGAGACGTCGTAGGGACCGGCGATCTCTGCACTCGACGCCTCGGGGAAGTTGGCGATCTCGACCGCCCCCGCGATCGCCAGCAGTTCATCCTCGCAGTCGAGCAAGGTGAGCTGACAACCATCACACGATGCGAACTTCCACACCGCGAGCTTCGGTTTGCCGGTCACAACTCGTCCACCTTGAGCCGGTCGGCGACGGCCGAGTACGGGGCGACGGGGCCGGTTCGACACAGGAGGTCCGACCCGTACTGGCAGTGACCGCACATGCCTATGCCACATTTCATGTTCCGCTCCAGGCTCACGAACACACGGTCTTCGTGGACACCCGCCGTCCGCAACGCTCGAGCCACGACCCGCATCATCACCTCGGGCCCACACACGAAGGCCGTGGTCCGGTCGGGCTGGAATCTCACTCGCGGGAGGAGATTCGTCACCAACCCGACGTCACCCCACCAGTCGGAGTGCGCCCGATCGACCGTCACTTCGAAGTCGATCGATGGCGACGCCTTCCACCCGATCAGGTCATCCTTGTACAACAGGTCGTTCGGGGTCCGCGCCCCGTAGAGAAGCGACAGTTGTCGGATCGACTCACGCTGGGTCAGCGCCTCGATCACGGCCGGACGCAGTGGGGCGAGCCCGATCCCGCCCGCCACTATGAGCAGATCACGGCCGGCCACCTGGTCGATCGGCCAACCCGTCCCAAACGGACCCCGGATACCGACGACGTCACCCGGTCGGAGACCGCAGATGGCCCTGGTGACCGCTCCCACCGCCCGCACGGTGTGCACCAGCTGACCCCCGAGGTGGGGATTGCCGGCGATCGAGATCGGCACCTCGCCGACTCCGTACACGTAGAGCATCGTGAACTGCCCGGGACGGAAGCGAAGCTGGTGATCCGATAGGCTCTCGAACAGCAAGGTCACGGTGTCCTGAGTCTCAACGACCGTGCCGACTACGCGGTACGGGTGAGGCAACATCGGGGCCCAGGACTGCTCGGGGGCGATCGTCTGGGTCATGGCCGACGATCTCCATACAGGTCGAGCAGCCGGATTCGGGTCGAGTGGAGGCGGCGAACCGCCTCCTCTGCCACCGTCCGGTACACGTGCAGGGCGAGGTCGGCGTCGGCGTCGCATCGCCTTCGGACCGCCTCACCAGGGAACACCAGGGCTTTGGTGGGTGCCAGCGCCCGAGCCGCCCAGCTCCACCGGAACGGCGGGAACAACCAGCTCACCCCCACGAGTGCGCCCGGGCCGATGGTTTCGACCAGGACCGCAGGGCCGGCCGGAACCAGGGCTTCGAGCCCCACCCGACCTTCGCCGACGAGATAGAAGGACTCTGCCGCCGAGTCCTCCTCGAAGAGAAGCTGTCCAGCACCGAACTCGGCGACCGCCGCAACCGACTCCAGGAATGCGATGCTGTCAGCATTGAGGCCCCGAACCAGCGGAGAGCTCCTGAGCGTGTCTTCGGGATTCATCGAACCGCCTCCTCCCTGATCGCCCTCACTTCCTGGGTGATGTCGATCCCTACCGGACACCATGTGATGCACCTGCCACAACCCACGCAGCCACTCGATCCGAACTGGTCGTGCCACGTAGCCAGCTTGTGCGTCATCCACTGGCGGTAGCGGGACTTGACGGTCGCTCGCACCGAGTGTCCGTGGAGGCCGCTGAAGTCGAGGCCGAAACAGGAGTCCCATCGCCTCGAGCGGACGGCGTCTCCGTCGAGCGAAACGCGATCGACGGTCGTCGAGCAGAAACACGTCGGGCATGCGAGCGTGCAGTTGCCACAAGCCAGGCACCGCTCAGCGACCTCCGACCAGCGAGGATGCTCGGGCCCGTCGACGAGGAGATCCCGAATGCCCTCTACCTCGAGCGAGCGGCCCATGGAGGCCGCGGCCTGCTCGACCACCCGGCGGGCGCGTTCGAAGTCAGCGTCTCCTGCCGGTCGACCCCCGAGACCCTCGAGTAGCGCCGCTCCGGCCGGGCTCCCGCTTCTGACCAGGTAGTCGATCGGGTCCCCGGGCAATTCGGTGATCGCAAGATCGAAACCTCCCGAACACCCCGGCCCGGTTCCCATCGATGCACAGAAGCAGGTGCCTCCGGCGGTCCCGCATTCGACGACGACGACCAGAGCCGACCGACGCCTCTCGGCGTACCCGGGATCGACGAACCCCGACTCGAGGAATACTCGATCCTGGATGCCGATAGCCGCCAGTTCACAGGCTCTCACCCCGAAGAAGGCCCGCTCCGGAGCAGTGATCTCTGCCTGGTTGAACGTCAGTGTTCCGTTCGACCGGCTGACCGTGAACAGATCTTGGCGCGGTGGGAACAGGAACCGCTTCCAGGACATCGGTCCCACCGTGTATCCGAAGAGACCCTCGTCGCCGCGATCCACGAGGCGGTATCCACCAGGCCCCTGTTCGTCACCCCATCCAACGGGGAGATCTGCCGTCGATCCGATTCGGTCGTAG
The DNA here is from genome assembly GCA_041591895.1 of Acidimicrobiia bacterium. GTDB lineage: Bacteria > Actinomycetota > Acidimicrobiia > Spongiisociales > ZC4RG35 > JBFHRE01. The sequence goes on from JBFHRE010000013.1 coordinate 4,856, forward strand.
ACGATCGCGCCATCTACCCGGGTAGGTCCGAGCACCTCGTAGCCGCGCTGCGTCAGATCCGATATCAGGTCGTCGAGACCCGAGCGAGAGACGAGGACGCCGTCCACGACCCAAAGGTATGAGACCGACGGCCGGTCGCTTAGAGACTTTCGGCACTCGCCCAGACCCGGATGGACGTATTGAATTCCGGCCATGGGTGAATCAGCCACTACTCGACATCGCCGTGCTGCCAATCCTCGGACCACGGGCCTGCTGCTCGCTGCCCTAACAGCCATCGTCAGCGGGTTTGCCGTCTTCTTCAACGGCTACGGGGTTCGTGCGTGGAGCGAGATCACCGACCCGACCGCCTACACGACGATCAAGAATCTGGTTGCAGCGATCGTGGTCGGGGCCGTCGCCGCAGTGGCTCATCTGCGCCGCCGGCGGGAACCGGAACGATCCCGTTTGACCGGCTCGGAGCAGAGGCGTCTCGCCGCGGTGGCAGTGGTCGGCGGCAGCATCCCGTTCGCACTGTTCTTCGAAGGCCTGGCAAGAGCATCTTCGGTCCAGGCGGCTGTGATCCACAAGTCGCTGCTGATCTGGGTTGCCATTGCTGCGCCGCTGATCTTGAAGGAGCGCGTCAGGGCGCCACATCTCTTGGCGATCGGCCTTCTCGTGGCGGGCCAGATCCTCCTGGCCGGAGAGCTCACGACGACCGCGTTTGGACCCGGCGAATGGATGATCCTGGCGGCAACGCTCTTGTGGACGGTTGAGGTCGTCGTCGCCAAGCGCCTCCTGGCGGGTGTGAGCTCGACCACGGTCGCGGCCGCTCGGATGATCGGCGGCACCGCGCTGCTCGGCGGATGGCTCGCCGTGCGAGGGGTCTCGCTCGACTTCGCCGGTCTCACGACCACACATTTGGTGTGGATCATCGTGGCGGGTGGGTTCCTGTCCGCATATGTCCTCACCTGGTTCGCAGCACTGGCCCTCGCGCCGGCCCTGGACGTCACGGCCGTACTCGTCGCCGGCGCGGTGATCACCGCACTGCTCCAGACGACCGTTCAGGGTGCTGCCCTGGCGAGTCCGGCGGGCCTGATGCTCCTGGTCGCCGGGGCAGGTCTGCTCCTCGCCTGGCCGGGACGCACCTCATCGCCGGCGGCGGATAGGTGACCGGTCCCGAGCTGTTCGCCCGGTACGCAACTCCGCCCAACCGGCTCGGATATTGCGGACCGATCGATCCCCGACCCACGCTGGAGGTCGCGACGACTCCGGCGCTTCCACTGGAGGAGGCCACCAACGTGGCTGCTGCGTTCGAGGGTGCCTGGCCCTACCTCGAACTGCTCGCTCATCGCGACCGGAAGCATCCGCTCGACGCGGACGTGGTGGAGGCGTACTGGCTCGGAGGCTCCCCCGCTCCGAGGGTCGACCCTCACGATTGGTGGCGGTCGCTGGACGATCGATTCCGCCGCCAGGCAGCTTCGCGATGGGATGCGGTCGTCTCCGCTCTGGCGAGCGGAGCCACTCCGAGCCACGCCTTCCACGTGTTCTGTGTGTATCCGTGGGTGGGGCTGCTCCGAGCGGGCTTCGAGGACCGCGGCATCAATGCCCCGAGCCTCGACGTGCTGGATGGGTGCCGAGTCAGTTCGGCCGAGGTGGTGTCGGTCAACGGCGCATCGGCGGTCGTGAACCGGCGAGCTCTGACCTGGGAAGACGACCGACTCGCCGAGGCCACTCCGAGCCCGGTGTCCGTGACGCTGCCGCCGGGGATCGGCGCACTTCCTGGTGACGCCGTTTCGGTCCACTGGGCCACCATATGTCAGGTCCTGGATCAGGACCGTCTGGCGACGCTCAGGCGAGTACACGACCTTCACCTGGCGATCGCCAATCACGAGCTCTGGACCCGCAGGACCGAACCTGCTCGCTGAGCTCGGCCCAGGTAGGGACCTTCGGCCCTGTCACGGCTCAACCCGGTCGCCCACAGTGGTCGGTGCAGGTGCCCCGATGGGTCGGCACGGAGTCTCGGATACGAGGAGCCGGCGCAAGATCTACCGGGGTGCCTGTCGTTTCGTGGTGCCGAATCGGCTAACTGGCCACGGCGTCGGCCATCTCGGCCATCGAGAAGAACACGAAGTCGGTACGAGGCGGCTGGGACACCTCGGCGGTGGCTCCCCAACTCCCGCCTGCCGACAGCCGCTGGCGGTCGATCCATGCCGTGGCCAGATTCCGCTCCTTCGCGGGCACGTGGTCGTGAAACAGGCTCTGTGCGGTGTGAAGCACGTCCGTCGGACCCAGCCCGAGATCGGTCTCGAGGTGCTGGAGCAGGTAGTCGAAGTTGCCGGGGTCGGGCTTGTACGTTCCGATGTCCTCTGCGGTGTAGATGGCGTCGAAGACGACCCCCAGCTTCCTGTTGGAGGCCGCGAACCCGGCCCGGTCGACATTGGACAGGATCACGAGGCGGTATCGCGTCTTCAAGAACCGGAGAGCATCTGCGGTGTCGGGGAACGCCGGCCAGTGCGGCAGCGAACCGCCGAACGCGATGTCGAGGTCGTCGGTCGTCCGAAGGTCGAACTCAGCGGCCAGCGCCCCGTGGACTTCTGCCAGCACCGTCGGATAGCGCACCTTGGGCTGTTCGGCCTGGATCGAGCTCTCGTGGCGGGAATGAGCTCGCAGCACGACGTCGCGGGTGAGGTCGTGGCGCTGGTTGGCCATGATGAGCGGCTGATAGGCATCCCAAATCCCCGATTCCCAATCGATCAGGGTTCCGTAACAGTCGAAGGTCAGCACTGCGAAGTCGTCGAGCGTTCTCGTCATGAGGTTCCTCCATCCTCTCCGGACGAACCGTGGGCTGTCGAACACCGTCACGGTGTTGGTGAACCCAGGGTTCGCGGTAACAACTAGTCGGTCAGGAGTTCGGCGATTTGGACCGCGTTCAGAGCCGCACCCTTGCGCAGATTGTCGCCCACCACCCACAGGTTGATCCCGCCCGGTTCCCCGATCGTCGCCCGCACCCGACCGACGAGCACGTCGTCGATGCCGGCACTGTCGAGCGGGGTAGGCACCACGTCCTCCCACAGCTGCACTCCAGGGGCGGCGCCGAGGATCTCACGGGCCTCGTCGAGTGCGACCGGTCGCCGGAACCGCATGGTGGCGGCGATGCCGTGGCCCACCATCACCGGTACCCGGACGCAGGTGGGTTCCACCCGGATCGAGGGTTCGTCGAGGATCTTTCGCGTCTCGTTGACCAGCTTCCACTCCTCGTCGGTGTAACCGGCGTCGCTCTCGGATCCGGCCAGCGGGATCACGTTGAACCCGATGGGTCGGGTGTAGACCGTAGACCCGGGGTCGTCCCACCTACCACGCTGCAATGCCTCCGGGTCGCTGCGGAGCAGATCCGTCTGCCGCAGCAGTTCGTCTATCCCCTTCATGCCCGAGCCGGACACCGACTGGTAGGAGGTCGCCACCATCGACTCGAGTCCGGCAGCCCGATGCAACGGCCCGGCCGCCATCATCAAGTCCATCGTGGTGCAATTGGGATTGGCGATGATTCCCCGTGGACGGTCGGCAACGGCATGATCGTTGACCTGGGCGACGACCAGAGGGACTTCAGGGTCCATTCTGAACGCCGACGAGTTGTCGACCACGACCGCACCGGCGGCCACGAACGCCGGAGCGTATCGCTTCGAGCGGTCCGCACCGGCCGAAAACAGGGCCACCTCCACCCCGGTCGGGACGGCCAGGCCCAGATCCTCGACCTCGACCTCCCCCCAGGGGGTTTCCACCTTCGAACCCGCTGAACGCTCCGAGGCAAACATGCGGAGTTCGTCCACCGGGTAGGAGCGCTCGATGAGGATGTCGAGCATCGTCCGGCCGACGGCTCCGGTGGCACCCACGATTCCGACTCTCATGCGCCTTCCTCCTGTTCGACCATCGGCGGTTCGAACGCATCGTGGAGGGCTCGCACCGCCGCCTCGACGTCACCACTCGGCACCACGCACGAGATCCGGATGGTCGAAGTCGAGATCATGTCGATGTTGATCCCGGCCTCGGCGAGAACGCGAAACACCTTGGCGGCGACGCCGGGATGTGACTTCATGCCTGCACCCACCAGTGACACCTTCGCGATTCCGGGGTCGATCTCCACCCCGGCAGCCTCCACGTCGGTCGCGACACGGCGCGCGATCTCGCCTGCGGTTGTGACCGCCGCCGCCGGGACCGTGAAGCTGATGTCCGTGGAACCGTCATGCGACACGTTCTGCACGATCATGTCCACGTTGATGCCGCGGTCGGCCATTGGCTCGAACAAGGCCGCTGCCACACCGGGCTTGTCCGGCACGCCTCTGACCGTGACCTTGGCCTCGGAGGTGTCGTGGGCGATGCCGCTGATGATTGCCTGCTCCATGGTGGCCTCCTTGACCCAGGTACCCGGGTTGTCGTTGAAAGATGATCTGACGTGGATGGGGATGTTGAAGCGGCGGCCGAACTCGACCGACCGGCTCATCAGCACCCCGGCACCTGATGCCGACAACTCCAGCATCTCCTCGAAGCTGATCTCGTCGAGTTTCCGTGCCGTCGGGACGATCCGGGGGTCGGCGGTGTAGACACCCTCGACATCGGTGTAGATCTCGCACACGTCGGCACCCAACGCGGCCGCCAGGGCGACGGCGGTGGCATCGGATCCGCCGCGGCCGATCGTGGTGATCTCTTTGGTGACAGGATCCACGCCCTGGAAGCCGGCCACGATGACGACCTTGCCGCCGTCGAGGCTGTCCTTGACGCGGAACCCCCGAATCTCGGCAATCTTGGCCGACCCATGCTCCCCTTCGGTGAGGATCCCGGCCTGGGACCCGGTGAAGCTGACCGCCTCCACTCCCCGGTCGATGATCGCCATCGCCACGAGCGCCATGGAAATCCGCTCACCGGCGGTGAGGAGCATGTCCATCTCGCGAGCCGGCGGGTTGACACTGACTGCGTTGGCCAGGTCGATCAACTCGTCGGTCGTATGACCCATCGCCGAGACGACAACCACGACGGAGTTGCCTTCCTTCCGGGTGGCGACCACCCGGTCGGCGACGCGGGCGATCCGGTCGGGCGAACCCACCGAGGTGCCACCGTACTTCTGGACGACGAGAGCCATTGCAGACCTTGCTGGCGGAGCGATGAAGTGTACCGACCCGGAGACCGGCTTCCAGCTACCAGCCACCAGTCGCCAGCCACCGGCGGTCGCCCGGCCACGGGGACCAGAGCGGTCACGACCACGCCGCCCTGAACGGCCGGGCGACGACCGACTAGCTGCCGTCAGGACCGGGCGGGGGTCCCAGCCGATCGATCTGGGGGTCGTCCCCCAGAAGGATTTGTCTTTGGCCTGGAGACCCGCGGCGCCGAGGCCACAGGCCTCGGCCTACCATCCCCTCCTCCATGACCTCCGACAAACGCAACCGACAAAAACAGGCCCGTAACGCCCAGCGACAGGCCAAGGCCAAGAAGCAGGCCCAGAGGGAGACCTTCCGCCGGATCCGGATCGCACTCGGTGTCGGCACCGCGGTAGCGCTGGTGCTTTTGGTCACCGCCAACCTCGGCCGCGATGAGCCGGAGCTGCCACCCGACTACCTGGCCTATCGCGACCAACCGACGGCGTGCGGGGCCGACCCGGCCCCAGAGGTCACGCTGATGACCTTCGACGCTCCCCAAGAGGTCATCCTCAGCTCGAACCCGGTAGCAGTGATCGAAACGTCGTGTGGAGAGATCACGATCGCACTCGACCCGAGCGGGGCGCCGGAGACGGTGAACTCGTTCGCTTTCCTGGCAAACGAGGGCTTCTACGACGGGACGGTGTTGCATCGAATCGTCGACGGTTTCGTGATCCAGGGCGGCGACCCGGAGGCCTCGGGCTTCGGCGGCCCGGGTTACCAGCTTCCCGACGAGTTCCCCGAAGCGGACTTCGTCTATGAACGCGGGGTGGTGGCAATGGCCAATGCCGGCCGTGGGAGCACCGGAAGTCAGTTCTTCATCGTCACCGGAGCGGAGGCAGCCGGCCTGTCCAACTCGTTCACCGTGATCGGGACAGTCGTATCCGGAGACGAGGCGCTGGACGCGATTACAGCGGTGCCAACCATCGCACCACCGGGACGAACCGAGCGGAGCAAGCCCACGGAGACGGTCTACATCGAGTCGATCACGATCGAGTGATCACCACCGTGACCACCAGTCGCCGGCGCCGCCGGTAGCCTCGCCGACGATGTACGTCGACCTCCACACTCACTCCACCGCGTCGGACGGCTCATCGACGCCTGCCGGTCTGGTCAAGGAGGCCGTGGAAATGCGCCTCGAGGCAATCGCCCTCACCGATCACGACACCCAGGAGGGGATCGCCGAGGCGCGGACTGCCGCCGAGCGCACCGGTCTGCGGCTCGTTCCCGGGGTCGAACTGTCGCTCGACTGGGACAAGGGCGGCATGCACATGGTTGTGTTGTGGCTCGAACCGGGGTCAGGTCCGCTTCAGGACCGCCTCGCCGCTCTGCAGCACGCCCGCGCCAACCGCAACGACCGCATGGTGGCCCTCCTGCAGGACCTCGGAGTGGACATCACGATCGAAGAGCTGCTCGAAGAAGCAGGTGGTGGCTCGGTCGGTCGCCCACACATGGCGGCGATCCTGGTCCGCAAGGGCCACGCCGAGGACATCCAGGACGCCTTCAACCGGTTTCTGGCCAAAGGCGCCCCGGCGTACCTCGGTCGCGACCGCCTCCTTCCCGAGGAAGGAATCAGGTTGGCGCGGGAGTCCGGGGCGGTCCCCGTGCTGGCCCATCCCCACACGCTGGGCGTCGACAACCGCTTCGAGTTCGCCGACCTGATGGAACGCCTGGTCGATGCCGGACTGGTGGGAGTGGAGTGCCACTACGGCACCTACGAGCGCGACGGCCGGTCCGGGATGGTCGCAATGGCGCGCCGGTTTGGGCTCATACCCTCCGGTGGCTCCGACTACCACGGCACCTACAAGCCGGACGTGGCACTCGGAACCGGCAGGGTGGGTATCCCTGTGCCGAGAGACGTGATGGACGAACTCGAAGTCCACCGGGGAATCGGATGACTCCTTCGAGGACGATCGGGCGGGCCGCTCTGGTGGTGGCCGCCGGGATCCTCCTCTCCCGCATCCTCGGGTTTGCCCGCAACGTCCTGGTCAACGGCCTGTTCGGCCTCGGCACCGACAACGACCTCTACCAGGCGGCTTTCACCATCCCCGACTGGCTGTTCTTCATGATGGCCGGCGGCTATCTGTCGATCACGCTGGTGCCGATCCTCTCCCGCCACGTTGCGTCAGGGGACACGGACGAAGCGCAGCGGACGTTCTCCTCCGTGTTCGTGGCGGTGGCCGGGTCGATGCTGATCCTCACCCTGGCGCTGCTGGCGGCCGCTCGACCGGCGACAGAGCTCTTCTTCCCGCGGTTCTCGACCGATGCCGGTCGACTGACCTCGATGATGAGGATCGCGCTCGGGTCACAGGTCTTCTTCGTGGCAGGCACTCTCCTGATGGCGGTGCAATACGCCCACAAGCGATTTCTCGTCCCAACCTTGGCTCCGGTGGTCTACAACCTGGGGATCATCGGAGGTGGCCTGGTGGGCTGGGCCCTGGGTGACCCGACTCCCGAGGCTTTCCTGTGGGGAGGACTGGTCGGCGCCGCGACGGGAAACTTCGGCATTCAATGGGTGGCGACTCGCCGGCTCGGCTTTCGACTGTTCGGCTCTTTCAACCTCCGAAGCCCGGCAATCCGCGAGTACTTCGCCCTCGCTCTACCGCTGATGATCGGCCAGTCGGTGGTGGCGCTCGACGAGCAATGGCCGCGCTGGTTTGGGCAGCTGGCCGACCCAGGGACCACCTCAGGCCTGGTGGCAGCACGCCAGTTGAACATGCTCCCGATCGGCGTGATCGCCCAGGCGGCGGGTGTGGCCGCGTATCCGTTTCTGGCCGGATTGGTGTCCAGCGGCAACCTCGCCGAGTTCCGCGCGACAGTGGAGAAGTCGGTGAGGTCGGCATTCGTCGTCGCCGGCTGGGCCGCTGCCGTCGTCGCCGTGCTCGCCGAGCCCCTCGTTCGCCTTGCGTACGAGCGGGGCTCGTTCGACAGTGCGGACACCTCGTTCGTCGGCCGCGTCCTGACGATCTACGCCGTGGCGATCCCGCTGTGGGCGGCCCACCAGGTCTACACCCGCGCCTTCTACGCCCAGCGGCGAATGTGGTTGCCGGTCCTCATCGGCACCGGCGTGACCATCGCCACCGTGCCCGCCCTTCTCGTCTTTGCTCGAATGGGAGGCGGACCGGGAATCGCCGCCGTCTCCACCGGGTCGATGATGCTGTACACCGCGCTGGTCGCGGTCGCCTGGCATCGAGAACAGACGCAACGCTCGACGCTCGGGGTTCTCGCCCGCACGGTTGTCGCCACCATCGTGGCAGCCGGGGGCGGATGGCTTGCGACCCGGGGATTCTCCGCAACGTCCACCACCTCGACCCTCCTGGAGCTGATCGTTGGGTTCACGGCGATGAGTGTGATCTACCTGGCGGTGGCGCGCGCTCTTCGTATCGAAGAGGCGGGGGCCATGTTGAGCCGTCTCCGTCGCGGCGGTCAGCCGACCAGCGTCGTCCAGCCGTAGGGGTCGGGCGCGACGCCGGTGTGGATGTCGGTGAGGGCCTTTCGCAGCTGCTGGGTCCGGACCCCGACCTCTCCCGTCCCGACCGGCAGCTCCTCTCCATCGTGAAAGAGCGTCCCGACCGGCGACAACACGGCGGCGGTTCCTGACAGAGCGGCCTCGCCATCCGGCTTCGACGCCCACTCGAACACATCGGCGGTGGTGAGGGTGCGCTCCTCGACCCGCAGCCCGAGGTCGGCGGCGATTCTCAAGATCGAGGACCGGGTGACACCGTGCAGGAAGGACTCCGTGAGTGCGGGTGTCACCACCGACTCCGCGTCGATGAGCATGAAGTTGGACGCACCCGTCTCTTGAACCTCTCCGCCCGGGGCGAACAGCACCTGGTCGACTCCGAACTCGGCCTTGGCGGCGAGGGTCGGGCCCAGCGCCATCGCGTAGTTGGCGCCGCTCTTGACCATCCCGAACTGAGGGGTCGTGCGCGGTCGCTCGGTCTCCACGAGCAGCTTGAGCGGACGTGCTCCCCCGGAGAAATAGTCGCCCACCGGACTGACCAGCACATACAGGAGAGCCTGTTTGCTCGGTGACGCCGCCGCCCCGATGTTCGGTTCGGTGCCCAGCAGCGTCGGGCGGATGTACAGGGATCCTGGCGCCGGCGGGACCTGATCGAGGTTTGCCTCGACCACCGAGCGGATCATCTCGGCCAGCATGTCCGATGGAGGGATGGGAAGATGGAGGATCTCGGCCGAATTGCGCATCCGATCCACATGGGCGTCGGCTCGAAATATCCGCACCTTGCCGTCGACCCCGAGGTGGGCCTTCAAACCCTCGAAACAGGCGCTCCCGTAATGGAGAACATGCGTGGCGGGGTGAAACGAGAACGGCTCGGTGGGTCCGAGTTTGGGCGTGTCCCACGTACCGGAATTCCAGTTGACCACCGAAATCGCGGTCCCGAAGACGGTACCGAACGGAGCCTGGGTGGCGCTGGGGGTTGACATTGCTGCTCCTGGACTGGCGAAAGGCGCCTGCTTGGCGCTCGGCCCTGAATCTAACGCGACCGAGAGATCACTCCGGCGTGACCTCGGGGCTGAAACGCCCGAATGCCGCCGGCATCCCCACCCGAACCCACGCGGGCGGGGTTGGACGCGCTGGAGGCTTCGACCGCGACACCTCCTCGGCTCGGAGCACTTCGTCGATGACGGCCACCACCGCCGCCGCCTCGTAGGGCCCGGCACCGCCGCGGATCTGAAGGTCTGTCACCCGGCGAAGCCTAGATCGAAGGGCCGGGAGGCTCCACAGAAATGCTCAGAGCGGTTTCAAGTCCGACGTCGGATCTGTCGATGAATACGACATGAAGCGTTTGGCATCGCGCTCGAAACTCATGTTCGTCGCCGTCGTCACCACCACACTCTCGTGGGGTGCCGCCCCGGCCTTCGCCTGTAACGCCGGCCCGACGGCCGCCCCCACCGCGGCCGTCTCCAACCTCGAGGAGGACGCAACCCAGTGGGGCACCTGGTGCGGTGGCAGCGCTCCCACGGTCGCCGTGAGCGCATCGGCTCAACAACTCCTGATCGACTTCCAACACTCCGGCGGAGCGGCGACCGAATTCACCCACGTGTACCGCAACCTGCTGCCGGACCTCACCGCCGACACGTTCAGGATGACGCTGGACTTCAACTACCAGCCGAAGGCCGGTGTCGCCCGCGCCGAGGCGGTTCAGTTCAGCATGAACTCGTGGCGCAACGGCCTCAGGTACGAGTGGGCCGTGGAGTGGCTTGCGGTCGGCAGCTCCAACACGTGGCGATTCTGGGACGGGCACCGGTTCGTGGATCTCGGTGTGAGCCGGGACCTGACACCGGGCGCATGGCATCGGATCGAACTGGCCGGCACCATCACCACCGGCGGCAATGTTCTGTACAAGTCCTTCCGTGTGGACGGGCACACCACCCAGGTCCGGCTTCAGGCGGCCCCGATCCCGTATCCCGACTGGCCCGATCAACTCGCCGTGGCGACGACCATGGTCGGACCGTCATCGAGCAGCTTCCAGATGTATCTCGACAACGTGACCTTCGATCGCACGACGATGGGTAACGCCTCGGTCGACGCGCTGGCCAACGGCACCACCAACGGTCAGAGCAGCACCGCCAAGGCGAAGAAGAGCAAGTAATCCCAATAGGATCTGGCCGCCCGATCGAACCGGCCAGACCCGTGAGGCGACATGCACCTCCTCGAACGACCCGAGCTCAACCAGCTCCAACTCAACGGCCGATTCGACGCGTTCGCCGCGCCGGCGGTGTCCGAGGCTCTCAGCCGGATGTCCGTACCGGGGACGTCCCTCGTGGTGGAGATGTCCTCCGTTGAGTTCATCGACTCCACGGGGCTGGCGACCCTCGTTCAGGCCCTGAAGAACCAGCAGGCGACTCAGGGCGACCTCGTGCTTCGATCGCCGACCGACGCCGTGCGGGCCATTCTCGAGCTGACTCGTCTCGATCGAGCGTTTGCAATCGAACCGTGAGCTCCCCGACCGCCCTCGAGCGGGTGGTTCTGCGGGCGGCCGAACGACTGGTCGAGAGAGGTGCCACCTTCGCTCTCGTCAGGCTCGGCCCGGTGGAATGTGTGGCGGGGTCGCCAGAACCTGACCGAACGACGCTCGAGGAGGCCGGGGTCTTCGTCGAGTGGTGTGGGCCGCTTCAGAAGGCCGACCTGGAGCGAGAGGTCGACACCATCCGAGCGGTGGTCGATGGACAGAGGCGACTCGAGTTCCAGAGGTCGCTCCTCGAACGGCTGGCGGAGATCACGTCGATGCCTCCGGGGCTGGACGCCACCGAAGCCATCCAGGCCATCGCCGACCGCGCTCGAACCGGACTCGGCGTGCACCGGGTCACGCTCGAAGTTCGAACCACCGAGGCCATCCACAAGGCGGAGTCGGGCAGGGGAACGAACGAGGCAGAGCGACTGGTGACGCTCCCGACCAGAACCGCCCATTCGACCATCACGATTCCTGCAATCCTCGACGACGACCTGGTCGACGTGCTTCAGGTGGTTGCCTCGCACCTCGCAACCGCAGTCGACAATGCACTCGCCCACGAACAATCTCTCCACCAGGCCCGGATCGAAGAGGAATACGAGATCGCCTCCCGGGTCCAACAGGCGGTGCTCACCCGGCGGCCGATTCCGCAACTGATCGGTCTGGACATAGATGCCGTCAGCCGTCCGGCGAGAGTCGTCGGGGGAGATTTCTACGAGTTCCTCGCCCCGTCCGAACAGCGGTCCCTTGTCGTGCTCGGAGATGTCTCAGGTAAGGGACTGCCTGCGGCGATCCTGACCTCGCTCGCCTTGTCAACGATCTCCGCCAAGGCCGAGTTCCTCCCCGAGCCAACCCCCGCTCTCGTCCTCGCTCGAGCCGCGGAGGACCTGTACCAGCCATTCACAGACGTCGGGATGTTCACCACGGCGGTGGTGGCGGAGATCGACTGCCAGCGAATGGTGCTGGCAGACGCCGGCCACGGCCTCGTGATCCGTCGCCGATGGGGTCTCGGGCCCGACCTCATCAGGGCGACCGATCCCCCGATCGGAGTATTGCGCGAGACTTCGGGCACGGTCACGAGCTTCGACCTTGATCCCGGCGATCTGGTCATCATCGTTTCCGACGGAATCACGGATCAGCGGGACCCTAGAGGATCCCATTTCGGCCTCGATCGGCTGCTCGCACTGGTCGCCGGTGGGGAGGGACCGCTCGCCACCGACTGGGTCAACCGGGTTCTGGCCGCGGTTGACGCCCATGCGAGCGGTCGCGAACCAGACGACGACCAAACGGTCATGGCGGTCGTGGCAACCGACCACGACGTGACGCGTCTCGATCTCGATGCGGATCTCGAGGCCCTGCGACTGATCCCCGCCTGGCTGACGGAGCGGCTTCCGGACACGGAACTGCGGACGAGAGTCGAACTCGCAGTGCACGAGTTGTGCGTCAACGCCGTCACCCACGGGCAGGCCTCCGGCCTTCTCACAGTCGGGTTCTGGCAACGCCCTGGGCACGTCGGGGTCGAGATCTCTTACGACGGCCCCCCGTTCGACCCTTCGAACCCCAGCGAGATCCCACTCGAACCCACCGTCCACGGATATGGATTGGGACTGGTCCATTCCCTGGCCGACGAGGTGGTTCACCGTCGTCGACGTCTCAACCACACACGGCTCCGATTCGAGCGACTACAGCCCTGACTCCGGGCGCAGGTGAATCAGCGAACGATCTCCTCCGCGAGATCGATGAGCCGGCGGGCGACCTCCGACATCGGGACCTCTCCCGCCGCCGCCCGGTTGGCAGCCACGATCTCGTCCCGCCGCTGCGGGTCTTTCAGCAGACGGGTGACAGCTTCCGCCAGGCTTTCGGGGTCGTCCGCTTCGAACTGTTCGGCGTCGAACCCCTGCTCGTGCATCAGGTCGAGGAAGTCCCCGATCGCCGGCATCAACACCGGCCGGCCGAACCCGGCCGCCTGGTGCAGGACCCCGGAGGCCCCGGTGGTCGAGGTGTAGGGCATCACGACCGCCCAGGCCGAACCGAAGACGTCGGGGAGATGCTCCTCCTCGACATACCCGGTGAAGGTCAGCCCTTCGAGATCGCGATAGCGCTGCGCTACCGAGGCCAGGTACCCGGGCGAGTTGGGGTTGTCGGTCCCTGCCACCACCACCTCGGCCGGTATCCCACGCTCGATCAGCAGCCGGGCGGCGTCCAGCAACACCTCCACCCTCTTGTATGTGCCGAACTTGCCGAACGCCAGCAGACGGATCTCCTCCGGCGGCGGAGACGGGGCCGAGTCGTCCGGGAATCCACCATGGGGAACGTGGCGGACGTTCCGGGCCCGGTAGCGACGGCCGAGGTGCTCGACATATCGAGGCACGGTGACCGTCACCCGGTTGGCCCGCAACAGCATCCACGTCATCAGGCGGGAGCCGAACCGGTACAGGGTTCGCCAGATCGGACCGCCTCCGAACCCGACCTGGGCCGGATCGATCTGATCCGCGAGGTTGTGCAGTACGACGATGGTCGGGAATCCGAGAACCCGGCACAGCCACGGAGTCAGCAGGCCGAGCACGGCCGCCGGCACCCTGGAACCGAACGTGGCGTTCTGAAGACTGAAGATCACGACATCCGGCCGGTGGGCGGCCACCGCCCGAACGATCGCTACCGGAGTCGTCATCCGATCGAGGTCCCATACGGGCAGGATCCCGGGCGCATATGTCTCGTCAGCGACCCGATTCGAGAAAACACTCAGGGTCTCCACCCTGGGATCTGCGCCCAGGGCCTTGGCCAGGTAGAAGCCATATTCCGTCAGGCTCGCCCGGCTCGGTGGATGGGCCGACACCAGTACAACGCTCAGCTCAGCCATCGGCGACCGCCGCCCTGGAGAGGGAGTGAATCATCCAGCGCCCTCGCTCGATCACCATCACGACGTGATATGTCTCGGTCGTATCCAGCGTGATGTCTCGGACCCGGCGCTCCACGGGTAGATCCCGGTCGGTGAACTGGATCAACCACTCCTCCGGGTGGAGATAACCCGGAGAGAGCTGGTGGAATCCGGTCTCGATGAACACTTCGCCACCCGTCCCGAGCTCCCCCCGCACCATCGCCAACGCCGGACCGGTGAAGAAGCGATCGAGACGGTCGTGTTCTCCGGTCGCGTGGGCCCGCACCAACTCCGTCCAAGCCTCTTGATAAGCAACCGCAACGCGCTCCCGGACCAGCTCCGACATCGGTCCTGGGTCCTGCCACTCGACAGCCGGAAACGCGAGGGTCTCCGGAAGACCCAGATCTGACGAGGCTTCCAGACCGACAGCCGAGCCGGCTCCGAACACGAGGCCCCCGATCCGGATCGTCCCGAAAACGAGGCCCCCGGCGACCAAGGTCAGCACGAGCAGCGCAATCACCTGCCGGAGCTTCACATACCTCATCCGGCCACCTCGAAGTCGAGAACCAGCGGCAGCGAGGAAACCCCGGACAGCCGGGCAACGTACACCCTGCGGCCGGGAGCAGACGGCGCCTTGATCTCCACCGTTATCCGCCCGGCAACCACCCTGGCAGGCACCAGTTCCGAGCTCGAGTCCGGATTGGTGACCACCACGACCCCGGCGGTGCCGTCCCGGATCACGTTCCCCAGACCGTCCACGAGCGGCTCGGTGGAGATCACCAGCCGAGAGCGGCCGTCGGCAGGCGGCACGGCTCCCCGCGGCGACAGCGCGAACGGAGCCGGCCGGGCGGGGAGGATCTCGACTCGGGCCGACGCAGTCGTGGTGCCGGCGCCGGCCCAAGCTTCGGCGATTCCGTCCGCCACCCCCACCTCGAACGTCCCCACTGCCAACCCAACGGCGGTCGATACCTCCAGGTGTCTCCGGCCGCCATCGGGGTATTCGAGCCACAGGTCCACGCCAAGGCCATCTTCCGCCGGGTTTCCGTACCGGTCACCGACGAATGCCACGACCGTGACCGGTCGGCCGCTCCCAACGAAGACCCGCTCCGGCGCAGCGGTGGCGCTCGACACGACCGGGTCGGGGTCGGGCACCACCTCGACGTTGGCTGACCTGTGAAGGGCCCCCGAGATCAGCGTCACGGTCGTTACACCCGCCACCTCCGGCTGCCACAGAAACGAGCCCGCCCCGTTCACCGTCTCGACCGGTCGCACGCTCGTGCCATAGGAAGACGTGATCGTCACGATTGCTTCGTCTCCGGCGCCGTTGACCTCGACCTGTACCGAGTCACCCGCTACAACTCGCTCCGGAACCTCGAGCCCCAGCGATGCCTGGGCAAGAGACGCCTGGCCGAACCCTCCCACGACCAGAATGGACACAAGAGCCACAACGGTGCGAAGACGACGGCTCACGACGGCTGCTCCCATCCCGAACCGATCAGCACCACGTGTCGCCCTCCGACATTCACCACCACCAGGTCTCCCCCGGCCTGGATCTCTAATTCGGGAGTTGCCCCGGAGCGCACCACCGGAATGTCGAGGTCGCGGGGCCGGTCGGGCTCGGAGAGCTCGAACGCGATCCGCCCTGCCGGAGGGAGACCGCCATCGAGATAGACCCGGTCTACCCAGACGGGTAGGTCCCCATCCATCCAAGCGACGAGTAGGGACGGGACCACGATCGGGACCCGGCCGGAGTTGGTCAGGAGGCCCCCCACGCCGTCTGGACTCCCGGCCACACCCTCCACGACCACCGGCCTCCGCAGGTTCCGGTCCGTGACGACGGAGCGGACGACGAGATCGATCCGGCCGATCTCGAACTCGGCGAGGTCGACCTCCCCCACTCTCCCTGCGACGCCCTCGAAGGTGAGCCGGAATGGCGTGGCCTCACCGGGCAGCAGTTGATGGGTCATGGCGTCGCCCACGGCATGTTCGGCGAGCGGCGTCCCCAACCGGTCTCGGACGATCGCCGACACCGTGACGTCGGCCGGGACTCCCGCCCCGTTCACCAAAGCCCCGATCACGTGGACGAGTCCATCCCGTTCCACGGCCTGAGCGGAAAGCAACTGGATCGTGGGGGCTTGCGCCTCCGGGCGGAGCCGATCGGTGACATCGGGGTCCTCCGGCAGCAACACCCACGGGTTGGATTCGACCGCCTGACTTCCCAGGTCCGCCGGCAGCGGCATGGCGACCCGTTCGGGCCGGCGGACCAGCCATCGATCGCCTGCATCGACGACGGGAACCTCGAATACCGCGGTTCGCTCTCCGAATGGATCGACCACACGAGCAGTCACGGCCACCACGCCGGACCCCATCTCAGAATCCAGTTCCCCGATTCGGGCATAGGACCGGTTCAGTCCCAATTCGATGCTTCGATCCGAGAGATACTCCTCGAACTCCAGGCCGGGTTCGACGAGGGCGTGAGCATCCTCGAACCGGCCTTCGACGACAGCCGCCACATACCGCTCAGCCAGCCGCTCGGGACCTCGGTCGAACAGATCCACGAAGGCTGGACCGGTGAGCGCCGCCAGCAAGGCGAGTCCGGCGGAGCCCGACAGCGCCAACCACCAGAAATGGGGCCGGTCCACCCGGTCGGTCGTAGACGCCGCAGGTCCGTCCTCCGCGGCCGGCTCGCGGCGATCGGAGTCGGTCAGCATCCTCAAGAGAAGCGTGTCTGCGAGGGTCGATCTGCGGACGTGTCGGGCCCGCCAGCGGGCGGTGCCGAGGGCGGCGAGTCCCGACAGGAGGGCCAGCGGCGGGACCAGCCCCCACCAGAGATCCTGCCAGCTCCGCTCTGCCGGGGTCGGTGGAGTAGGCAGCGGAACACCAGCACGCTCCCATACGTGAACCCCGTTCCGCAGCGCCGCGACCCTCGACCATCCCGTGAAGTGAAGGACGGGGTCGTAGAAGTCGTCGTTGGAGAAGACGAACTTCAGACCGAAGTCGTCCGGATCCGACAGGACCTGGCGAAGCGAGTCCATCCCGGCCTGCCCAGAGAACTTCGCTCCGTCGAGTCGCTCGATCGGTGTCGAGGTCAGCACCGGCAGTCTGCGGGCGCTGTGATAGTTGCCCTCCACGTTCGCGGCCGGCGTCGCCGCACCGAGACCGGCGAGCTGATCCCCAAACCCGAGCGTGATGTACCGCCACTGCCAGTGACGGTCCTTGGCGAGGAACTCCACCACCGGCAGCGGATCGAGTTCATCGGGTTGGAGGCGCCAGAGTTGAGGCAGATTCACCACGACGAACGCCGGGATCACGAGCACCGCCACCACCGCCGACCGAAGGGCCTTCGTGCCACGCGTGCCCACCCTCCCCCGCCCGAGACCGTGGTCCCAGATCCGCCGGAAGAGATCACCGAGGAGAGGAGACGCCACCATCACAGCCCAGAAGGTGAACCGGTCGAGAGCGAGGATGTCGAACGCACTCCCGAGGGCGGCTCGGGCCACCGGGGTCGTTCCCCCCAGGCCGAGTAGGGTCAGAAAACCGGATGACAGGGCCAGCGGCCAGAGTCCGGATCGCGCCCCGCGGGCGATCACGTAGAGCCAGGCGAGAAGCGCGCCACCCCACGGGACCAGGAAGAACATCCAGGCCGACGGGACCACCTCGAGGAAGTCGTCGCGGCTTCCGTGTGGGATCGGCACCTGGCGGATCGGATCGGTCGTGCTCCAGATCCAGTACGGGAGCAGGACCAATCCGATGATCAGAAACGAGACGACGGCCAGCAGTGCCCCGCGTCCCACGACGACCAACGGCTTGCGATCACCGGACCTCACGGATTCGATCAAGACCATCAGCCCGAGCGCACCCAGAACGAAGGCTGCACCGAAGATGATCGTGACGTGATGAACCGCGGCGGCCGCTCCGACCAGCAACAACGACTGTCCGAGCGCCCTGATGTCGCCGCTCCGCAACCAGCTCACCACCGGGGCGGCGGCATGAAGGAGGAGCGCCATCGCCAGCACCGTGGGTAGCTGACCGAACACATGCACCGTCTGGGCCAGGGCAGTCGAAAGCGCCACCCCAACCGCGGCAAAGCCGGCGCTCCGTGGGCCCACCCACATTGCAGCAAACCGGTAGACGCCGGCGACGAGCAGCAGAATCGAGGCCAGCTGAACCAGGATGAAAGCGGCTTCGAGACCTACCGCCCATCCGACCCCGGCTACGGCCTGGTGAGCGGCCGGCGGGTAGCTGGCAACGGAGAACCCGGTGTACCAGCGAGGCTCGAAGAGATCGAACCACGAGCGCTGGTAGTGGTCCGCGAAGAAGATGTGCACCCAGGCGTCGTATGTCTGCCGCCACGAGCCCGCAAACAGGAGTCCGCCATGAAACACACTGGCGAGAACGAGCGCCAGGGTGAGCGGCCCACGACCGGAGTGGTCCCCCGGGTCCCGGCGACCGTTCTCTCCGACGATCAGGCCAGTTTGGACAGGGGCTGGGGAGTCGAGGTCAACGGGGGACATGAGCGCTCACGGTAGGCACCGGACATCGCCATCCCCCTCATTCGAACGACGTCTCGAAGGAACCGGAAAGGTTCGATCAGCGGGTTGATCTTCGAGAACGGGGCGTCGAACCAGCGGACTGGTTCCTCGGCTACGCCGAAACCGAGACGTTGGGCCAGGAACAGCACCTCGAGGTCGAACGCGAACCCGTCCAGCCGTTGATACGAGAAGATCTCGTGGGCGGCGGTCCGGGTGAACAGCTTGAAGCCGCACTGAGTGTCCCTCACGTCCGTACGGACCATGAACCTGACAATCCGCTGCAGTCCCCTCGACAACAACTCCCGAAGGTTGGAACGGTTTGCGACCGACGCGCCGGCGGACGCCCGCGAGCCAACCACGACGTCGCACACCCCGGCCTCCAGACGCGCCATCAGATGATCGAGCTCGGAGATAGGCGTCGAGTTGTCGGCGTCGCAGAAGAGAATGACGTCACCACGGGCGGCCATCACCCCGGCTCGTACGGCGGCTCCCTTGCCCTGGTTTCGGGGTGCCCGCAAGACAGAGACGTTCGCCAGACCGAGAGCTTCGACCACGGCGACGGTGTCGTCGGTCGAACCGTCGTCGGAGACGATGCACTCCCAGTCCAGCCCCTGCCCGGAGACGTGGACGCCGATGGCAGCCATTGTCGGAACGATCCGCTCGGCCTCGTTGTAGGTGGGGATCACGACCGACAAGCGCGGCCGTGTCCCACTCGGCGTGTCACGCCATTGGTGAAACATGGTGTATGTCATTGATCCCTCGTGCCGCGGTTTCAATCGGCACGCCAGAACCGCCCCTTGAGAAGGATTCGGCTGTGAGTCCCGGACGGGAGCACGGTGCTCGGTCGGCCGGTCGACAGGTGCCGGTCAATCCACTGGCATCAATCGATCGGGAGCTCGACCAATTCGACGAGGGTGCCGGCCAGGTCCTTGGGATGAATGAACGCGATCCTCGCCCCGCGCCCGCCGGGTCGGGGCTCTCGGTCGATCAGCGTCGCCCCCTCCGCCTCGAGGTGGGTGAGCGCTATCTCGATGTCGACGACGCTGTATGCGACGTGGTGCAGACCTTCCCCGTTCTTGGCGAGAAACCGGCCCACGGGGGTTTCCGGACCGAGTGGCTGCAGGAGCTGAACGAACGACCCACCCACCGGGATCATCGCCTCCTCCACACCCTGCGCCTCGACGACCTCGCGATACAGCGGGGTGACCTGATACCGGCTCTGGTAGCCGGCGATGGCAGCGTCGAGATCGTTGACCGCGATGGCAACGTGATCGAGGTTGAGCAGTCGCATCAGCCGATTGTGCCAGCGATGTATCCCTTTTTGTCAGTCATCCGTCTTTGTGCTGAGACGAGACTGAATCACGCGGCGCGCCGAGCGTGGGCGCCGTCGATAGGGTGAAGCGGTGCCTACCCGAACCCGCCAACCGAGGTGGCCTAGATGAACACCCGCGCGGCCCGCACCCGGGAGCCCTTCGTCCATATTCCCCGTTTCGAGTCGACGTTCGACTACGTCGCATCCCATCGACCGACCCGGCCGGTTCACTGCCTGTACCCCCACGTTCTCCACGCTGCCGCCAGTCGGTTCGTGAGCGGATTCCCGGGAACCGTGCTGTACGCAGTGAAGGCCAACCCGGCGCCGCCTGTTCTCAAGGGTCTGTGGGAGGCGGGGGTCCGCGACTTCGACACCGCCTCCATCGAGGAGATCGAGCTCGTGCGGAGGCTGTTCCCGGAGGCCACCTGCCATTTCATGGCGCCGGCCCGGCTCGCCGGAACTGCGCCCGAGGCATTCCACCGCCACGGGGTGCGGCATTTCGTGGCGGATCACCCCAGCGAGGTGGCCCGGCTGCTGGAGTTCGCCGATAGGCACACTGCCATCACCATCCGGATGAAGGCCTTCGATCCGGCCTCGGTGTACGAGCTGTCCACCAAGTTTGGTGCGGAGCCGGAGGCCTGCATCGACATGCTCGATGCTCTGGCGGCTTCGAACGTCCGGGCCGGGCTCAGCTTCAACGTCGGATCGCTGTGCCTGCATCCAGATGCGTACGTTCGGGCGCTGACCGCTGCCGGACGGGTGATCCAGTCCACCCGGGCGAGGATCGAGGTTCTCGACGTAGGCGGCGGCTTTCCCGCCCCATACCCCGGACTCAGTGCTCCGCCTCTCGAGGCGTTCTTCACCGGAATCTCTCGAGCCATCGACGAAATCGGACTGGAACCCGACATCTCGGTATTGGGGGAGCCCGGACGAGCGCTCGTGGCCGAAGGGCAGAGCCTGCTGACCCAGGTGATCCTCGTGAAGGACGACCTGGTGTTCCTCAATGACGGGATCTACGGCAACTTGAAGGAACTCGACATCTCGAAGGAGACCGTCACCTACCCCCATCGGGTGATTCGCCCCGACGGACCCCGTGCAAGCGCGGTGCGGCGGTTCGGGATTGCAGGTCCGACGTGTGACTCGCTCGATGTGATCCCGATGAAGATCGCCCTGCCCGTCGACCTCGGGGAGGGCGACTGGATCGAATTCGGGATGACAGGCGCGTACTCCAACGCGATGAGCACCCGGTTCAACGGACTGGGCGAAGCGCGCTGGATCGAGATTCTTCCGGGTGAGCCTCCCCGCTGAACGCCCCCATGCCATCAACTGGCAGGAAACGGCAGCTGAATCCACCAGGGTCGATCGACCGGCTCGATCGAGACCACCCACTTGACCCACCAGAACCCGCGACGGTCCGGAGCCACCAACCGGGCGGGGAATCCGTGCCCGGGGCTCAGGGATGCCCCGCCGGCGCCAACCGCCAACCAGAGCCTCGAAGCGTCCCGAACAGGGAATGTGCGAACGTACCCCGTGGTCGACGTGACCCGGATGGATCTGAGCTGGTCGAAATCGGGGCCGAGGAGGTGATCGAGCCGGATGCCGGTCCAGACCTGCTCGGAGTACCAACCGCTCGTACAGTCGAGCACGGCGCTCAGGTCCTGGGTCGGGTACGCCTCGAGGTCCACCAGCGAGAGCGACCGCCGGCCCAGCCGGAGCTTCCACCTGTCTGGATCGACGTCCGGTATCGCATCGTTCAGCCAGGAGGTGACCGGCATCCTCTCCGGAACGAATGAACCGCGTTCGTGAGAACCGGTGAACCGACGCCTCGATCCCGGCGAGCCGACCGCCGCCCATGCCGTCTCGAGCCCGAGCCAAGTCACCAGCGCCGCCGTCGAGAGGGCGGTCAGCCTGACCAGGTTTCGGCGATCCAGGTCGGTCCTTCGAGGCCGGACGGGGTGGCGGAGCACATGAGAGGTCAGCACTGCGCCCGCCAGAAGACCCGCTCCGATGTGTACCTGCATCGTCGTGAGCGGGCCGATGTGTTGTAGGCCCGTGACGGAGTGCAGCAGACCGCTGACCACGGTGACCATCACCAGAAACAGGAGGACGCTGGAGGCCCCCGGCTTAGTCCCGGTACGAGTCCACGATCGCCTGACCACCAGGGACTTCCACGGCGCGGCCAG
The DNA here is from genome assembly GCA_041591895.1 of Acidimicrobiia bacterium. Lineage (GTDB taxonomy): Bacteria > Actinomycetota > Acidimicrobiia > Spongiisociales > ZC4RG35 > JBFHRE01. Next base: position 26,901 of record JBFHRE010000013.1, read on the forward strand.
GACGATCGACAGCCCGACCACACCGTGGACGACCGACGGATGAACCGACCCGTTCGTTCCGATTCCGTTCGCCCAGAGACCGGTGACGATCGCGACCGGCAAGGCAAAGGCCAGTAGGAGGTTGATCCGACGGCTCCTAGGTCTCGACCTTGTGACATCCACGACGTGATTGGATCAGGGTCGGCGCCGGTGTGCAAGAGCCAGGACGCCCCCGGCTGCCGGCCAATCCGCTCTCCGCGATAGGCTCACGTCATGAGCAACGTCGTATTGACTGCCGCCGCCCGCACCCCGATCGGAAAGTACGGAGGGGCTCTGTCTTCGTTGAGAGCGGTCGAGCTCGGAGGCGCGGCCATCTCCGCCGCCGTCGAACGATCAGGAGTGGACCCATCGGTAATCGACGAAGTGATCTTCGGGCAGGTTCTTCAGGCCGGTGAAGGCCAGATCACGTCACGCCAGGCGGCCGTTGGCGGTGGCCTCCCGATGACCGTCCCTGCGATCACGGTCAACAAGGTGTGTCTGTCCGGCTTGGCCGCGGTCGGCTTGGCTGCGAAGTCCATCCGGGCGGGAGATTCCACATTCGTGATGGCCGGCGGGATGGAGTCGATGAGCAACGCCCCACATGTCGTCCGCGAGGTACGGTGGGGAGCCCGGATGGGTGATGTGACCATGGTCGACGTCATGACCCACGACGGTCTGTTCTGCGCCTTCGATCACTGCACGATGGGCGAATCGTCCGACGCCAAGAACACCCGGCTGGGCATCGGACGGGAGGAACAGGACGAGTGGGCCGCCCGGTCGCATCAGCGGGCAGCCGAAGCCACCGACCAGGGGCTGTTTGCGGATGAGCTCGTACCGGTGGCGGTGCCTCAGCGGAGGGGCGATCCGGTGCTGGTCGGTAGCGATGAAGGTGTGCGGCCCGATGCGACTGCCGAGGCTCTTGAAAAGCTCCGACCGGCGTTCTCGCCCGATGGAACGCTGACCGCCGGCAATGCCTCGCAGATCTCCGACGGAGCAGCAGCCGTGGTGGTCGCCGACCGCGCTGCGGCCGAGGCCAACGGATCCCCGGTCCTGGCCGAGATCATCGCATACGGCCAGATCGGTGGCGCAGACGCAACGCTTCACGAGCGCCCGGCCGAAGCGATCCGGGTTGCCCTGAAACATGCGGGTTTGGAGCCCTCTGATCTCGATCTGGTCGAGATCAACGAGGCGTTCGCGGCGGTGGCGCTGTGGTCGGCTCGCATGCTGGACCTCCCGCCGGAGAAGGTCAACGTCCGGGGAGGAGCGGTGGCTCTAGGTCACCCGATCGGCTGCAGCGGCGCCCGGTTGTTGGTGACGCTGGTGAGCGCCCTCCGCGCCCGCGGCGGAGGCGTCGGTGCCGTCTCCCTGTGCGGAGGCGGCGGACAGGGAGACGCCATGATCGTCCGGGTTTCCGCATGATGGCCGAGATCCCCGATCGCAACCTCGGTCTCGACCTGGCACGGGTGACGGAGACAGCCGCAATGGCTGCGGCTCGGTGGCAGGGCCGGGGAAACAAGGAGGCGGCCGATCAAGCGGCGGTGGACGGGATGCGCGCCCACCTCGGCACGCTCGACCTGGACGGTGTGGTGGTCATCGGCGAAGGTGAGAAGGACGAGGCGCCGATGCTGCACAACGGGGAACGGGTGGGAACCGGCTCCGGGAAACCGGTGGACGTCGCCGTCGACCCCGTCGACGGGACCACGCTCACCGCCCACGGGATGCCGGGAGCTCTCTCTGTGATCGCGGTGGCCGAGCGCGGGACGATGTTCTCGCCCGGGTCGATGGTCTACATGGACAAGCTGGCAGTCGGACCAGAAGCCCGGGGAATGGTCGATCTCGATGCACCGGTGGAACGGAACCTCCAGCGAGTCGCCAAGGCCAAAGGCGAGGACGTCAACGACCTCACCGTCATCATCCTCGACCGGCCCCGCAACGAGCGCTACATCGCCGCAGTCCGCCAGGCCGGGGCCAGGATCAGGTTGATCCGGGACGGCGACGTCCAGGCCGCGATCGCCGCTTCCGCGTCTTCGTCTGGGATCGACCTGCTGCTCGGAATCGGTGGGTCCCCCGAAGGGGTTCTGGCTGCAGCCGCGCTCCGCTGCATGGGCGGGGAGATCCAGGGACGGCTTTGGGCACGAGATGAGCACGACCGGGCGTACGCCGCCGAACACGGGTACGACCTCGACCGGATCATGGGTATCACCGACCTGGTCGGCGGCGCCAATGTCTCCTTCGCCGCCACGGGGGTCACCGGTGGGGAGTTCCTTCAGGGAGTCGATTTCCATGGGGACGGGGCCACCACCCACTCGGTGATGATGAGATCCAAGACCGGGTCGGTTCGCTACATGACGGCCAATCACAACCTCGCCAAATTGCGCACCATCTCGTCGATCGAGTACGACTGACCTCAGACGGCCAGGTGAGCACCGGACACTCGGCGCCAGATGTCGCCCGTGGCGGTGGCGGCGATCGCAATCACCACGACGGTCCCACCGACCAGGGCGGCGTTGGTCGGGCGTTCGCCGGCCAACCACCAGACCCACAACGGTCCGAGCACGGTCTCCAGGAGTGACACCAGCGCAACCTCGGCCGCCGGTGCCCGGCGGGCACCGACCTCGAAGATCGCCAGACCGGTTCCCAACTGGATCGCCCCGAACACCGCCAGCAGCAACAGATCCGGACCGGAAACCACCAACGATGGCGCCAGCAGACCCGATACCACGAGCCCGATGAGAGGTCCAAGGGCCATGGCGGGTGCCATCGGGACGGTTCGGTTGCGCCGCAACACCACTGTCGCGATGGCAAACACCACCGGAATGACGAATGCAATTGCATCACCCCTGAGCGAACTCGACCCCACCGATCCCCGGACCATGAAGGCCACACCGCCGATGGCCGCCGACATGGCCAGCCACTGGAGGCCGGATACCCGCTCCCGCAGGAACACCCACGCCAACAGCGCAGCGAAGAACGGCGTGGTCGCCAGGATCACGAGCGTATTGGCGACACTGGTCAGGGACATCGCCACCACGAACAGCAGAGAGGCGGTGGCGAAGCAACATCCGACCACGAACCCCGACCACCCGACGTCCTTGAATGCCTGCACGGTCCGGGCCCGTTGGCGGGAGACGACGAAGCCGGCCAAGACCAGCATCGCGAACAATGAACGCCAGAAGCTGATCGTCCACGGATCGGTCACCGACAGCGAACGAACGATAGCCCCGCCGGTACTCCAGAAACCGGCAGCGAGCGCGACCAGAAGCAGACCGTTCACCGCTGGACGGGGCGGAGCGGAGATCCGGGTGGAGGCCATAGCCGGGCAACATTATCCGGGCCGGGGGCGGTCAAGCCGCGAGCGATCGGACCTGACCGATCGGCGGATCAGAGGTCCCGGGAACGCAATGCCTCTCGCCACCCCACCTTGGCGCCCGTGCGCAGCAGACCGCCGGCATAGATCCTCCCGCCCAGCCTGACGAGACCCACGATGCCGGCGAGGGCCACGACGATCGACAACAGCACCTCCCACCAAGGGAGGGCTCCGAGGGCAAAGCGCAACGGAGCAACGAACGGGGCCGTCGGCGGGAGATAGGTGGTCACGACCGCCAGGGCTCCGTCGGGCTTCTCCAGGGCCGCGAAACTGGCAAAGAAGCCGCCAACGGCGAGGATCGTGAAGGGTGCCGCGGTGCTCTGGGCATCCTCCATCCGGGTGGCGAGCGCGCCGGCGGCGCCGAATCCGAGGCTGTAGATGGCATACCCGAGCACGAACCAGACGACGAGCATCGCCACCGACTCCAGCGGCAATTCGGGCAGATCGAGGGCGCCGGTCAACTGGATACCGACCACGGCGATCGTGACGGTCACGACGAACTGTCCCAACCCGAGGAGCCCAATGCCGAGCACCTTGCCGGCCAGGAGATGCCTGGGTCGTAGTGTTGCCAGCAGGACCTCGACCACCCGGCTCGATTTCTCCTCCGTGACTCCGGTGAGAGTCCAGGTTCCGTACGTGAGCACCGCCACGTACATCAGGATCAGACCGGCGTAGGCCACCGTCGCCCGGGAATCGGCCTCGCCTTCTTCTTCCCCCGAAAGGGCCTCGACCTCGAGCGAGTCGGAGGACAGGATCTCGAGGACCTCGGCCGACTCCGGATCGGCGAGCAGCGCCTCCACCCGCAGGGATGCAGCCGACTCCTGGAGCAGGCTCACCACTCGCGATCCGCCGATGCCACCCGCTCGCTCCACGATCAGACGCGAACCGCCAACCAGCACGGCCTCCACTTCGCCGCTCGAAATGGCGGCCCGGGCTGTCGTCTCGTCGGGGAACGGGATCTCCTCGACGGTGTCTCCCCCGTCCTCGATCCCGAGAATCGTCTCCACTCCCGCCAGCAGCTCGTCGTTACCCGGACCCACCGAGCCAATCCGGTAGGTGTCGACCCTGCCCTCGAACAACGTCGGGAGAAACACCAGCAAGAGCATCAGCGCCACGGTGAGAAGTGAGGACACCCTGAAGGCCCGGCTTCGCGATCGCTCACGTATCTCTCGCACGGTGACCAACCACAATGCACGCCGGCCGTTCATCGGATCGCCTCCCGAAACAGGTGGGAGAGAGACGGACTGGAGTAGCTCAGAGACCTGATCCCGGTCTCGGCACTCAACGCCGAAAGCAGACTCGCCGGGTCCACGTCCGCATCGAGCATGACTCGCAGAACGCCTCCCTCGGTCTCGTGAGGCAGGGCTTGGATCGCCTCCGGTATGACCCCGTCGATGGTCTCCAACTCGAGAACTCTGACCGGAGCCGCGTCCCGCAGGTCCTTCACGGGCCCGCTCAGCACGACCCCTCCCTCGGCGACGATCACGACGTCATCGCACAGGTCCTCTACGAGGTCCAGTTGATGGCTCGAGAAGACCACCGCTGCGCCCTCCGCAGTGCAATCGTGGAGGATCTTCGACATCGTCTCGACACCGATCGGGTCCAGCCCGCTGAACGGTTCGTCGAGCACCA
>JBFHRE010000014.1:0-30895 GCA_041591895.1 Acidimicrobiia bacterium
CCCGCCGTGTCGGCGTCCACGCTGCCGTTCACCGGTTTCGAATTGGAGAACACGCTCCTGCTGGCCGTGGCGGCGCTGATGGTCGGGACCGGGTTGCTCTTGCTCATGTACGGCACGGAGAAGCCGGCCAAGGTGAGCCGGATCCCAGGAAGATGGTGATAGACAAGTCTTGAGCGCACCGGCCTCCTAGGAGGCCCCGAACCCCCAACCCTGAGCGACCGCCCGCAATGAGGCTCACGGCCCATTGCGGGCGGTTCGCGTCGAGGCTTGACTATGGTGCGAGTGGGTGGGAGTCGCGGTTTTTCGACCGTTTCGTCTCGCCTCGATTGAAGGCCACCGATGGTGGCGGGGAGCGGGCAGCAACGAACGACGCCGTTACACACGGTCACCTCCGGCGTCGGGAGCCAATGGTGAGACCGACCTCTCCTCTGGGCAAGCGGGCATGCGTGGGAGGCAGAGAGATGAATGTCAGGCGACGGAGATTGTCCGTCCTGGTCACGGCTTCGCTGATGTTCGCCGGGCTCTCGGTGGTGGGGGCTCCGGCCGCGCTGGCGCACCATCCGGAGATCTCGGTGAGCACTTGGTGCGATCCGGCTACCGGGGGACCGATGGTTCAAGTGACCGCGCGGTCGTGGTCGATGGTTCCGGAGGAATACGGCAACCACGATGACGTCCGGATCCAGATGCGGCTGTTCAAAGGTGGGGACATCAGCAATCCCGACGATTGGACCGGGTGGGTGCACGAGGTGGGCGCCGGAGCGTTCCATCCCGACTCGCCGGTCTATCGGACGTTCACCCGAACGCTCGACTCGAGTTCTGTGATCGACCCCGCGTTCAAGGACGGAGGCACCGTCGGAAGTCTGGTCGGCCGGACGGTCCAGTTGCGTCTCCACATCATCAACCAGCTGCCGAGCGGTAAAGCCGGTTGGTACAACGATGCGGGCACCGTGAACCAGGACGCCAACTCCGGCAACGGCGATCCGCGAGCTTATTCGGCGGCCTTCGTCCTGGAGGGCGGCTGCCAGTCCACCCCGGTCTTGGTCGGTGTGACCGGATCTTGCTCCACGAATCCCGATGGAACCGCCTCCGGCTCGTTGTCGGTGTCGATCGATCCCGACTCCGGAGCGACGGTCACGGTGGCCGGCAACGATTACACCGTCTCGACCGGCAACATCCCGGTTCCGCCGGGCGACTATCCGTGGTCGGCGGTGGCCGCGGTCGGACACACACTCGAAGGGACCGACGCAGGATCTGCGACGGTCGAGGATTGCTCCGAGGAACTGCCGGCGGCTTCGATCTCCGTGGATTGCGAAACGGTCACCAACACCTCTGACCCGGGGGTCTTCATCGACATCCTCGACGGAGACGAGGAGCCGGTCGTGCTTGGCCTCGAGTCGGACGGGTCGGCCGACCTGACTCCGGGTGAGTACTCATGGGTCGCATACATCCTCGTCGAGCAGGAGGAGGGTGGTGAGGTGGCGGTTCCGATCGACTCGGGAGAGTTCACGATCGAGGAGTGCGGGACCACCACTACGACGTCGACCACGACATCGACGACGTCAACGACCACTCCACCGACGACAGTCGGCCTGCTGCCCGTGACCGTTTCGGCCCGCTGCCCGGGCACCGGAGCGACTCAGCCGGTTGTGTCGGTCGACCCTGAGGGTGGTGCGACCGTCGAGCTGACCGATGAGGGCGACGGATTGTGGTCCTGGGTGGCGACTGCCGGCGACGGGTATGAGGTGGTTGCCGGTGCCGAGGGATCGTTCGACACCGCACCCTGCGCCGATGTGCTCGGGACGGTGGTGACCACGTCGACGTCGATTCCTGCGGTATCGGCTTCGACCCTGCCGTTCACCGGCTTCGAGTTGGATCAGACGCTATGGCTCGCGCTCACGACGGCCGGTCTCGGTCTCATCCTGCTGCTGGTCTCCCGCAAGGAGGAAGACCAGGAGAGCTCGGGGAGCAGCTGGGGCGAGTGAGACACTCCGAGAGTTGAAGCAGATGGGCCCCGGCTCGGCCGGGGCCCACTCGCGTTGAAGCTGGCGACGAAACCCGATTCGACCACCGGGACGCCCCGGTATCCTCCCCCGCCAGACCCCATGATGAAACCGACGTACGATCCGCACGACATCGAGGCCCGCTGGTACTCCCGCTGGGAGGAGGCGGGGCTGTTTCGCCCGGAGTTCCGCCCCGATGGCGAACCATTCGTTGTCGTGATCCCGCCGCCGAACGTGACCGGGTCACTTCACATGGGCCACGCCCTCAACCACACGATTCACGACGTGATCATCCGGCGAAAGCGGATGCAGGGTTATGCCGCAGTGTGGATTCCAGGCAGCGACCATGCAGGCATCGCCACCCAGAACGTGGTTGAACGCGAACTCGGCGCCGAGGGCTTGACCCGGCACGACCTGGGTCGGGATGCGTTCGTGGAGCAGGTGTGGGAGTGGAAGCGCAAGTACGGTGATCGCATCACCACCCAGATCCGGCGGATGGGCAACTCCCCCGACTGGAGCCGGGAACGATTCACGATGGACGATGGCCTGTCGCGGGCCGTCCGCGAGGTGTTCGTGCGGCTCTTCGAGCAGGATCTGCTGTATCGGGGTAACAGGATCATCAACTGGTGCCCCCGCTGTGCCACCGCCCTGGCCGACATCGAGGTCGAGTACGAAGACGCCGACGGCACCCTCACTCAGATCCGGTACCCGTTCGAGGACGGAGAAGGGGGCATCGTGGTCGCCACGACGCGACCGGAAACGATGCTCGGGGACACCGGGGTGGCGGTCCATCCCGAAGACGATCGCTACCGAGATGCCGTTGGACGGATGGTGCGCCTGCCGCTGATGGACCGTTTGATCCCGATCGTCGCCGACGATGCGGTCGATCCCGAGTTCGGCTCAGGGGCGGTGAAGGTGACCCCGGCCCACGATCCGACCGACTTCGAGATCGGCGAACGACACGGTCTCGACACCGTCGTGGTTCTCGACGAGGCGGCCGTGGTCACCGAGGCCGGGGGACCATTCGCCGGACTCGACCGTTTCGAGGCCCGGGAGGCGGTGCGGACCGCACTCGAGGATGGCGGATACCTGATTGGCGTCGACCCGCATCGTCACTCGGTCGGCCATTGCTACCGCTGCTCGACGGTCATCGAGCCGTATCTGTCTCTTCAGTGGTTCGTGGCGACCTCCCTCTTCGCCGCCCCGGCCATCGAGGCGGTGCGAAACGGCGACAACGTGTTCATCCCGAGGCGGTGGGAGAAGAACTACTTCCACTGGATGGAGAATCTCCGTGACTGGTGCATCAGCCGTCAGATCTGGTGGGGCCACCGGATTCCTGCCTGGTACTGCCCCGACGGCCACACAACCGTCTCCCGAGTCGATCCGACCGGATGTGGCGAGTGTGGGTCAGGGGATCTCGCCCAGGACGAGGACGTGCTCGACACGTGGTTCTCCTCGGCCCTGTGGCCGTTCTCGACGCTCGGGTGGCCCGAAGAGACCGACGACCTGGCGCGGTTCTACCCCAACACGGTCCTGATCACCGGATTCGACATCATCTACTTCTGGGTCGCAAGGATGATGCAGATGGGGCTCCACTTCATGGGGGTCGCGCCGTTCGCAGAGACCATCATCCATGGCCTGGTCCGCGACGCCGCCGGGAACAAGATGTCGAAGTCGCGGGGAAACACGATCGACCCGCTCGACGTGGCAGACGAGCACGGCGCCGACCCGCTCCGACTTGCCCTGATCCAGGCCGCCAACCCGGGCCAGGACGTGCCCCTCGACATCGAGTGGGTCAGAGGCACCCGGAAGTTCGGCAACAAGCTCTGGAATGCCACCAAGTTCGTGCTGAGGACCGTCGAGCCGGGATCGGTGCCACCCGACGGAGGCTATCCGGACGATCCCGCGCCCGCCGATCGGTGGATCCTCGCCCGGTTGGGCGCAGTCCAGGCCCGGTTCGACGAGCTGTGCGATGAGTACCGCTTCTCGGACGCCTTCGGGCTCCTGTACAACTTCGCCTGGTCCGAGGTCTTCGACTGGTATCTCGAGATCACCAAGGTGGCCGCCGCTCCGTCCACCTCGCAGACTCTCGGGGTCGTGCTCCGGGACCTGATCAAGCTGTTTCATCCCGCGATGCCGTACCTCACGGAGGAACTGTGGTCGGAGGTCGTGGCCGAGGGGTTGTTGGCCGGCGCAGACTGGCCGCAGGTGCCGGAGTACATCGCTCCGGATCCGATGTCCGATGTCCAGGACTTGATCTCGTGCGTGCGGCGCTTCCGGGCCGACCAGGGCATCTCCTCCCGGCAGGGGCTGGCACTGTCCGTCCTGGACGGAGACGCCATCCTGGACGACTGGTCGACCGCCCTGGTGGCAGACATGGCGGGTGTCGAGGTCACCCTGGTCGAAGATGAACCAGGCAGTGGCACCACCCGGCTGGTCGCCGGGCGGCTTCAGGCATTCATCACACTCGACGGCGTGATCGATCTGGAAGCCGAGCGTGCCCGAATCGGCAAATCGCTGCAGGCGGCACAGGCGGATCTCGGCCGCGTCGAGTCGAAGCTCGGCAACCCCCAGTTCATCGAGCGAGCACCGGCTGAGGTGGTCGAGAAGGAGCGGGCAAAGCTCGCCGAGTTGACCGAGTTGGTCGAAACCCTCGATCGTCAGCTCGGTGCCCTTTGAACCGGTCAGAGGCCCTCGCCTATCTCGATGCTCACATCGGGTGGGGGATGGAACCCGGACTGGAGCGGATCTCGGCTTTCCTGTCGATGATGGGCAATCCCCAAGAGACCTATCCGATAATCCACGTTGCGGGCACCAATGGCAAGACGTCGGTGGCGCGCATGGCGACCATCTTGTGTGTCGCCCACGGGCTCACCACCGGGACCTACACGTCGCCGCATCTCGAGCGCTTCGAAGAGCGGATCTCGCTCAACGCGGTCATGGCCACCGAGGCACAGCTGATCCAGGCCGTGATGGACGTCAAGGCCTTCGCCGACATCTTCGAACGTGATTCGCACCTCACCTATTTCGAGCTCGTGACAGCACTCGCGTTCTCCTGGTTCGCCGACGAAGCCGTCAACGCGGCTGTGATCGAGGTCGGAATGGGAGGCAGGCTCGACGCGACCAACGCCGCCCAGGCGGATGTGGCGGTGGTGACCTCGATCGGCATGGATCATGCCGACGTCCTCGGTGATTCACTCGAGAAGATCGCCGGCGAGAAGCTGGGGATTCTCGCCCCCGAGGCGACATTGGTCGTCGGGCCCTTGCCCGATGACATCGCCAAGCTGGCACGGCGGACCGCCGCAGAACGGGGGGCGAAGATCTTCGAGTACGGCTCCGACTTTGGCGTCGAAGGAGCCTCGCCCGGATTGGGGGGCTGGCAGGTAGACATCGCCGGAATCCACGCCGGCTACCCGGACATCGACCTTCCGGTCCATGGCCGGCACCAAACGGTCAACCTCGCCGTTGCGGTGGCGGCCGTGGAGGCGCTGACCGAGCGGGCACTCGATTCGCGGGCAGTCCAGAAGGGAGTCTCCGTGCTCGCGACGCCCGGGCGCATGGAGCGGCTCGACACTTCGCCCACACTCTTGATCGACGGGGCACACAACCCCGATGGGATGCGAACCCTGAGCGCGGCACTCGCGGAGGAATACCCGACCACGAAGTGGGTGCTGGTAGTCGGGGTGATGTCGGACAAGGACCTCGACGAGATGCTCGTACCTCTGCGGGGGCGATTGGAGCGGGTGGTCGCGACGGCAGTCGCGTCCGAGCGGGCGATGGATCCGGTCGAGATCGCACAACGCTCCGCCGTCCTCCTCAACGTGCCCACCGACTCGGCCCCCACCCCGGAGCTGGCTCTGGCTGCGGCCCGGGAAGCCGCCGGAGCAGACGGGGCCGTGCTCGTCACCGGTTCGTTGTACCTCGTCGGCGCCATCCGGTCGCTGGTCGTCGGGTCCGGACGTCCGGATCGCAACGAGCGCTGAGGCCGATTCCGATCCGGGCGGCCGTCCCCGTAATCTCGGGACCATGCCGATTGAACGAACCTATGTCATGGTCAAGCCCGACGGAGTCGCCCGCGGACTCGTAGGCGAGGTGATCTCGCGTCTCGAGGACAAGGGCCTCAAACTCGAAAAGATGAGGATGCTCACAGTGGACGAGGCTCTCGCCAGGCGCCACTACGCCGAGCACGTAGAGAAGCCGTTCTTCCCCGAGCTGCTTTCGTTCATCACCAGCGGTCCCGTTGTCGCCATGGAGTGGAGCGGGAACGAGGCCGTGTCGGTGGCTAGGACTCTCATGGGCCCGACCGATCCCGTCGCCGCGCCTCCGGGTACGATCCGGGGTGACTTTGCCACGGTGATCACCGAGAACATCGTCCACGGCTCGGATTCGGTGGAGAGCGCCGAGCGGGAACTGTCGATCTTCTTCGGCTGAGTCCGGGTCAGGCCTTCTGCCGCGCCGGGCCGGGCCCGGGTCGGTGGAGGGTCGGGCCCCTCAGGTGGCGGATCACTCACCCCGCCGATACACTTTCCACCCGAATCACCCAGGAGTGGCCGCATGGCCGAGACTCTATTTGCCTTCGCCGGCCAGGACATGGCCATCGATCTAGGTACCGCCAACACACTCGTGTTCGTTCGCGGTCAGGGAATCGTGCTCAACGAGCCGTCGGTGGTGGCCATCAATGCCCACAACAACCGGGCCCTGGCCGTCGGGATGGAGGCCAAACGCATGATTGGCCGGACGCCGGCCAACATCACCGCCATCCGGCCGCTTCGCGATGGGGTCATCGCCGACTTCGACATCACCGAGAAGATGCTGCGGTACTTCATCCAGAAGGTCCACAAGCGGCGTTGGGCTCGTCCCCGGATCGTCGTCTGCGTTCCGTCGGGAATCACGCCCGTCGAGCGCCGAGCGGTGGAGGAGGCGGCCTACCAGGCAGGTGCACGAAAGGCGTACACCATCGAGGAGCCGATGGCAGCCGCGATCGGCTGCGGTCTCCCCATCGGCGAACCGTCGGGGTCGATGGTGGTCGACATCGGAGGAGGCACCACCGAGGTGGCGGTGATCTCGCTTGGAGGGATCGTGGTGTCCCGGTCCATCCGCGTGGGGGGCGACGAGCTCGACGAGGCGGTGATCGAGTACGTCAAGAAGGAGAGCAATGTCCTTCTCGGCGAGCGGACGGCAGAACAGCTGAAGATGGCGATCGGCTCGGCCTGGCCGAGGGCCGATGAGCCTGCTGCCGAGGTTCGCGGCCGGGACCTCGTGACCGGTCTACCCAAGACGATTCTGCTCACCAGCCCGGAGATCCGTGAAGCGATCGAGGAGCCGACGCAGGCGATCGTCGACGCGGTGAAGTACACCCTCGACAAGACACCACCTGAACTGGCGGCGGACATCATGGAACGTGGCATCTGGCTGACCGGTGGAGGCGCCCTGCTGGAGGGGCTCGACCAGCGACTGGCCTCCGAAACCGGCATGCCGATCGTGACCGCAGCCAAGCCACTCCAATCGGTGGTGGTCGGTAGCGGCAAGTGCCTCGAGGAGTTCGAGGCACTCCATCACGTCCTGGTGTCGTCGTCGCGTTCCTGACCTGACCTCATGCGCGATGACCGGCGCGACCATTCTCTGCCGACCTTCATCTCGCTGGTGGCGTTTGCATTGATGCTGATGACCCTCGACGTTCGCTCCCAGGGCGAAGGTGTGTTGGGGACCATTCGCGGTGGGGCCAACCAACTGCTGGCTCCGTTGCAGGCTGCTGCCTCCTTCGTCGTGGATCCCCTGGCCGACTTCGTGGGCAACCTCGCCGACCTGGCCCAACTGCGCAGCGAGAACGAGGCCTTGCGGGCCGAGCTCGCCGACCTTCAGGCGATTCAGGCGACCTACGAGGACAAGCTCGCCCGCCTCGCTCAGCTCGAGAAGGCCATGGCCCTTCAACTCGACGTCGGCGACATCGCGACCACTCCGGCCAATGTGATCGGTCGGACCGATTCCGTGGACCTGACCTTCCGCATCGACAAGGGGGAAGAGTCGGGCGTGGTCGCAGGCAATCCGGTCGTGGATGCGAACGGGTACCTGGTGGGGCGCGTGCTCGATTCTGGACCCGGTTTCGCAATCGTGGTGCCTCTGGTGGCCGACGTCGAGGCGGCCACGGTCGTCGTCGGTGACCAGGTGGGCAGCCTCAGTGGTGTGGTGGGGACCGACGACGAGCTGATTCTCGATGTGTTCGATCAGGCGGCACCGGTCCTCGCCGGAGACCAGGTGGTCACGTCGTCGCAGTCGTTCGCATACCCTCCGTCGTTGCCGGTGGGCGAAGTCGCCGAAGACGCCGTGCCCGTGGGCCGGGCACTCACTGTCCGGGTCAGGAGCTTCGTCGACGTACGAAGTCTGAGGGTGGTGCTGGTGCTTGCCTGGCCAGACCCGGAGGCGGCTCGGGCCGACGACATCCCGATCCCGACGTCGACCACCGTGCCGTCGACGACCGACACGACGGGAGCCTCCGGATGAAGGCGAGGACGGTGGTTGCGACCGCCGGAGCACTGATTCTGGCGGTGATCATCCAGACATCCGTGTTCGGGCGGTTCCGGATCGGGACAGTCTCCCCGGATCTCGTGATGGTGGTGCTCGTTCTGGCGACCTTCCGGCTTTCCGGAACCATGTCGCTGGTCACGGCCTTCGCCGGGGGCCTGATTCTGGATGCTCTCTCGGCCGACGCCCTCGGGCTGCGGGCCTTGGTCTACTCCGGGGTTGTCTTCGTGGCGCTTCGCACCCGCGATCGGGCCGACGCAGGACCCCTGGCATCGGCCTTCTGGATCGGGCTGCTGAGCCTGTTCGGGATCGTGTTGCTCGTTGTGGTGGGTACCCTCTTCGGTCAGGTGGAGTTGTCCGGCGGGCAGGTCATGCGCCGGGTGATCCTCGTGCCGCTATTCAACTTGCTGTTGGCCCTGGTCATGATTCCGGTGATCGAACGCATGCAGTCGCCCCACCGGAGATTTCTGTGAAATACACGACCCGCCTGGGTGTGGTGTTCACCGTGTTCGTCTCCCTCTTCTCGGTCCTCGTGCTGCGGCTCTGGTTCGTGCAGATCGCGGAGGGCGCAGAGGCGGTTTCTGCCGCCCAGCGACAATCGAATCTTGCGATCTCCTCTCCCGCCCCGAGGGGAGACATCTACGACGCCAACGGAGTCCTTCTCGCCTCGAGTCGTTTCGTGCCTGCGATCTGGGTCGATCGGCATTTCGTGAAGCCCGAACAGAAGGAGCAGCTGATTCAATCCCTGTCTGCGCTTCTGAACCAACCGGCCGACGACATCGCCGCCCTGTACGAGGCGGCGGGCCAGAACGGACGATTCCAGGTGGCGGTGATAGACACGCTGAAGGCGTATCAGGTCGCCGAGCAGCTCCGGGACTATCCGGGCGTCAGCGTGGAGAAGATTCCCGAGCGCGTCTACTTGATGGGCGAGAGCATGGCTCACGTGATCGGTCATCTCGGAAAGCCCACGGCCGAGGACATCAAGGTGAATCCCGAACTCGATCCGAACACCAGAATCGGCAAACTCGGGGTGGAGCGAGTCTACGAAGATCTCCTGGCAGGGACTCCGGGAGAGACCACATACCAACTGGACTCGGGCGAGATCACCCAGGTGGTGCGCACGACGTCACCACTGCCAGGAAACCAGGTGTTCCTGACGATCGACTCCGAGTTGCAGAATGTCGTCGAGGAAGGTCTTGCCGCCGGGATCGAGAATGCGAACGAGATCAAGGCGGGCCTTCGGGCCCGTGGCGTGACGGACGGGGCGCGCAACGACGTCGTCCGGGGAGCTGCGGTGGTGATCGACGTCCATACGGGTGCCGTGCTGGCAATGGCCTCCTTCCCCTCCTTCGACCCGGGCCTCTTCGTCGGCGGCCTCGATCGAGCCACGTTCGAAGACCTGCAATCGCGTAACGCCTTCCTCAACCTCGCGGTCGGCGGCCTCTACCCACCGGCGTCGACGTTCAAGGCAATCACCTATATGGCGCTGCTGGACCACGACATCCCGTTCCCCTCCGACACCGAGGGTGTCGATGCTCCCAACCGGATCGTCCATTGCGACGGCGCCCTCGAGTTGCAGAACCTGACAGACGGAAGCCCGCAGGTGTACCGGGACTGGTACGGGGACCGCGACCTGGGATGGCTGAACTACCACGACGCGCTGTCCAATTCGTGCAACCTCTTCTTCTACGCAGTCGCCCTTGGCGTCTGGCAGAACTGGCGGGGGCAGCCGGAAGAGAACGTGATCCAGCAGGAGGCGAGGGCGCTGGGGTTCGGGGATCGCACGGGAATCGATCTCACCGGTGAGGCGACAGGTGTGGTTCCCGATCGGGAGCTCTATGAGTCGTGGAAGGAGCTGATGCTCGAGGACGAGTCGGCACCGAAGTTGCTCACCGAGGACCGCCTGGAAGCCGCGTCGCCTTGGTACGGCGGTGACCTGATGAACGTCGCCATCGGACAGGGCGGGATGCTGGCTACGCCCCTGCAGGTAGCTTCGGCATATGCCGCCATCGCCAATGGCGGAACCGTGTATCGGCCGCACGTGGTCTCGCGAGCACTCGACAGCGACGGCTCGCTTCGGTACGTGGCATCCCCCAAGGTCGTGTCTCGTGCGGAGCTGGATCGGGACGCCGTCGACCAACTGCTCATCGATCTCAACCGGGTGGTCACGGTTGGGACCGCCCGGGCGGCATTCGAAGGGTTTGGCTCGTCCCTCTCCCGGGTCGGCGGCAAGACAGGAACCGGTCAGTCGGTCAAGAGCAAGGACAACCACGCCTGGTTTGCCGGCATCGCTCCGATCGACGATCCGCAGTACGCCGTGGCCGTGCTGCTCGACGAGGGCGGCAGCGGCGGGGCGGCGGCGGCGCCCATCGCCCGTTACATCATGCAGTACCTGATGGGGGAGGAGCTCGATCCCATCACCGCAGGACAGTTGGCCGACTGATGGCGACGATCGCTCCCACCACCAGGTCCGTCGGAGACCGGCCTCGCCGGAGGTCCGATGTCGTTTTGCTGTCGTCGGTGCTGGCGCTCTCAGGGTTCGGACTGCTGATGATCTACTCGGCGACCCGATTCATCAACGAACGACAGGGGGAGCTCTCGACGTTTTCGATGGAACGCCAGCTCGTATTCGTCGTGCTCGGCCTGATTGCCATGGCCGTGTTCTCGTTCGTCGACTATCGGGAGCTGAGGAACTTCGCAGTGCCGCTGTATGGGGCGATGATCGTCGGCCTGGTGGTCGTACTGATGTTCGAACCGATCCAGGGGGCTCGAAGCTGGATCCAGTTGGGTGCGTTCCGGCTCCAGCCCGCCGAGTTCTCAAAGCTGATCGTGATCGTGTCGCTGGCAGCGCTGTTCGCCACCCAGCGCCGGCCGGGGACCCTCAGTTGGAAGCTGGTTCTGTCCTCGATGGCTGTGCTGGGACTGCCGGCGGTTCTGATCGTGATCGAACCCGACCTCGGCACCACGCTGGTGCTGCCATTCATCTGGCTGGTGATGCTGTTCGCCGCCGGAGCGAGTCTGAAGCAGATCGGATGGCTCCTTGCTGGGGGCGTGGCCACCGTCGCCTCCATCTTCCGCCTCGACCTCCTCGAGGAACACCAGAGGGACAGGATCGCCGTCTTCATCGATCCGACGCTCGACCCCCAGGGCATCGGATATCAGCTGCTCCAGTCCAAGCGAGCGATCGGCGCCGGCCAGCTGGTCGGGCGGGGGCTCTTCCAGGGAACGCAGACCAATCTCGCCTACATCCCGGAGCAGCAGAACGACTTCATCTTCACGGCCATCGCCGAGCAACTCGGGTTCGTGGGTGGGGTTCTCGTCCTGGCCGCGTTCCTGGTCATCGTTTGGCGTCTGCTGGTGGTATCGGCCAACAGCCGGGATCGGTTCGGAGCGCTGGTGGCCATCGGACTGGCGGCACTCATCGGTTTCCACGTGTTCATCAACGTCGGGATGACCATGGGTCTCGCCCCGGTCACCGGTCTCCCACTGCCGTTCGTGTCCCAGGGTGGGTCGTTCTACCTGACGATGGGGATCGCGGTTGGGATCGCCAACTCGATCTGGCTCCGGCGGTCTGCGGTGCCCGGCGACATGCGCGCCGGCTGACCTTCAGGCAGGCCGATTCTGGGAACCCGGGGTCACGACGCCAGGGTGCTCAGTAGCCTACGGTGCGAGGGCGGTGGGGTGCGAGGGCGGTGGCGGGCATGCGCCTGCAGGCGGTTAGCCTTGCGCCTCGTGATGCGACGTCCCCACACCGGATGGATCGAGGTCATCTGCGGCCCGATGTTCTCCGGCAAGAGCGAGGAGCTCATCCGTCGCGTAACTCGATCTCGGCTCGCTCGGATCCCGGTCCAGACCTTCAAGCCCGAGGTGGACAACCGTTATGCAGAGAACGAGGTGGTCTCGCATTCGTCCTTGCGAACCGACGCACTGCCCGTGGACACCTCCAAGGCGTTGCTTCGGGCCGTCGAGGACATAACCGAGGTGATCGGCATCGACGAAGCGCAGTTCTTCGACGAGCAGCTCGTCGAGGTGTGCGAGACGCTGGCTGCAGCCGGCAAGCAGGTGGTTGTTGCCGGGCTTGACCTGGACTATCTGCGACGCCCCTTCGAACCGATCCCTACTTTGTGCGGTCGGGCCGAATATGTCACGAAGATGCTCGCGGTCTGCCATCGGTGCGGCGGACCGGCGCTATACACCCAGCGACTGGTGCGCAACGACGACCTCGTCGTCCTCGGGGCAGGCGGCGCCTACGAGGCGCGGTGCCGGAGTTGCTACGACCCCCTCGAGGCAGAACAACCCCCTCTGGCGTTCGACTGACCCTTTTCCGACACATTGTTCCGATAGATGGTCCGGGTGCTACCCTGATGGGGTCGCCAGGGCGACATCACCCCTTCGGAGTGCCGCACCAATCGCGGGCAGTCGTGAGACCCACGACCGGCTCGGCTGGGAACCGCCTCCGATCACGTCGAAGCGAACGGGGATCCGTGCCAACCTTCATCGCCGAAAAGCCCATGAAAGAGGCTTCAACCGGTGTGTTCATGGCCTCTGCTCCTTCGACTTGTCACTTCAACTCGCCAGGATCAGGAGCGTTTTCCCATGGCACTCTTCCGGAAGCGGGCCCCGCAGGTGGTCCGCAGAGGCTCGGCCGATCAGGTCGTCGCAGAGCGAAAAGTCGTCGGTCGCGGACGTGACCGGGTAGAGATTCGCCGGGTGGTGGTGGAGGAAGCCCCTCCTGCCGAAAAACCCGCCAAGAAGTCGAGAGGACCGAAGTCCTCGTCGCCGAAGCAGCAGGGGCGTGATCGGCAGCAGAACCGGCGTTCCACAGTCCAGACCTCGCGAACGCGCTCGTTCGCCCCAGAAGAGATCATCATCCCGGTCGAGTCGACCCGAAAGCAGATGTTGGTCCGTGCCAAGGAGCACCAGACCCAGGTGGTGGTGATGGAGGGCCCGGTGCTGGTCGAGCATTACGTTGCCAAGGCCGATCATGAGTCGTTGGTGGGGAACATCTACCTCGGCAAGGTGCGCAATGTGCTGCCGGGGATGGAAGCCGCATTCATCGACTTCGGCTCGTCCAAGAACGGTGTTGTGTACGCCTCGGACGTGAAGGTGGCCGGTTCCGGCCGTCAGCGGCCCCGGATCGAGGAAGTCCTGAAGGAAGGCGACGAGATCCTGGTTCAAGTCGTCAAGGACGCGATGGGCGCCAAGGGAGCCAGGCTCACCGGGCTGCCGTCGCTGCCCGGCCGGTATCTGGTTCTCGTGCCCGACTCGGATGCGCAGGGGATCTCGCGACGGCTGCCGGACAACGAGCGGCAACGACTGCGTCAGGCGATCTCGCAGGTCAAACCGCCGGGCTTTGGTGTGATCGTTCGCACTGCCGCCCTTCACGCCTCCTCGGAAGAGATCGCCGCCGACATCACCCGGCTCTCGAGAATCTGGGACAAGATCCAGGAAGACGCGGTTGGAGGCGGCGCCCCGCGCGCGATCTACCGGGAGCCGGATCTCCTGATCCGGGTGATTCGTGAGCATTTCACCGGAGACTTCCGGCGGATGCTGATCGACGACGACGCGGCGCATGAGCAGGTGGTCGGATATCTGCAATCCACTGCCCCGGACCTGGTGTCGAAGGTGTCGAAGTACGAGGACGATGAGCTGGATCTGTTCGAGCGATACCACGTCGAGGACCAGTTGCGAAAGGCGCTCGATCGCCGGGTCTACCTCCCGTCCGGGGGGCACCTGGTCATCGACCGAACCGAGGCCCTGACCGTCATCGACGTCAACACCGGCAAGTTCGTCGGATCCTCGAGCCTCGAGGAGACGGTGCTGCACAACAATCTGGAGGCAGCCGAGGAGATCGGACGCCAGCTGCGGTTGCGCGACATCGGCGGGATCATCGTGATCGACTTCATCGACATGGAGATCGAGGATCACCAGCGTCAGGTGCTCCAGCGTCTCCGGGAGACGCTGGCCCGCGACAAGACCCGCACCCAGGTGTTCGACGTGTCGCATCTCGGCCTGGTCGAGATGACCCGCAAGAATGTCGCCAAGGGGCTCCTGGAGACGTTCTCCGAGCCGTGTCCGCAATGTGCGGGCCGGGGTGTGATCCTCCACGAAGAGGCGGCGACCCATGCGGTTCCGGCGGGAGTCGATGCCGAGGACTTCGACTGACCCACCCGGACCGGCCACTTTGCCGATTCGAGGCCCTGCCGCATATAATCTCGCACCGATCCCCCCAGAGGTTTCCCAGAGGTATGTCTATGTACGCCATCATCCGCACCGGCGGAAAGCAGTCGAAGGTCCGTCAGGGTGACGTGATTCAGGTCGAGCTGCTCAAGACCGCCGACGAAGAAGTGAGTTTCACCCCGCTGATGGTCGTCCAGGAGGATGGCACGGCCATCACCGATCGGGGCGCTCTCGGAACCGCCACGGTCACCGCCAAGGTGTTGGGTGAGGCCAAGGGACCGAAGATCGACATCTTCAAGTACAAGAACAAGACCGGCTACCGGCGTCGCATGGGTCATCGTCAGCGCTACACCGAGCTCGAGGTGACCGGTATCGATGTGGGGGGCAAGTCCGCCAAGGCCGCGAAAGCCCCAGCCGCGAAAGCCCCAGCCGCGAAAGCAGCGGCCGAGCAGGCCAAGGCTCCGGCCAAGTCTTCAGCCAAGACCCCACCAGCGGAGATCCCAGCAGAGATTCCAGCAGAGATTCCAGCCGATTCCGCATCCGAAGAGGAGTGAGTCATGTCGAAGACAAAAGCCAGCGGTTCCTCCAAGAACGGCCGTGACTCTGCCGCCAAGCGGCTCGGTCCGAAGGTCTTCGACGGGCAGACCGTGTCCGCCGGTGCCGTGCTGGTTCGTCAGCGTGGAACCCGGATCCATCCGGGGACGAATGTCGGGCGCGGTGGCGATGACACCCTGTTCGCCACCAGCGACGGCGTCGTCAAGTACGCGGTTCGGAACAACCGACGCCTCGTAGACGTCGTCACGGGCTGAGGGCCCACCGGTCGCGTGTTCGTCGACCGGGTCCGGGTGAACCTCAGGGCCGGCAGCGGGGGAGCCGGTGTCGTCAGCTTCGTCCGTTCCCGCGGTAAGCCCCAGGGCAAGCCGATCGGCGGGTCCGGCGGGTCCGGTGGAGACGTGGTCATCGAGGCGTCGCCTCACATCGGAACCCTCCTCACCTACCGCCATCATCCGCATCACAGCGCCGGAGACGGGGGCCACGGTCAGGGCGAGCTGCGCCACGGCAAGCACGGCTCGGATCTCGTGCTGCAGGTTCCGCTCGGAACCATGGTCTACGACGACGACGGCACGATGCTCGCCGACCTGGTAGAAGCAGGCCATCGCGCGGTGGTGTTGAAAGGCGGCAGGGGTGGGCGGGGAAATGCTGCTTTTGTGTCGCCGCAGCTCAAGGCCCCAAACGTGTGCGAGCAGGGGGAGTATGGGCGCTCCGCGTGGTTCACACTCGAGTTGAAGCTCATGGCCGATGCGGCGCTGGTCGGGTTCCCGAACGCCGGCAAGTCCACTCTCATCTCCAAGGTGTCGGCCGCAAGGCCCAAGATCGCCGACTATCCGTTCACGACCCTCGAACCGAACCTCGGAGTCGTGTCCGTGGACGGACGGGAGTTCGTGCTCGCCGACATCCCCGGGCTCATCGAGGGCGCTGCGGAGGGGAAGGGGCTGGGACACGAGTTTCTCCGTCATGTCGAGCGGGCGTCGGTCCTCGTCGTGGTCCTCGATCCGGCCGAGACCCAGCCCGAACCGCTGCTGCGACAGCGAGATGTCCTGCTGTCTGAGTTGGGTAGCTTCAACCCGTCCCTGCTGGAACGGCCCCGGGTGGTCGTCGTGAACAAAGCCGACCTTCTACCCGGGGAGCGTCCTGAGGTGCCGGACGCCCGCTGGGTTTCGGCGGTCACCGGTGAGGGGGTCGGGGACCTTCTCCATACGATCGGCGACCTCGTGGATCTGGCCGACCGGCAGGCGCCCGATCGAGAGGGGTACGTGCTTCACCGTCCACTCGAAGGTGGGTTCTCCGTGCATCGGAGGGAGGGCGTGTGGGTGGTGGATGGGATCGCTGCCGAGCGCGCGGTTCGGTTTGCGGACCTCACCAACCCCCAGGCAGCCGTGATGGCGGCACGCCGCTTGGCGCGGCTCGGGGTGGACGAGGCGCTGGAAGACGCCGGAGCCTTGGAGGGCGACGTCGTCCGGATCGGCGACCTGGAGTTCGAGTACACCCCGGCTGCCGGATCGGAGGAGGAGTGACGAGACGTCCACCTCCCCCGGGCCGCGCGGTCGTGATCAAGATCGGCACTTCGAGCCTCGGCCGGGGAGGCGCCGGCGTCGACGAGGCGGCGTTGGAGCGGGTGGTCGATCAAGTCGAGACGTCCTGGGCGGCTGGCCATCCCACGGTTCTCGTGACGTCGGGAGCGGTGGGCGCGGGAATGGCGTCCCTCGGTCAGCAGCGACGACCGGTCGACGTCGTGGGACTGCAGGTGGCGGCGGCAGTCGGCCAGGGGGTCCTCATGCAGAGGTATACGGCAGCGTTCGCCGCTCGGAACCGGGTGGCAGGTCAGGTTCTCCTGACCAAGGCCACCCTGTCGGACAGGGACCAATACCTGCACGCACGCGGCGCGCTCGATCGGATGCTGTCGATGGGGATCGTGCCGGTCGTGAACGAGAACGACACGGTGGCAGTGGAAGAGTTGCGACTCGGAGACAATGACCGATTGGCGGCGATGGTTTCGCACCTGGTGGACGCCGGGTTGCTGATCCTGCTGACCGACACGGCGGGACTGCTCTCGGCCGACCCACGACGCGACGAAGGAGCAGAATTGGTCGAGGTGGTCGCCCACAACGACGAGGACCTCGATCGGCTCGCGGCAGGCGGCAAGGGGCCTCTCGGTTCGGGAGGGATCGGGTCGAAGATCGTCGCCGCACGAATGGCGGCGCATTCGGGGATTCCCACCGTCATCGGTCCTGCTGACGCGCCGGATACCGTCGCACGCGTTCTCGCCGGCCTCGACGTGGGCACCTGGGTCGATCCTCGCCGGGAGCGGCTGCCTGCCCGCAAGCTGTGGATTGCATTCGGTCAACCCGCCGCCGGTCGGGTTGTGATCGACGACGGCGCCCGGCGGGCCCTGGTCTCGGGCAGCCGCTCCCTCCTGCCGGTCGGCGTGAGCGAGAGCGTCGGTGACTTCCGCAGTGGCGATGCTGTCGAGGTGTTCGACTCCGGTGGCCGTCTCGTCGCCAAGGGTGTGGTGCGGATGTCATCCGGGGAGCTGGCCCTCACGGTCGGAAAGCGCTCCCAGAACGGCGAACTGATCAATCGCGACGACCTGGTGGTTCTGGTCGAAGCGTGAGCTCAGAGCCGCGGGCGGGCCCGCCGCCAGCGGCCGAGCGCGAACAGACCAACTCCGAGGATGAGCAAGGCGGCACCGACCGGGCCCGGCCAGCTGCGGGGAGTGCGACCGTCACCCACCGGTCGTGACGCCTCGACCAGTTCCACCACCCGGGCCTCTATGAACGTCTCCCCGCTGTCCGTGTCCGAGTTGTGTCGGAACTCCCCGGTCACCGCCACGATCGGGCCCCGAATCCGGTATCCGCCCGGCTGCCCCCAGGCCTCTGGCTCGAACATCGACGCGGCCAGCCGTACACCGATCCCGGAATTGGTACCCAGGAGCTCACCGGCGTCACCGAACGGTGTCTCGACATATGCGTCGTCGTTGACTTGTATCCAGACCCGATCGGACGTCGAGGCATAGTCGCCCACGATCTCCCCCACGATCGTCACTTCGGTGCCGTCGAACGAGAAGGGGTCCGAGTCGAGCTCTGCCACCGATACTGGTGTGGCAGCTGTTGTGGCGAGCCACACGATTCCCAGAAGTGACAGTCGCTTCATTTTCCTGTGACCCATGAGACAAGGAATCCGAATAGCGCGAATGCCGCCACGAATTCGAGCCGCCCGACCCACATCTGAGCGATCATCACCGTCTGCAGGAGACCCGGCATCGAAGGGCTCGTGACCCCGACCGACAGGCCAACGTTGGCCGATGCACTGACCGATTCGAACAAGGCCTGCTCGAGCGGGTAGCCATATGCGATGGCGACGGCGGCCCCACCCAGGTAGAGCGCGACGTACAACAGGGACATCGACATGACCGACGTGGCAAGCCTGGGGTCGAGCCGCTGGCGTCCGTACTGTTTGTAGCTGGCCGGGATGACCGAGCGGTCCGGCAGCAATGCCGATCTCACCGTGTCGTACATGGCCCGGAGCGTCAGCCCGATCCGCAACGACTTCACGCCGCCGGCAGTCGATGAGCTCATTCCGCCGAGTGCCATCGCCAGGGCGATTCCGGCGTAAGCGAGACCCGACCAGCGGTTGAGCTCGGCGGACGTGACAGTTGCGAACCCGGTTCCAGAGTGTGCCGAGAGCACGTGGAACAACGACCGGCGGGTGAGCGCTTCCACACCGGAGAACGCTCCGATTGCCGCGAGACCGACCGTGGTGAGACCCAGGGTGAGGACGGTGGTTCCGAGGATGGTGCGGATCTCGAGATTCTCGATGAGGCCTTTGCGGCGATTCCAGATGGCATGGTGGAGGCCGAAGCTCATGGCTCCGGCGATCATCAGCACCGCAACGACCGTCTCGAACGCGCCCGAGCGGTAGTAGGCGACAGAACTCGACATCGGCGCGAAGCCTCCGGTGTCGAACGCCGCCATGAAGATGGTCAGAGCGTGGAACAGAGCTCTCATCGGCTCGAAGCCCTGGATGAAGATCCCGTCGAGGGTGAGCGCCAGAACTCCCGCCACCAGGTAGACGAGGCTGACCAGCCAGATGAACCTGGCGGTCGAGCCGACGGACGGGAAGATGCGTTCGTCCCTGCCCTCGGCCTGGTACAGGCTGAGCGCGCCTGAGGCGGCGAAGAAGGTGAGGGCGGCCAGCACGATCCCCTGGCCGCCTAGGAAGTGAAGCGTATGGCGCCATATGTTGATGGATACCGGGAGATGGTCGAGGTCCTGGAGAACCGACAGCCCGGTGGTCGTGACACCGCTCATCGAGTCGAAGTAGGCGTCATGGAACCCGGCGAAGTGGCCTGACAGGTAGAGGGGAATGGCCCCGATCGCCGGTACCAGCAGCCAGGTGAGCGAGACCACCACCAGTCCGTGGCTCCAGTCGACGCGCTTGCGGGTGGCGGGACGAAATGCCTGGGTGGCGCCGCCGATCGCCACGCCGACCCCGATCATGAGGACGAGATCTGCGGCGGATCTCCACTCGCGATAGCCGACTGCCCAGACCAGGGGAAACAGGCCAGCTCCACCGGCGACTGCGAGCACGATCCCGAGATCGTGGACGATGTGCTGGAAGTCGTGCTTGTTGGGGCGGAGGAGCATTCAGAGGACCTTCAACGCGATGAAGGAGATGAGGAGTGTCAGCCCGATGAGGGCCAGAACGAGGATGGTTTCGACCACGACGCCTCGGACTCCACCCCCGACCATCCGCCGTGTCACCCGTGCCATCAGTCGTCTACGAGGATGTTGCGGACCTCGTCCTCCAGGTGGACCCGGCTGAGTGCCAGGATCCGATCGTTCCCGCGAATCTCGGTCGACCCATGGGGGACGATGATGTCGTCCCCGCGATGCACCGCTACCAGCAGGGCGTCGCGAGGAAGGGTCAGGCCTTCCACGGCTCGGATGGCGGCGTCTGGTGGGATCTCGACCTCGAAGAGACTCATCTCCCCGCGACCGATGAGGGCGATGCGGACGAGGTCTTCGAGGTCCACCTCATGGCTGATCACCTGGACGAGCAGGTCGGTGACGGATACGACCGGAACCGAGAGCGCTTCGAACGCCTGCCGGTTGGCAGGGTTGTTGAGCCGTGCCAGGACTCGCTTCACCTGGAACGCGCTCTTCGTGAGCTGGCAGGCCACCAGGTTGTCCTCGTCGATGCCGGTCAGCGCGAGAAAGAAGTCCGAGGCCCTGAGGTCGAGGTCGGCCAGGAGGCCGAGGTCGGTTCCGTCCCCTCGAATGGTCAGGGCTCCGGTCTCCTCGGCGACCTTCTGAGCCCTGGTGGCGTCGCGTTCGATGACGACCACCGCGTTGCCCGCCCGCCTCAGCTCCTGGGCGAGGTAGCCGCCGACTTTTCCTGCGCCCATCAGGATGACTCTCATGGTCAGCGCCCTTCCCTGACGTACAGGTCGATGCGGCGCTTCACCCCTGCCCGGGCGGCGGCGACCACGAGGTCACCTGGTTCGAGCTGGAACCGCCGGCCGGGGATGTGGGTCTCGCTGCCCCGGCGTACCGCTGCCACCCGCAGCTTGTTCCGCACCTCGAGATCGTCGATCGTGCGCCCGGCGGCCGAGGTGTCCAGGACGAACTCGACGATCTCGACATCTCCATCGGGGAAGGTGACGTGATAGGCGAACTCCTGATCCACCACCTGCTCGTAGATGACGTTGGCGATCAGTTTGGTGCCGGTGACGTGTCTGACTCCGAGTGCCCGATAGGCGGCTTCCCGGGCAGGGTCATAGAGACGAGCGATCGCACGCTCGACGCCAAAGACCTCGCGTGCGACCTCGACCGCCATCAGGTTCGCGTTGTCGGAGTCGGTCACCGCCAGAAACGCATCCTCGCGACCCAGCCCGACCCTGCGCAGGACGTCGACGTCGTAGGCGAGGCCCTGGACCGTGGCGCCGTTGAACGCCTTTCCCAGGGAATTGAGGGCGTCGAGACTGTGGTCGATGACACTGACGTCGTGGCCGTCGTCGGCCAGCCAGCCCGCCAGCGTCGACCCAACACGCCCGCAGCCGGCGATCACGATGTGCATAGGTCGCCAGCGTAGGACGGTTTCGGAGAAGCTGAATCACCCATCCGGGCTCAACCGAGGGGGAGCAACTCATCGTCGTCGACGTCCCCGGCGGGCGCGGTCACCGGGCGTCTCCGACTCCTGATCACGACGCCCGCCGCGGCCACGACGGCAGCTGCCGTCACGGCAACCGTGAGCGGCACGTGGCCGTTGGATGAGAGCAGAACCGCGCTGCCGGTCGCGAGTGGAGAACGACCGCCCGATGGGTCGACTGCCCAGGCACCCAACCGAAGGAACAAGGCGAACGTCAGGCCGGAGACCAGGAGCCGGTTCGCGAGGGAGCGGATCTGTTGGACCCGATCTTCGCTGAGGCGAACCGCCAACCAACCAAATAGAAGGATGGCAGCCAGGCCGACCCCGGTGACTTTGGTCAGGAACGACCTCGCCCGATTGGCGGTTTGAGCGACGCGACCGGTTCCCTCGTCGTCGAGCATGCCGTTGGCCGCCGCCAGGGCGGCCCGGCGGATCGGTTCCGCGTCGGTGGGCAGACCTCGGGATGCGAGTTCGGAGGCGACGGCCGTTGCGAACTCGTCGACCGCACCCGCCACGTCGGCTTCGACCGGCTCGCCGGGCGGAGTCAGCGCCGCCACCACGGCCTCCTCCACCAGGTGGCTCATGGCGGTTTCCACACGCTCGGCGGCCAGCACGTCGTCGATGATTCCCTGCTCGGGATCCGCAGCGTTGCCTGCAGCAGAGACGCCTTCCACCAACCAGCCGTTGACCCGATGGGTGACGAATTCGCTCTCGAGCACCGCCCTGGCGCCCGCTTCCAGCGTCATCCCGTCATTCGCGACCGAGCGGCCCCACAACCCCACGAGGAGGACGGAGGTGGACAGCCCGAACAGCCACAACACCGTGGCAAGGGCAAGAGAACGCAGACGCGGGGTGAGAACAGCCATGGGAGGAGCTCGGATGAGCGGGACCGGATCGACCGGAATGACAGTCTACCCATCCACCGTGGTCAACAAGTCATGCGCAGACGCTCAGCGCTTCCAGAGATCCCGGGTCAGGAGCAGCAGGACCGGGAAGATCTCCAGGCGTCCGAGGATCATCAGCCCGGCGAGGATCCACCGGCCGACCCCGGGAATCGCCAGGTAGTGGAACGTCGGCCCCACCTCGCCCAATCCGGGACCGATGTTGCCAAGTGACGCCGCCACCGCGCTCGCAGAGGTGATCAGGTCGAGAGTCTCTCGGAGGTTGGCGTCGACGAACGCGATCATGAACGTTCCGGTCATGAAGGCGAACATGTAGAACAGGAAGAACGACTGGATGCTCTCGACCACGTTGTCTCCGACGGCTTCGTCGCCGAAGCGTGTGATGAAGATGCCTCTCGGGTGGACGAGGCGCCGAAGGTCGGCCGCGGCCGACTTGGCGAGGATTCCGACCCGAAACGTCTTGACGCCGCCGGCAGTGGATCCGGCCATCCCGCCGAGGAACATGAGACCCACGATGAAGATCTGGAGGGCAGGCCGCCAGGCCCCGAAGTCGGCGGTGGCGAAGCCGGTGGTCGTGATGATGGTGAGGGCCGTGAATGCCGAGTCTCGAATGGCGTCGGCGATCTCGACCCCGGGCCCGAAAAGACCGCCGGCGATGACCACCGTGGCTCCGACGCAGATCAGGGTGTACAGGCGGAGTTCGGCGGAGCGCACCAGCGCCGTGGGTTGCCGGAGCGACCTGTAGAGAAGGGCGAAGGAACTCCCCGCCAGGAACATGAACACGATGATCACCCACTGGGTGTAGACGCTGAAGCTCGAGATCGAGGTTGCCTCGGTGCCAAACCCACCCGTCGAGAGGGTCGTGAACGCGTGGTTGATGGCCTGAAACAGGCTCATGTCGCCGGCCCAGAGAAACAGGGCGGCTGCCAGCGTCAGACCTGCGTAGAGCCACCACAGCCTCTTGGCGGTCTCCTGGAAACGCGGGGTGAGCCGGTCCGGCATCGGTCCCGGCGATTCGGCGCGAGCGAGTTGCACCCCGCCCACCCCGAGCAATGGGAGGATGGCGATGGAGAGGAGGATGACGCCCATCCCTCCCACCCACTGCGTGGTGGACCGCCAGAACAGGACGCCCCGGGGAAGGCTGCTCGGATCGGGCAGAATCGAGGCGCCGGTGGTTGTGAACCCGGAGGCGGTCTCGAAGAAGGCGTCGGTGAGGTTGCCGATCGACCCCGACAGAAGGTACGGGAGCGTTCCGAACACCGACATCACGAACCACGCCAGACCGACGGCGGCGAATCCCTCCTTGGCCGTGAGGTTGCCCGGATGTCCCCCATACCGCCAGGCGAAGTAACCCGCCCCGACCGACACACCCGCCGCAAGCAGGATGGCCAGGGCAACCGTCCACTCGCGATAGATGAGGGAAACCACGATCGAAGGCAACATCGCGGCCGACGAGGCCATCACCACGGCCCCGATGATCGTCGTGAGACGGCGGGCCATCCGGAAGCGGCCGCCGAGGTGGATACCGCGAACCGGGAGGGTCATGTTCTACCGAAGATCTGCTCCACGGCCGAGATGCATTCCGGCATCGAGAACACGATCACATGGTCGCCGGCCTCGACCACGGTCGAGCCCCTCGGCACGAACACCTCGTCACCGCGGATGACACCGCCTACCACAGCCCCCCGCGGGATGCCGAGTTCGTTGAGTGGGCTGCCGTCGGCGGTGCTGCCGCCTTCGACCTCCAGTTCGATGGCCTCGGCGTCGGTGTCGTTGAAGGTCACCACCGAGTGGATCCGTCCCCTGCGCACGAACCGGAGGATTGCTCCGGCCGCAATCAGACGGCTCGACACGGCTGCGTCGATGCCGACTCCGCTGAGGAGGTTCACATACTCGATCCGGTTGAACCGAGCGACCGTGGTGGCCACGCCCATTGCCTTGGTGAGAAGGCAACCGAGGATGTTGACCTCGTCCCAGCCGGTGAGTGCGAGGACGGCGTCGCGGCTATCGAGGTTGAGGCGTTCCAGCGCCTGAGGGTCGGTCGGGTCGTCGCTGATCACCAGCATCTTGGGATTCTTGGTGGCGATCTTGCGGCACCGGACCGGGTCCTGATCGATGAGGACCACCTCGAACCCGGCCTCGATCAAGTCGGCAGCAGTCAGTTCGGCCAAACGGGTCGAGCCCAGGACCAGCACCCGATGGATCCGATGGTGGCGAACGCCGAGCAGCTCCGTCGCCTTCTCGACCCCGTCACTGTGGACCATCATCAGCACGTGATCGCCGGTCTCGATGACCGTATCGCCGTGGGCGACGATGGTGGCCCCATGCCGGACCACGGCGGCGACGACCCACTGGGACTCGGAACCGGGACCCCTCAGCGACGAGAGCGGCCGGCCGGTCAGAACCGATGTCGGCGAGGCGGTGGCACCGACCAGAGCGAGCTTTCCCTCGCCGAACTCGACCAATTCGGACACACCGCTCTGGCGCACGAGTGCCACCAGTTCGTGAGCCGCGGCCTCACCGGGATCGATGACGAAGTCGACCTCGAGGCCGCTCAAGGCCTCTCGCATGTCGTGATCCTCGACTCGAGCCACCGTCCGCTTCACGCCGAGTTCCGCGCCCACGTGGCACGCAAGCACGTTGGCGCCGTCGGAGTTGGAGACCGCGATCAGGAGATCCGACTCCTCGATCCCGGCCGCCTGGAGCACCGAAGGAGAGGCGCCGTTGCCGGTGATGACCAGCGCGTCGATCCGCTCCTGCAGGTCGGCAGCCCGGGTCTCGTCGTCCTCGATGATGACCACGTCCTGGCCCTCCGACGACAGGCGCTCGGCGAGATACGACCCGACCGCCCCGGCTCCGATGATCACAATCCGCATGCAGAGGACGAGCTTACCGAGGTTGGGTCCCGGTACATCACAGCCGGCACATCGGAGCCGGCATCAGAGGTGGCCGGGTGGGGCCGCTGTAGACTGCCCGCCAAGTCTCCCCGAGGTCATCTCCTTGTCTGTGTTCGATTCCCCCAGTGCAGTGGCCGACGCTCTCCGCGGTGTCGACTACCTTCCCGACCCCCGCATCTCCCAGGTGGCGTTTCTCGCCATGCGGCTCGGCAAGCCGGTGCTGGTGGAGGGCCCGGCCGGGGTGGGCAAGACCGAGCTGGCGAAGGCGCTGGCCGCCATCACCGGCCGGCCGCTGATCCGCCTCCAGTGCTACGAGGGTCTCGACGAGTCTCGAGCGCTCTACGAGTGGAACTACAAGAAGCAGCTCCTTCGGATCCAGGCCGACCGGGATCACGAGTGGAGCGAGCTGGAGTCGGACATCTTCTCCGAGGAGTTCCTCCTCACCAGACCGCTGCTGGCCGCCATTCGTTCGGAGGAGCCGGTCGTCCTGCTGATCGACGAGGTCGATCGGGTCGAGATGGAGACCGAGGCCCTTCTGCTGGAGGTGCTCTCCGACTTCCAGGTTTCGATACCGGAGCTGGGCACCGTCGCGGCTTCTTCGGTGCCACTTGTGATCCTGACCTCCAACAACACCAGGGAGCTGTCGGAGGCCTTGAAGCGACGCTGCCTGTTCCTCCACGTGGGCTATCCGAACCCCGACCGTGAGCAGCAGATCTTGCTGGCGCGAGTGCCCGATATCACAGAGAAGCTCGCCGGCGAGATCGCCCGGGTGGCGACCTCCATCCGTGGCATGGATCTGCGCAAGGCGCCGTCGGTGTCCGAGACGATCGACTGGGCGCGGACACTGCTCGCGCTCGGTATCGATCATCTCGACACGGATGTCGTCGGGGACACGATCCACGTGCTGTTGAAATATCAGACCGATATCGAGCGAGCACTCAAGGACCTCAGCGTCGAGTCGAGATGATCTCGCTGATCACCGACTTCGTCCAGGAACTGCGCACGGTCGGAGTCCCGGTGTCGATGGTCGAAGCAATCGATGCGATGGACGCTCTGTCCCACGTCGACTTCTCCAGCCGGCCGCAGTTCAAGGAGACGCTGCGGGCCACGCTCATCAAAAACGCCCGCCACGAGCCCGCGTTCGACACGGCGTTCGAGGTGTTCTTCGCCAGCCGGGTGCCGGCCCCGGAGCCTGGCGAGGACCCCGCCGACTCCCGATTCACCGGCAACCGTCTGGATGAGCAGGGCTGGATGGGAGGATCGAGCGGGCTCTCCGTCGAGTCTCTGATCGAGTCGCTGTTCGAGGCGATGGCCAATCAGAACTTCGACATGCTGCGCAACGCTGCCCGGCAGGCGGTGGACCGGTTGGCGGGAATGGAACCCGGGAGGCCGGTCGGTGGCACCTATTACCTCTACAGGACCCTTCGTCAGCTCGACATCGAGGCGCTCGAGCAGCGGCTGCTGGAGATGTTCATGACCGACGTCGACCCCGATGACGTCCTCGCCTCGCGTCTGGCGACCGAGGACGCGCGCCAGGCGGTCGAGCAATTACGCGAGGCGTTGAAGGAGGAGATTCGGCGGCGGCTGGTGCAGGACCGTGGGCATGAGGCGGTGGCCAAGACCCTTCGCCAACCGCTGGTCGAGGAGATCGACCTGATGCACGCCACTCGGACCGATCTCGTGAACATCGAACACGTCATCGAACCGCTCACGAGGAAACTCGCCGCCCGGTTGGCCCGGCGGCGGAAGCTCTCGCACCGCGGCAGGCTGGATTTTCGGAAGACCGTGCGTGCTTCGCTGGCCACCGGGGGAGTGCCGGTCGAGCCGAAGTTCAAGACCGTCAGGCCGCACCGGCCCGAGATCATGCTGCTGTGCGACATCTCCGGATCGATGGCGACGTTCGCTCGGTTCACACTCCAGTTCACGTATGCGATGGCGACCCAGTTCTCACGGCTCCGGGCGTTCGTGTTCGTGGACGCGGTCGACGAGGTGACCGACTTCTTCAAACCCGGCATCGATTTCGGCGAGGCGATCGTGCGGATCGGATCCGAGGCCGACGTCGTCTGGCTCGATGGCCACAGCGACTATGGGCATGCCTTCGAGCAGTTCCTCGCCAAATATGGCCGAGAGCTGACTCCCCGAACGACACTGATCGTGGCGGGTGACGCCCGTAACAACTATCGGGATCCCCGGGCGCAGTATCTGGCCGAGGTCGCCGATGCGGTCGAGTCGGTGTACTGGCTGAATCCGGAGCCGCGCGCCTATTGGGACTCCGGTGATTCGGTGATGGCGAGGTACGCTCCGAACTGCGACGAGGTCTTCGAGGTGCGAAACCTGCGACAGCTCGAAGAGTTCGTCGAACGCGTGACCGACCAGCGGGTCAGCCGGACAAGAAACCGCTCAAAGAGGTCGGTCGCCGGGCCGATGAACAGGTTGGTCGCTCGCAAGAACCCCTAACCTTCGGTTGGGTAAGGTCGAGAGGAAAGAAGTGGGACAACGAATTCTCGTCATCGAAGACTCGGCGGTCATCCGACGACTGATCGAGGTCTGTCTTCGTGCGGCCGACCTCCAGATCGTCATGCGGGAGGACGGACCAAGCGGTCTCGATGCCGTCCGGAGTGAGAGCCCCGACCTGCTGATTCTCGACATCGGGCTTCCCGGCATGGACGGATGGCAGGTGCTCAACCACATCCGAAGCGACCAGACCACGCGGTCGCTGCCGGTGGTCGTTCTCACGGCTCACGCCGAGGAGGAGTCGAGGCGGAGGGCCGACGAAGGGGGAGCCGATGCATTCGTCACCAAGCCGTTCCAGCCGAACGACTTTCGACAGACCGTTCTCGATCTCCTGACCTAGCGCGTCCGCTAGGAGATCCCGCGCACCATCTCGATCTCGGTGAGGCTCGGGTCGGATGGGAGCATTTGCTGAACCCCCGTCCTCGTGAATCCGAGACGTTCGTAGAGCTCGATCGCCGGCTTGTTGGTCTCGGTCACCCACAGGATCAGGCGGCGTGCGCCGACCTCCTCGGCCCAACCGGTGATGGCGTTCACCAGGAGCTCACCGAGGCCGGTTCCCCGTCCTTCCGGAGCCACCCACAGCCCGTACAGCTGCCGATCGCCGGACTCCGGGTCGGGGCGGAATCCGCCGACCATCCCCACCACGGAACCATCGAGCTCGCCGAACACGATGGTCTGGTCCTGTCCCACCACCGCATCGTTGGTGCGGCGTTCCCACTCCTCGACCGGCCGGGTGGACTCGCTCTCGAATGAACTGGCGAAAGCTTGCGGCGAATCACGGAGTGCCGCGAGACGCGTTTCTCGCAGCAACCCTGCGTCCTCGAACGCGATCCGTCTCACCCGGAGGGCCATGATGCAGCTCCCTAGAGGGCGGCCAGGCGGTCGACGAGGTCTACCACCCGGTTCGAATAGCCCCACTCGTTGTCGTACCAGGACAGGACCTTGACCAGATTCCCGCCCAGCACCTGGGTCGACCCGGCGTCGAATATCGACGAGTGCGGATTACCGATGATGTCGGTCGACACCAACGGGTCCTCGGAATACTGGATGATTCCGGCCATCGGACCTTCGGCGGCCTCCCTGACGGCGGTGTTGACCTCTTCGACGGTGACGTCGCGACCCAACTCGACCACGAGGTCGACGGTCGATCCGTCCGGAACCGGAACCCGCATCGCCATCCCGTCGAGCTTGCCGGCCAGGTTCGGCAGCACCTTGCCGACCGCGCGGGCGGCGCCTGTGGTCGTCGGGATGATGTTCTCGGTCGCCGCCCGGCTGCGTCGGAGGTCCTTGTGGGGGACATCGGCCAGCTGCTGGTCGTTGGTGTAGGCGTGTACCGTCGTCATCACGCCTCGCTCGATGCCGAACGCGTCGTCGAGCACCTTGGCCAGCGGGGCGAGACAATTGGTGGTGCACGACGCGTTCGACACGAGTACATCGCCGCTGTCGAGCTCCGAGTCGTTCACGCCCAGGACCACGATCTGGTCCAGGGCATCGTCCGGTGGGACGGTCAGGATCGCCCGTTTGGCGCCGGCCTCGATGTGTTTACCGAGCTTCTCGCGTGAGCGGAACACGCCAGTCGACTCGATGACGATGTCGACTCCGAGCTCGGCCCATGGAAGCTGGGCCGGATCGCGTTCCATCAGCATCCGCACCTCGTGGCGGCCGACCGTCATGACACCGTCGCTGACAACTGCGTCGACTCCGAGCGGGCCCATCACCGAGTCGTACTCGAGCAGATAGGCGAGCACGTCGTCGTCCGCCAGGTCGTTGATGGCGACCACTTCGATCTCCGGGCTGTCGCGTTCGAGGATGATGCGGAGCACGGCCCGGCCAATGCGTCCGAATCCGTTGATGGCGAGTTTGACGCTCATTCGCTTGCTCCCTTCCCGAGCGAGGAGGCCATGTGCTCGGCCACTTCGATCAGCCGGGCGCTGTAACCCCAGCCGTTGTTGAACCAGGTGATCGTCTTCACGAGGGTGTCACCCATGACCATCGTCGCCAGGCTGTCGAACACGCCCGACTGGGTGGAAGATCGAACGTCGGACGACACGATCGGATCCGACACATACTCGATGATCCCGGTATAGCGGCCGTCGGTCGCCGAGCGAACCGCGGCGTTCACGGCCTCGGGGGTGGTCGGCGTTCGCACTTCGGCGACGAGATCGACGGTGGAACCGTCCACGACCGGCACGTTGAGGGCCACCCCCGACAGCTTGCCGGCGAACTCCGGCATCACCGAGGCGAGAATCTCCGCCGAGTTGGTAGCTCCGGGGATGATGTTCTCCCCGGCCGCCCGGCTCTGGCGGAAACCGTCCGAAGGTACGTCGGCCAGCCGCTGCGAGTTCGTCATCGCGTGGACGGTGGTGAAGTAGGCCCGTTCGAGCCCGAAGGCGCTGTCCAGCACCTTCAGGATCGGCGCGGCGGCATTCGAGGTGTTGGAACCGAGCGAGATCAGGCCCGTGCTCGCGGTGAGGATCTCGTCGTTGATCCCGCGCAGGAGGATCGGGATGTCCCCCAGGGTGTCAGGGGTCGAGGCCAGGATCACCTTCTTGGCGCCTTGCTCCAGGTGGCGTTCGCAGTCCTCCCGGTTCTTGTACGAGCCTGTGGCCTGCACCACGATGTCGACTCCGAGCGCACCCCAGTCGATGTCGCCGGGTGCCTTTGCGGCGGAGAACGGGATCCGGCGGCCGTCCAGGAACAAGTCGTTCTCGACCAGTTCCACGTGGGACGGGAAGCGCCCGTAGATCGAGTCGTATTTGAGGAGATAGGTCAGGCCGGCAGGGTCGGAGATGTCGGCGATGGCGGCCACTTCGAGCCCCGGATGGCCGTGGGTCAGCCGGAACACATTCCTGCCGATGCGGCCGAACCCCATGAGGCCGATGCGGGCTTTGGACATTGGTCGAGACTCCTCGGGTCGTTTGTGAGCGGCGAACGGTAGTCGTACCGGGCCCTCCCGACACATGCGAGGCTCTTCACGCGTCGGTTCTGATTGCGTAGGGTGCCGGCAAGCGGGGCGGGGAGGACGGGATGTTCCCAGCGCTGCTGATTGCCGGAGCGATGAACGCCTCCGCCGTCGGAGGCTGCCCTCAGTGGACCGCTCCGGTCGACGGTGAGGTGATCGCCCGATTTGCGCCTGGCGGCGGGTACTCGGGCCACTGGGGCGTCGACTTCG
>JBFHRE010000015.1:0-29578 GCA_041591895.1 Acidimicrobiia bacterium
CATGCACGCTCTCGGATGGAGCCGGGACAAGGCGATCGAGTATGTCCTCGCCCACTCCCCGATGGTGCTGCACGAGATCACCGAAGAGATCGACCGCTACATCGGAAACCCCGGCCAGGCGCTCGCCTACATGCTCGGACGTCTCGAGATAGACGATATGCGGGCAACGGCCCAACTCGAACTCGGGGACCGCTTCGATGTCAAGGGCTTCCACGACGCCATCCTCGGAAGCGGGACGCTCCCGCTCGGGACGCTGCGTCGCAGGGTCAAGACGTGGGCGGCAGGTATGGCTTCGTGATGGATCTCTTCGAAGCGCTCTACACCACACGGGCAATGCGACGGGTCAAGCCGGACCCGGTGCCGGATGACGCGGTGGCCGCGATCCTCGACGCCGCCATCCGGGCGCCGAGTGGTGGCAACAGCCAGAACTGGCGTTTCGTCACCGTGACCGACCGCGACATCAAGGCGCAGCTCGGGCCGGCCTACCGGCGGGCGTTCGAGCAACTCAACCAGACGATCTACCGAGGCCGGTTGGAGAAAGCAGAGGCCGATGGCGACGAAGGCGCCCTTCGGGTCATGCGATCTTCTGCGTGGCTGGCGGAGAACTTCGAGCAGGTCCCGTTGTGGCTGATGGCCTTCAGTCGCAATGATCCGAGCGGGGCGTCGATCTACCCGGCCGTGTGGTCGGCGATGCTCGCCGCCCGGGGCCTGGGGCTGGGAACCTGCTTGACCACGATTCTCGGCATCTTCGAGGAGTCGACCACCTTCGAGATCCTCGGGGTCCCGACCGACAAGGGATGGTCGCTCAAGGCGGCGGTTTCGTGCGGGTACCCGACCGGCCGCTGGGGTCGGGCCGAAAGGGCTCCGGCTCACCTGGTTGCATATTCGGAGCGCTGGGGTGATCCCTTCGAGCCACAGGTGCCCGAGCCGCTCTGGCCGTAGGCACATCCGAGCCCACGCTCAGGCTGCTGTGCGAATCGGAGTCAGTCGAACAGGGTCGGCCGGAACAGGGCGTCGTGGGCCGAGACCGCAAACCGATCGGTCATACCGGCCACGTAATCGATTGCCCGGGTGAGGTGGGTGGTCTCGTCGATGACGTATGTGTCGGGGATCTGCTCGGGATGATGGGTGTACCAGTTCACCAGGTCCCGGATGACACCGATTGCCCGTTCTTTCTCGCTGATCATCTCCGGAGAGAGGTAGACCCGCTCGAACATGAAATCTCGCAGTTCGTTCATGGTCCACAAGGTGGCGTCGTCCATGGTCACCTGTTCTGCTTCGACCGAGGAGTCGATCACCGACCGGATCATGGTGTCGATCCAGGCCCGCGAGCTGTCCCCGAACTTGGACACTGCTCGCTGAGGGAGCTCGGTGAACTCGAGCACGCCTGCGCGAAGTGCGTCGGCGACATCGTGGGTCAGGTAGGCGATCCGATCGGCAAAACGACACAGGTCGCCTTCGGGCGTCGCGGGAGGCGGATCGATCTTCCACGAATGCGCGCGCACGCCGTCCAGCACCTCCCAGCTGAGATTGAGCGGTTCGAGCACGGACAGCACCCGCACACCCTGCTCGGAATGAAGCCATTCGCCCTCGACGAACGGTGTGAGCGC
This sequence comes from Acidimicrobiia bacterium, assembly GCA_041591895.1. Classification (GTDB taxonomy): domain Bacteria; phylum Actinomycetota; class Acidimicrobiia; order Spongiisociales; family ZC4RG35; genus JBFHRE01. The sequence goes on from JBFHRE010000015.1 coordinate 1,611, forward strand.
CTCCTCTCCAGTGTGTCCGAAGGGTGAGTGTCCTACGTCGTGGGCGAGGCAGATGGCCTCGGTCAGCGGCTCGTTGAGACCCAGGGCCACCGCGAGCGCCCTGCCGATCTGTGCAACCTGCATGGTGTGGGTGAGCCGGGTGACATAGTGGTCGCCCTCGGGATGGAGGAACACCTGCGTCTTGTGCTTGAGACGCCGGAACGCCTTGGAGTACACGACGCGATCCCGGTCGCGCTCGAAGGCGGTCCGATAGTCGTCGGGCTCTTCCGGCAGCGCCCGTCCGCGGCTCTGGGCCGACCTGGTCGCCCATGGACTGAGAAGCTCGGCTTCTAGCCGTTCACGGTCTGCGCGCCGTCTCGGGATCATGCCGCGTCCGACACGAGGTGCTCGAACTCGCCCCAGCCGGTCACATCCACCACTCCTTCCAAGGGGTGGTTCCACGAACGGACGTATCGACATACGAGTGACTCGGGTCGTTCACGGACGAGCTTCCGGAGCACATGGGGGGCATCGTCGAGGAATACGTCACATTCGACAAGCCACTTCTCCCGCGTGATATGCACCTCCGACGCCGGGACCCCGTGTTCGACCAGCCATTCGTAGGTGTCGAGCTCGGCCCACCGCGGTTTGGTGGTGACGACGATCACATCGTGATGCCCTGCCAGACGGATGAGGGCGGGGATCGCTTCCGGGTACGGGTCGAGTTGCCGGAACAACGTGGAGCCGTTGAGGCTCCTCGCCCAGGTCCAGAAGTCGCCCATGTGACGGAAGTGGGTCAGTTCGGGTATCTGGTCCCACTCGGTGACGGCATCGACGCTCACCGCAGCAGAAAACGCCTGGTTGTAGGCACGGACCCAGCCGCCGTTGAAGTCGGCGACGACACCGTCGAGGTCGATCCCCAGCCTCACTGCTCACGGTCCCGATGGGTGTGGGCGGGGGCCGCCGCCTGGTGGGCGGGGTCGTCGAGGAAGGGTGGTCCTTCTGTGGCGTGGATCAAGGAGGGTCCGTACGCGGCCTGGAGGTTGTCGCGGGTCAGCACCGTCCCGGGATCGCCGGACGCCACGACCCGGCCCGACAGAAGCAGGACGTGGTCGGCCGCCTCGGCCTCCGCCAGGTCGTGGGTCGTGAGGACGACCGTCCGCCCATCCGCCTGTTCCTCGTGGATGACGGCGTCGATCGTCTCGGCCGACAGCATGTCGAGCGCAGTCAGGGGCTCGTCGAGGAGGAGGAGGTCGTGATCCTGGGCGAGTCCTTGGGCGACGAACACTCGCTGGCGCTGTCCGCCGCTCAACTCCCTCAGATGGCGGTTGGCGAGATCGGCAATGTCCATCCGCACCAGCGCTCGATCCACCCGGTCCCGATCCTCTCGGGTCAGTCTGCCTACCAGTCCCTTCCCCGGATACCGCCCCATCGTCACCACCTCTCGGACCGTGAGCGGCGCCGACTCGTTGACCCGAGTCGTCTGGAGCACGTGCGAGATCCGGTCTCGAGCCTCGTCCGGCGCCACGCCGAGGACCTCGATGCTCCCGGCGGAGGGCGACAGCAGCCCGGTGACAGCGGACAGGAGGGTCGATTTTCCGGACCCATTGGGGCCGATCACGGCCGTCACCTTGCCGGCGGGGATCTCGAACCCGGAGGCGGCGAGAGCGATGTGGTCGCCCTGCTGTAGGACCAGACCGCGAGCCGATACCGCCGCGGTCATGGTGCACAACTCCGGCAGGTCCCGACCAAGTCCAGTGAGTGGCTGACGAAACTGAATTCGGCCAGTTCGGCGATCCGGTGCGAGATCTCGTCGAGTCGCTCCTCGTGCTCGACCGGCAGATCCACATCACTGACCGAACCGCACACCGAGCAAACGACGTGGTGATGGTGGCCTGCCAGCCATTCGGCCAACTCGAATCTGGCGACGCCGTCGGTGCCGTGATGACTGGTCAGCACACCGGTGTCCGTCAGGACCGCGAGCGTGCGGTAGAGGGAAGAGACCGGGACTTCCGTCCGCAGACCTTCGTGGAGATCTGCCGCGGACAGCGGACCGGGGCTCACCTCCAGCGCAGCCACCACCTGACGCCGGGCCCGGGTGAAGCGCACCCCGGCTGCGTCGAGTCGCTCGGCCACCTGTTCTCTGGTTCGCATCTCTTGGGGGATGGTACTCTTTCAGGAGAATGAGAACCATTCCCAATTTCAGCCTGGCCCTGGTTTTGGTCGCGATCCTCACACTCACTGCCTGCTCCTCCGGCTCGCCGAAGCCGGAGGACCGACCTTTGATCGTCGCCTCGACCACGATCATCGCCGATGTCGTCTCGCAGGTCGTGGGCGACGCGGCGACAGTGGAGTCGGTCATGCCCCCCGGGACCGATCCTCACGACTTCTCGCTGTCCTCGGCCGATGCCGCCCGGATCGGTGCCGCTTCGCTGGTCGTGGTCGGGGGGCTCGGTCTGGACTCGATGGTTCAGGACACCGCCGACGCGGCCGGAACCGGCCGGTTGCTGGTGCTGGCTCCGCTTCTCGATCCGATTCCATTCACGGGGGCACACGAAGACCATGATGGTGACGAGGATGGCGATCACGTCGACGAGGGCGACCTCGATCCTCACTTCTGGCAGGACCCCGACCGCATGGCACGGGCGGTCGAGATCATCGCCGAGGCCGTGATCGAGTCGCTGCCGGCCGCCGACGGTACGGCCATCGGGGCCCGAGCGGCCGCATATGCCAACGAACTCCGGGCCCTCGACCGGCAGCTGTCCGAATCCTTCGCAGCGATTCCCGCCGCACGAAGGGTGGTGGTCACGAATCACGATGCCCTCGGCTACTTCGCCGCTCGTTACGACATCCGGATCGCGGCCGTGGTGTTGCCGGGGGGAGGCACCCTTGCTCAGCCCAGTTCGGCAGCCCTCGGCGACCTGGTCGAGACGCTGGAGGGTCTGGGAGTTCGGGCGATCTTCGCCGACAACGTCGAGTCTTCGGACCTGGCGCGGGCGGTGGCGGCCGAACTCGGCTCCGGCGTCGAGGTGATCGAGCTCCTGACCGATTCGCTCGACGCCGAACGAGGCGGGGGCTATCTCGACATGATCGAGGCCAACGCGGAAGCCATCCTCTCTACGATGCGATGATCGACTGGCTCACCGATCCGTTTGCCCTCGGTCTTCAGCAGCGGGCGCTGGTCGCCGGGCTGATGGTGGCGCTGGTGACGGCGATCGTGGGGACCTGGGTGGTGATCCGGGGCATGACGTTCATGGGTGACGCCCTGGTCCACGGGGTCGTCCCGGGCATCGCCGGAGCCCTCATCTTTGGCTTCGATCCCCTTCTCGGGGCCGGGGTCGCCGCCCTGGCGATGATCGGTGGGGTCAACCTGGTTCACCGGCGAGGACGGTTCGGCGAGGACACCGGGATCGGCTTGCTGTTCGTGGGCATGCTGGCGCTGGGCGTCATCCTCCTATCCCGGTCGGGCTCCTACGCGGGCACGCTCAACGCGATCCTGTTCGGCGATGCGCTCGGGGTCACCAGCACCGACCTCGCCACGCTGGCCGTCATCGCTTCGGTGGCGGTGGTGCTCAGCGTGGTCGGGTACCGGGCGTTCCTGGTCCTCTCGTTCAACGAGGTCAAAGCCCGTCTCTATGGGTTCCGCCCGGGACTCGCCCATGCGATGCTCCTCGCACTGATCACGGCGACCGTGGTCGGGTCGTTCCGGACCGTCGGCACGCTCCTGGTGTTCGGCCTCCTGGTGGGTCCGCCTGCCACCGCCGCTCTCCTGGTGCGGAGGGTGCCGACGATGATGATCACGAGCGCGCTTCTGGGAGCTGTGGCGGTGGTCGTGGGACTGATCCTGAGCTACCACCTCGCCACGGCGGCGTCGGCCACGATGGCGCTCACATCGATCGTGATCTTCTTCGGCGTCTTGCTCGTACGTACACGTTGAAGGCCTGGTAGGGATCGGTTTGGTTCAGAATGGGGAGGTCGTGTCCGATAACCCGGTGGTGACCACTGATACTGCGGCCTCCAGCGCCGCCCTCTCGACCGAGCCCGAGCTGCCCGCGGTCTGGGCGCGTGGCCTTGTCCGGCGATTCGGCAAGTCCACCGCCGTGGACCAACTCGACCTGTCCATCCCCCGCGGCGAGTTCTATGGGCTCCTCGGACAGAACGGCGCCGGCAAGACCACCACCATCAGGATGATCGTTGGACTCCTCCGTCCATCGGCCGGGACTGCCGGAATCGGCGAGTTCGACACGTGGAAGTCGCCGGTGGAGATCAAACGACGGATCGGCGTGCTCCCGGAGGAATTCAATCTGTACGAACGGCTGACCGGTGCCGAGTTGCTGGACTTCTCGGCCGCCATGCACGGTCTCGGACGGGAGGATGCCCGAAGCCGGCGGGACGAGCTGCTCGACCTCCTCGACCTCGAGTCGGAGGCCGGAAAGCTGGTCGGCGATTACTCGCGGGGAATGCGAAAGAAGGTGGCGCTGGCAGCGGCCATCATCCACCGACCCGAGGTGTTGTTCCTCGACGAGCCTTTCGAGGGAGTCGACGTTGTCAGTGCCCGGCTCATCCAGGAGCTTCTTCAGCGCTTCACCGCGCAGGGAGCCACGATCGTGTTCTCCGCCCACGAGATGCACCTCGTCGAGCGGCTCTGCACCCGGATCGGGATCATGGTCAAAGGCCGGTTGGCGCTCGAGGAGACGCCCGCCGGACTGTGCGCCCGCACCGGCACCACCAGTGTCGAAGACGCCTTCATCGCCGCCGTCGGTGGCGACACCTCGACGGAGGGGATGTCATGGTTCGACGGCTCGCCTGGCTGAAGTGGCGCCTGCTCTGGAACGGGCTGCGTAAGGACTGGCAGCGCCGGTTCGGGTTCCCGGCCTCGATCGCACTGATCGGCTGGGGGGCCCTCTCGCTCGGCCGGGCCTATCTGGACGTCCTCGGCGGCCTCGATCCCGACGCCAGGGTTCAATTCTCCCTTTGGTCGGCGCTTGCTCTGTATGTCGGTTGGGTGTCACTGCCGGTCGTGATCTTCCCGCTCGACGAGAACCTCGACCCGGAGCAGTTCGCGCTGGCTCCGGTTCCCCCCAGGACCTTGGTGGCCGGACTGGCCGTGTCGGCCTTGATCGCTCCGAGCGTCATGATTCCCCTCATCTCCGGGGTCTCGAACGTCATTGGCTTTGCCGACGTGTGGCCGATCGCGATCGTTGGGAGCCTTCTGCTGGCCGCGATCATGGTCGTGTCGGGCCAGCTGTTCACGACGGTGATCTCGGCTGTGCTGAGGACCAGGAGGGGTCGCGACCTGGCGATGCTGATCGTGGTCGGCATCGGTTTGGCTGGTTTCACGTCGCAGCAGGTGGTTCGTCGGGTGGTGGGAGATCTCGGTCTCGCCGGCGCCGTCCTCGAGCACCCGCTGTCCGGGTGGGCATCCTTGACCCCCCCGGTTGCCGCCCAGCGGGTGGTGACCTCGGCGGTAGAGGGCAACTGGGGCGGCAGCCTGTTGTGGGCGGTGGTTTCGGTTGGCTGGATCGTCGGTCTGGCCTGGATCTGGCACCGGCTGCTGGCGTGGATGCTGACCACCCCGCAGGAGGCGCACGCTCCGTCGCGGCGCCGGAGCAAGGCAGGTTTGGCCGGCGGTCGGTTCTGGGATGTGCGAACCGTCATGGCGCGCAAGGAGCTGCGGTTCTATCTCCGGGATCCGCGCCAGCGGCTGGTGTGGACCGGCGCCGTCATCTTCCTGGGCCTGGGGGCGGCTTCGGTGCTGGTCGGTTCCGGTGGGCTGGCTCTGTTCCGAGACCGAGTGTGGTTGCCGCTCCTTGCGCCCGTCCTGGTTCTCTTCGTCGGTCTTCCGATCGCCTTGAACATGTTCGGATGGGAACGCAACGCGGCGTCGTTCCTCTTCGTTCTGCCGGCCCGTCCCCGGCGCATCATCGTCGGAAAGAACCTGGCGGTGGCCGTGGCTCTGACGGTCGAAACCACCGTGATGGGTGTGATCATGGCGGCCCTGTCCGATTCCTGGGCGATGCTGCGGTTCCTCCCGGCTCTCACGCTGTGTGCCGTTGCCTGTCAGTTGGCGGTGGGCAACCTGACCTCGGTGATCACCCCGCTCCGCTTGCCTCGTGAGGGCACCGACGTCTTCGCCCAGGCCACCGAGCAGGGATGTCTGGCGATCGTCGCCCAGTTGGTCTCGTTCTTCACCATCGGCCTGCTTCTGGTGCTCCCGTCGTCGATCATGGTTCTCACGGTCGACTTCGGGCAGGTTCTCCCCGAATGGTTCGCCCATACCTTCGCCGTCGGCTGGGGCCTGCTGTTCTACGCCATCAGCCTTTGGCTGTCCGGACGGCTACTCAAACGCAGGCTGCCAGAGATCCTCAACTGGGTGCAAGTGGTCTGACCGATCCGGCGCCTGTCGGCCCGGGCGCTTCACCCGGTAGCATCCGCTCGGTGGAGTACCAGGCCCTCTATCGGAAATACCGGCCGCAGACCTTCGACGATGTGATCGGGCAGTCTCATGTGACCGGCACGCTCGCCCGCGAAGTGGCGGACGGTCACATCGCACATGCCTACCTGTTCGCCGGGCCCCGGGGCACCGGGAAGACCACAACCGCCCGCATCCTGGCGAAAGCACTCAATTGCGAGAACCGCACCCCGGACGGTGCTCCTGACAACACCTGCGCCTCCTGCTTGTCGGTCAACGAGGGCTCGTCGCTCGACGTGATGGAGATGGATGCCGCCAGCCACAACTCCGTGGACGACGTCCGGGAGATGCGGGTGAGCGTTTCGACCGTCGCCTCGTCGGCGACGGGCCGGCGGGTGTTCATCCTCGACGAGGCCCACATGCTGTCGAAGGCGGCCGGCAACGCCCTTCTCAAGACGCTCGAGGAACCGCCCGACAAGGTCCATTTCGTCCTCGCCACCACAGAGCCTTACAAGCTGCTCGACACGATCCGGAGCCGAACCCAGCGATTCGACTTCCATGCCATCTCGGTCGAGGCCCTGGCCGCCCACCTCGGCAAGATCGCGGATGCCGAGGGGTACAAGGCCGACCCGGGAGCGCTGGTCCTCGTCGCCAGGCACGCCGCCGGGAGCGCCCGAGATTCACTGAGCCTCCTCGAACAGGTTGCCGCCCTCGGCGACGGCAAGGTAGATGTTGCGGGGGTCAATCGGGCACTCGGCCTCGCCGATGCCGAAGCGTTCGATCTGCTCGTCGACTCGATCTCGGGTCAGGATGCCCGTGGTGCGCTAGAACTGGTGGCGCGTCTGGCATCGCAGGGCGCCGACATGCGCCGATTCGCCGGCGAGAGCGTGATGTTCTTTCGGGGGGTCTTCCTGGCCCATTACGCGCCGAACCTGGCCGAGGTCGCGGACGAGTCGCCCGAGATCCTCTCCCGCTGGAAGTCCGCGTCCGCCCGTCTGACTCCGGCCGAGACCCTGCGGGCGGTGGATGTGCTCGGTGAGGCCTTGATTCGGCTCCGGGAGGGGCGAGAGGAGAGGCTGATGCTCGAACTGGCCTTGATTCGCCTCACCCGTCCGGAGACGGGCACCGACGAGGCTTCGATGCTCGCCCGGCTCGACCGCCTGGAACGGCGAGTCGCCTCCGGCGAGTCGCCGTCTCCGAAGCCGTCGCGTTCCCGTCCGGCGGAGACCGCGGCAGCCGGAGAACCCGATCAGCAACCGCCCCAGGAAACACCAGGTCCGTCGGATGCGGCGCGATCCAGAACGGTCGAGTCGCCGGCTGAGGCGACCCCTCCGGTCGAGGTCGCCGGTGGGGAGACTGCTCAGGATGGGGCCGGTCCCAGTGAGTCTGGTCCCAGTGAATCTGGTCCCGGCGAGTCTGGCCCCAGTGAGTCTGGTCACAGTGAGTCTGGCCCCGGCGAGTCTGGTCCCGGTGAGTCTGGGAACGCGATCGTTCCGGAGGCGTTGGTCGACGGTGCCAATCCCGCGTCGGGCTCTCCGGCGAGCGAGCAGGCGACGGTTGATTTCGACCGGTTTCGGGATGTCTGGCCGGAACTGTTCGCGGGGCTCCGGGACCTGCTCGGCTCACGCCGTTGGGCCCTGTTCCGGGAAACCGAGCCAGGTGCAGTCGTCGGTGCGACCCTGTTCGTGGATGTCCGCCACGACTTCCATCTCCGGGCGCTACAGGACGATCTCAGCGTTGCCAAGATCGTTGCCACCAAGGCCGGCGACCTGCTCGGCGGGAGCGTGCAGGTCGAGTTCCGCGCCGCCGGGGCCGGGGTACCCGCCGTGGCGACGGTCGAAGACGATGAGTCGATCGGTGTGGACAAGGAGCGCCTCCTGGAGGTGGCCGAGGACGCCAACGATCCGTTTCGTCTGGTTGTGGACGAGCTCGGCGCCGACCTGGTCGACGAGTTCGAGACATCCGAGGACTGATCCCGCTTCTGCGGCGGCTTGATTCGGCTTTCCCGACCCGGTCGGTACTCTGGCCCCTCCCGCACAGGAGTCCCCGATGGCCCGGCCCCCCCAGCGCCAACCCAACATGCAGCAGCTCATGAAGCAGGCCCAGAAGATGCAGGAGCATCTCCGCTCTGCTCAAGAGGAGCTGGCTACGCGAGAATTCGAGGGCACCGCCGGCGGAGGAGCCGTCAAGGCCGTTGTGCGCGGTACCCAGGAGCTGCTCAGCGTTCACATCGACCCGTCGGTGATCGATCCCGACGATCCCGAGCTGCTGGGCGATCTGGTCGTGGCGGCGGTCAACCAGGCGATGAGGCAGATCGCCGATATCGCCGATCAGCAGATGGGGATGATGGGTATGGGCGATATGGGCGGATTGTTCGGCTGATGTACGACGGGCCGCTCCAGCGTCTGATCGACGAGCTGTCGAGGCTGCCAGGGGTCGGCCGGAAGTCGGCGCAGAGGATCGCGTTTCACCTGCTCAGCATCGACGATGAGGATGCCCGTCGACTCGGCCAGTCGATCCTCGAACTGCGCGACCAGGTGCGGCATTGCAGGCGGTGCTTCAACGTGACGTCCACCGAGGAATGCTCGATCTGCCGGGACGCCCGCCGGGATCCGTCGGTGCTGTGCGTGGTGGAGCGTCCCCAGGACATCGTCGTGATCGAGCGCACCCAGGAGTTCCGGGGCCGGTACCACGTGTTGGGTGGCTCCCTGTCGCCGATCAGCGGGATCGGCCCGAACCAGCTGCGCATCCCCGAACTGCGGTCCCGGGCGGCGGACGAGGAGGTCAAGGAACTCATCATCGCCACCAACCCCACCGTCGAGGGCGACACCACTGCCATGTACCTCGCTCGCGAGTTCAAACCTCTCGGGTTGCGGGTCACCCGGCTGGCCAGTGGTCTCCCGGTCGGAGGCGACCTCGATTATGCCGACGAGCTGACGTTGGGACGGGCGCTCACCGGCCGGATGGAGATCTGACGCCTCGGCCGAAGGCCGAGGCCAGCTTCCGGTCGCCGGCTTCCGGTCGCCAGCTGCCTGGTAGCCGGTAGCCGGTAGCTGGTAGCTACGCTCCGCGATCGTGCGACGAGTGGTTTGGGATTGGAACGGCACGCTGTTCGACGACCTCCATATCGTCTTGGAGGCCGTCAACCACGGTGTGACCTCGCTTGGAGGTCCAATGGTGACGCTCGACGACTATCGCGACCACTACACCCGTCCGGTCAAGGTCTTCTACGACCGGCTGTTCGGCCGGGAGATCGCCCATGAGGAGTGGGAGGCACTCGACCGGCGGTTCCACGACGGTTACCGGTCGTTGTTACATCGGGCAAGACTTCGAGCCGACGCCCTCGCAGCTCTGGAGTCGGTCCGCGGCCGAGGCCTGCCGCAGTCGCTGCTCTCCATGTTCCCCCACGACGAGCTCCTCCCGCTGGTCGACCATCTGGGCGCCACCGGATACTTCGAGCGGATCGACGGGTTGCGCGGTAAAGCCGGCGACACCAAGGCGGAGTACCTCGCGTCTCATCTCGAGGGATTGATGGGACAAACCCCGCCGCAGGATGTTCTGGTGGTTGGTGACACCCCCGATGACGCCGTCGCTGCGGGCTACGTGGGAGCGCGTTGTGTGCTCGTCGACTCGGGCGGGCATCACCGTCGCGAACTCGAGGGTTTGGGGGTCCCGGTGGTCGACTCGCTGGTGGCGGCAGTCGACGCCTGACTCAGTAACCCTCTTGATGCGGATAGAGGTACCGGACCACGATCGAATAGACGTTGGTGCCGTCGTTCCAGCTGGATGCCGAGTTGGCCTCGGCGAAGATGGCCATCGCCTGGTCTTTGGCTTCGCCCTCGAGCGTTGCGCACCGCCATCCGGCGCCGGCCTCGGCCATGTCGGCGAATGAGACCTCGATCGGCCACGGGCGCTCGTTTTCGAACTGGGGATCCACCGGAATCTCCCGGATCCCAGCCAGCACCTCGATCCGCTCCGGCTCGAGCGTTCCGGCCGGGGTGCCGGCCGTGTTGGCCGAATCGAGCGCCTGGACCAGTTCGTTGAGGAGCGCCACCCGCACATCGCCCGGATTTGGTGCGATGCCGAGGGCATAGACCGAGAATACGTGCGCGCCCTCATCATCGAAGTAGGTGACCACCGTGTCCGGTGCGTCGGCAACGTTGACCATGGCGCTGTCGTCCCGTTCCTCGATGATGTCGGCGAAACCGATGTCCTCGATGTACTGGACGATGTTGGCCATGTCGGATTCGCCGATGGTGACGACGCTCACCGCCTGAAGCAGTTTGCCCGGGAACTCGAGCGTCATCATGCCGGGGCCGTACAGGGTGCCGTCGGTCATGAGCACGTAGCGCGGCATTCGTCCGATCGAGAACTCGACAGGGACGAATCCGCCTTCGTCGCGGACCTCGAGAAGCACAGTTGGTTCGCCGGAGCCGGCGGCGGTGGTCGGTGGCGCATCAGTCGTGGACTCGGGTGCCTCTCCGGGGGTGGCACAGGCGGACAGGGTCAGCACGAGGGCGAGCGCGAGCTTCTTCATGCGGCTTTGACGGCGCCGTCGGCCGTCCGGTTCCCGGTCGGTGAGTCACCGCTCAGAGAGCTACACCGATCCCGAACACCGCCAGGCTCGCGACCAGGATCAGCCCCTGCAGGATCCCCCGAGCGCGCGGCGACTGATTTCGAGCTGCAAACTGGTGATAGGCGGCAAGTCCGCCCATCACCGCCACCACGGCGACTTTCACCGCCAGCAACGGATCGGCCAGGTAGTCGATGGCCATCCAGCCGCCGGAAAGGATGGCGAGGGCGAAGCCCACCCAGGACACCCGGGCGAACTGGCGCGCCACGGCCTGGAGGACCGGTCGCTCGACCCCCTCCTTGCGAAGAGTCACCACCAGCGCGCCGAGCGTGATGAGACCGCCTAGCCAGATAGCCGCCCCGACCAGGTGAAACCACAGAACCATGCGGCCAGATTAGGAGCGTTGCCAAGGGGTTTTGCCCTTGCCCCGGCGTCTGCATGTGGCATCCTGTGGGCGTCTTCCGGAAGGGATCCTCTTGAGCGTGGTCTACGAGCACCACGGGCGCGTGGCCGTCATCACGGTGGATAGACCTCACCGCCGCAATGCGATCGATGGCGACACCGCCCAGTTGCTACGGCGGGCCTGGCAGCATTTCGAGATCGACGACAAAGCGGACGTCGGCGTGCTCACCGGTAGCGGGGGGCACTTCGGCTCCGGCGCCGATCTCAAGTCTTTCGACCTCGTCGACATGCCAGAGGGGTTTCTCGGCTTCACCCGAATGACCGTGTCGAAGCCGACCATCGCCGCGATCGAGGGGTACTGCGTTGCCGGCGGCCTGGAGATGGCTCTTTGGTGCGATCTCAGGGTGGCAGCCGAGAACTCGGTGTTCGGCTGCTTCGAGCGCCGGTTCGGGGTCCCGCTGGTCGATGGAGGTACGCAACGTCTTCCCCGGATCGTCGGGGAGGGCATGGCGATGGAGATGATCCTCACCGGGCGCCCGGTGGACGCCGAAGAGGCCCATGCCATCGGACTGGTCAACATGGTCGTCGAGGACGGGGCCGCACTCGACGTCGCACTGGAACTCGGAGCCCGAATCGCTCAGTTCCCCCAGCCGACCCTGCGATCCGACCGGATGGCGCTCATCGAGGGAATCGGGATGAGGGTAGGGGAGGGGTTGGCCCGGGAACGGATGCTGGGGCTCGAGGTCTACGACAACGCCCGGCGGGGGGCGGCCCGTTTCGCGGCCGGAGCGGGCCGCAGTGGACGGTTGGTGGGATGGTTGAGCCCGGTGCGGTCGGAGCCGGTCGAAGAGGTCGATGAGAAGCCGGAAGTGCTGGCGGCGGCCGCCGACGTCGGATCCGCCCAGCACGTCCAACACCCGGCCGTCGCGCAGGAGATGGTCGCGGTCGAGGAGACCGCAGATGATCTTCCCGAGCCGGCTGCGATGTCTGCCGCGATGCCGTCCAACCACGATCACCACGGTGACGACGAAAGCCCGGTCGGGCTGGTGTGGGGGCTTCCCCCGGCCGCCTCGGGTCCCATGGTCCTCGTCTTGTCCGAATCGGGCAAGGTCGACGACCAGACCAGACTGATGGTCGAGCGGCTGTCGAACGCCGGCTTCCTCACGCTGGCAGTGGATCTGCCGGATCTGTCGGCGGAGGCGCCCTCCCGGGTCGGCGTTTCCGTGGACGCCGCCATCTCCCGACTGTTTCGGCATCCCGTTGGCCGTGGCGAGGGGGTCGGCCTCGTCGGGGTCGGTCTCGGCGGTGGGGTGGCGCTCTGGTACGCGACCATCGACGAGCGGGTCCGCGCCGTTGTCTCGTATGCCGGCCGGATGCCGTCGAGGGACTTCAACCCTCGGTACGACGACACCCGTGCCAAGTTCCTCGGCCACTACGGCAAGGACGACTCCACCGTTTCGGCCCAGTTCGCCTACGACCTGGAGATCATGCTCCGCGACCGGGGCATCGATGCCACGTTCAACATCTACCGCGACGCGGCCGAAAACGCGTTCGAGTTGAGCACAGAAGAAGACGATTCGAGGGCCGCGCTCGCCTTCCGGAGGACGGTGGCGTTTCTCACCCGGGCCACCTGAAACATCCGTTTGGCTCGGCGTTCCCACCGCTCGCAGGTAGGTCCGTTCATCTGGTTCGGTGGAACCGGGGAGATTCCCGCCGGCAGGCGGTAGCCTCTCCGGGATGGAAGACGTCGTCTGGGAAGAGCGGCCGGTCCTGCTCGATCCCGTCGCGGTGATCGCATACGAGGGTTGGGGTGACGCCGGCGAATCCGCCTCGGGCGCCGCCGGTTCGTTGCTCGATCAACTCGCAGGGTTCCGGTTCGCCACGATCGACCCCGAGCGCTACTTCGACTTCCAGGTGGCCCGCCCCCTGGTCGAACTCGACGAGACCGGCACCCGCAACATCGAGTGGCCCGATACCGAGTTCCATGCCGTGTCCGCCTCCTCTCGTGATCTGGTGGTCGTCACCGGTATGGAGCCACACACGATGTGGAAGACCTACACGGCTCAGGTGATCGCCGTCCTCCGGGAACTGGGCGTATCCGAGGTGCTGACCATGGGCGCATTCATCGGGGAGGTGGCGCACTCGGTGCCCGTGCCGCTGGTCGGCGTGAGCAACGAGCCCGAGATGATCGAGACCCACAACCTCATCGCTTCCGGTTACGAGGGTCCAACCGGGATCATCGGGGTTCTGAACGCCGCCCTGGCCGCCGACGGGTTCACGGTTCTCTCGGTGTGGGCTGCGGTGCCGCATTATCTGACCAGCCAGGAGTACCCGCCCGGAGCCCTCGCTCTGTTCGACAAGATCGTCGAGTTCACCGGCATCGATGTCGATCGGAGTGAACTGGCATTGGCCGCCGACGACTTCAAACGAGAGGTCGACGAGGCGATCGACGATCCCGAGATGCGCTCGTATGTCGCCGATCTCGAATCACAGGCACTGGCCGACGACTCCGGGGCGGACCCCGGGGAGCGGTTGCTGGACGAGATCGAGCGTTTCCTGCGCGACTCCTAGGCCCGCCCTCAGGGTTGCCAGCGCCGCAGCCGGAGCGAGTTGGAGACGACCGACACCGATGAGAACGCCATGGCTCCCGCCGCGACCATCGGGTTGAGCATGCCGAGCGCGGCCAGCGGGATCGCGGCCACGTTGTAGAAGAAGGCCCAGAACAGGTTCTCCTTGATGGTCCGGAAGGTTCGGCGCGCAAGCAGCATCGCGGTCGGGACCAGCATCGGGTTGCCGTTCATGAGAACCACTTCGCCGGATTCGATGGCGATGTCGGTCCCGGTACCGACCGCCATCCCGAGGTCGGCCCGGGTGAGAGCGGGTGCGTCGTTGATCCCGTCGCCGACGAACGCCACCACCTTGCCTTGATCCTGCAGTGCAGCAACGTGTTCGGCCTTGTCGCCCGGCAGCACCTCCGCGAAGACCTGACTGATGCCCACCCGGGAGGCGATGGCTTGGGCGGTGGTGGAGTTGTCCCCGGTCAGCATGGCAGTGTCCACGCCCAACTCGGTGAGCGTGCGCACTGCAGCCGCCGACGTATCGCGTACGGAGTCGGCTACGGCCAGGGCGCCTCTGACCCGACCGTCCCATCCTGCCAGGAAGACGGTCTTGGCCTCTGACTCCAATGTCTCGACTCGGCCGGCGAGGTCCGGATCCGACTCGAATCCGGATGCCGCCAAGTGTGCCGGTCGGCCCACCACGACATGGTGGCCGTTCACCCGGCCGCTGACGCCGAGACCCCCGGTGTTCTCGAAATCCCCGACGGGTGCGAGTTCGACGTCGCGCTCCTCGGCGCCCAAGGCCACAGCCCTGCCGATCGGGTGCTCGGATGCGGCTTCGACCGAGCCGACCAGGCAGAGGAAGGTCTTCTCGTCCTCTCCTGTCACGACGTCGGTGAGGCGCATCATGCCTTCGGTGAGCGTGCCGGTCTTGTCGAACAGCACCATGTCGATCGTGCGCGACCGCTCGAACACCTCGGCCCCCTTGAACAGCACACCGACGTCGGCGCCCCGGGCACTCCCGACCATGATGGCGGTTGGGGTGGCGAGCCCGAGAGCGCACGGACAGGCGATGATCAGGACGGCCACTGCGGCAGCGATGGCGTCGGATATCCCGCGCCCGGCCACCAGCCAGCCAACGGTCGTAGCGATGGCGATCAATACCACCACCGGAACGAAGACCCCCGACACCCGGTCGGCGAGACGCTGGATCGGGGCTTTGGAGGCTTGTGCCTCTTCCACGAGCTTCACGATGCGAGCCAGGGCGGTCTGTTCGCCGACCTGGGTGGCCGACACCACCAGCCGGCCGTTCTGATTGACGGTCGCCCCGAACACCGGCGACCCCGCCGCCTTCTCGATCGGCACGGATTCGCCGGTCAGCATCGACTCGTCTATGGCCGAGCTGCCTTCGACCACCTCGCCGTCTGTGGGGATCTTCTCGCCGGGACGCACCACCATCAGGTCACCGGGCATCACCATCTCGATCGGAACCGTGACCTCCTGTCCGTTCCGGAGGAGCCTCGCCTGCTTGGCCCCCATGGCGATCAGCTTCGTGATGGCGGTCGAGGCGCGGCCTTTCGCCCTTGCTTCGAACGCCTTCCCGAGCGTGATCAACGCGATGATGATCGCTGCCGTCTCGAAGTACACGTGCTCGCCGGCAAACAGCGCCCAGACCGAATAGATGTAGGCGGTGATCGTGCCGAGCGAGATGAGGGTGTCCATCGACGCCCCCCACGAGCGGAGCTGTTTGATCGCCACCCGGTGGAAATCGCGTCCGATCCACAAGACGACCGGCGTTGCCAGCGCCAATTGGAGGTACAGGCTCCAGGCGGCGTGGGCCGGACCGAACATCCCCAGGATCATCACCGGAGCGGCGAGGACGATGGCCGCCCAGAACCTCCGCCACTGGGACCGCTCCTCGTCCGAATAGTGATCCACGAGATTGCGGCGTCCGGTGTCGGGCGTGCGTACCCGGATGTCGTAGCCGATCTTCTGGACCGCGGCCCGCAGGATGTCGGGATCCACCCCGTCGCCGATGCTGACCCGGGCCTGGGCTCCGGCGAAGTCGACCGCCGCCCCACCGACTCCGTCCTGCTTTGACAGGACGCGTTCGATTCGCGCCGCACAGGCGGCGCAGGTCATCCCATCGACCTCGAACATGAGTGATGCCTGATCGGCGGCGGTGGTGGTCATCAGCGGGCTACGTCGTATCCCTGCTCCTCGATGGCGTCGATGATCGCCGCCAGCGTGGCATCGGTACCGTCGTATGCGAGGTCCACGGTCTTGGGGTCGATGTTGACCGTGACCGACTCGACGCCCGCCATGCCGGCGACCGCACCCTCGATCGAGGACTTGCAGTGCCCGCACGAGACGGTCGGGACAGAGAGCGTGGTGTTGGTCATTGATGGTTCTCCTGGATGTGACTCGACGGCCCTGTGACCGCCGCCGTGTACTTCATGGTTTCGAGCAGCTCGTCCACGATCTCTGCGGTGCGGCCTTCGGCAACGGCGTGACTGACGCAGGTTTCGAGGTGGTTCTGGAGCAAGATCCGGTTGACCTTCTCGAGCGAGGACTGGAGAGCCGAGACCTGCTTCATGACCTCGGGGCAGTACCGCTCGTCCTCCACCATCCCGATCACCGCGTCGAGGTGACCCCGAACGGTCTTGAGACGGTTGAGAGCCGACTTCTTGTGGACTTGGAGCATGCTGGATTCCTTTTCCGACGATCCTACCCCACCCGGGGTGGGGTGTCCAAGTCTGGATGGAGGGTGAAAACGGTAGGAGCCCCGGTGGGTGGACCGGGGCTCCTTTCCTGTGATGCCGAGACCTCGGGGGAGGGGGAGAGAACCGAAGGTCGCGGCACCGAGGAGGATTGGGTTCGATTGGGGTTGAGCGGGACCGCTACCGGAGCGGCCGTATGTGGTCTCAGCCGCCCGATTCAACCTGCCTGGCCGCTTAGGATCCTGCCCCGCACCCTTGGGTATTTCACCGGGGCGTGGGTGTAACAGAACTCTCTGCGGTTGTAGCGGCTCAGCTTGGTCGAGCAGTCTTTGTCGGCGCACACCCGTCCGGCGCCAAAGTCCTTCGACGGACGTGCGACTCCCCTGATGGCTTGACCCTTCATGACGTCTGACATACCTGGCCTCCTTTTTCGGAGCCTCTCACTCGAATTGAACGTCGGACAGGCTTCCGATGTTCCCAACCTCTATACGGAGCGAATGGGGTTTTGGATGTCGTGATCAGTCTGCCGACGCGGGCATAAAGCGGACGTAACGCCCCAGGCAGCGTTTTTATCAGTACAGAGGGCGCCCAGTGCCCGCTACACGCGCGAGAACGCCAGTCGGCTCCCGAGAGCGGCGTTCTCAGTCGGGCCCGATGCCGAGGTTTCGAAGGAAAGCGAGGTTGTTCGGGACCCGTCCCAGGAAGGCCTCGAGGTGGGCGAATCCATCCCGAGATCCACCGGTGGCGAGCACCTCACGCCGGTAATCGGCCCCCACCCCGGGGTCGAGGTAGCCCTCTTCTTCGAAGCGGCTGAACATGTCGTCGCCGTACACCTCCGACCAGAGGTATCCGTAGTAGCCGGCGTCATATCCCCCCATCAGGTGGCCGAAGCTGGCCGGGAAGAAGGTGCCCTCCTCGTGCGGGAACAGCCCGACGGCGGTCGACTCCAGAAGGATGTCGTCCTCTGAGCGGCCTTCGCCCGCCGGCCCGTGGATGGCGAGGTCGAACCGCCCGAACACGGCCTGGCGGAGCTTGGCGATGGCGACGTTGAGCAACTTCGCCGCCGACAACTGTTTCACGAGCTCTTCGGGGATCGGCTCCCCGGTCTCATGGTGGCGGGCAAACCGGCTGAGGACGTCCGGCTTCCACACCCAATGCTGCATGATCTGACTCGGGGCCTCGACGAAGTCACGCTCGGTGCTCGTCCCGGCGAATCGCACCAGCTCGGTGGTGGTGAGGGTCTGGTGGAGGATGTGCCCGAACTCGTGGAACAGCGTCTCTACTTCCGAGTGCCGAAGCAGCGACGGCCGGTTCGGGGTCGGCTTGGTGAAGTTGGCGACGATCGCCGACACCGGCTTTTGATAGCTCCCGTCCGGCAGTCTGCGCCCGGGGACGAGGGGGAAAGCAGCCGCGTGGGTGAACTTCCCTTCTCGCGGGAACAGGTCCATGTAGAAGTGGGCGATCGGCTCGGTCCCGTCGGCGTCGAAGATGGCATGCGCCGTCACGTCGGGATGCCATGCGAGGGTGTCGACGGGCTCGTAACGGATCCCAAACACCTCGCCGGTGATGTCGAGCATCCCTTCGACCACCGAATCCAGGGGGAAGTGCGCTGCCACCTCCGCCTGATCCACCCCGTAGTCGGTGCGCCGCTGGACGCTGTCGTAGTAACGCCAGTCGTAGGAACGGACCACATCGTCGTGGCCATCCGCTGTCAGCAGCTCGCGCATCGCAGCGACGTCACGCAGCCCTGCATCGGTGAGAGGCGGAATCAGCTCTTCGTAGAAACTGTCGACGTTCTCCGGGTTCTTGGCCATCTGCTCATCGAGCTTGTGGTGTGCCCAGGATGCGACGCCGAAGATCCCCGCTATCTCGCGCCGGATTCCGATCGCCTCGGTCAGAGCCGGTCGGTTGGCGTCCATCGCACGGGAGTTGAAAGCCGCGGACACTCTGCGCCGCAGTTCTCGATTCTCGGCGTTGTCGAGGATCGGGACGACGTGCGGGTATTCCATCGTGATCACGTACCCGCCATCTCGCTCTTCCAGGGACTCGACGAAGGCCGGCGGCAGTCCGGCGAGCTCGTCGGCGCCGGCGATGACGTGACTCTTGTCGTCGGCGATGTTGCGCTCGAATGTGACCGACAGCTCGACCATTCGGTTGGCGAGTTCCTGGAGGCGGGCTTTTTTCTCCGGTGCAAGTCCGTGACCGGCCTTGAGGAGGTCCCGCATCGTGAAATCGAGCAGTCGCTTCTTTTCGCCGGCCAGCGAGACGGCCGCCTCCGAATCCGAGAACTGATTCACTGCCCGGTAGACGTCGTCGCGGAACGCCAGGTCGACCCCCCACTTCGACAGCCGTTCTTCCGCCTGACGAGCGGCATCGCGCACTCCCGTGTCCGGATGGACGTAGGCCATGAACGCGGTCCGGGCGAAACCGCGAGCCGTCAGGTCGCCGGCGTCTTCTAGCGGGGCCAGGCGCTGCTCGAACTCGAGGGCGGCGCCATCCGCCACGACCTTTTCGACCAGGGCGTCTGCGGAGGAGATGATCTGCTCGGTTTCGGCCGCGATTGATTCTGGGGTGATGTCGGTGAAGTCCAGAGGCATCCGGTGGACCCTACCCCTGTTCAGGATCTTGCCTGGAGTCGGTCGCGTAGGGAGCGCGAAAACTCTGTCTGCAGCACCCGTCTGCGGCGTTAGGGTCGAACGAAGGGAGTGACAAATCAATTTCGCGTCCATCCATGGGTGTTCGGGGGAGCGGACGAGAGGCCCGCCCGTTCTCGCCCAGGGCGATGGCCAGATGAGGAGGTGCGAGATGAGACGAGTGATCGTTCTCGTTCTGGCAACGGCGTTCGCGTCGATTGCCGTATCCGCTGCAGCCAACCCGGCCGACGAGCACACCGAGGAGTTCTACGAGCATGGCCACATGCTGCTCATCGCCCCGGAAATCGTCTTCGACGGGTTTCCAGTCGTGACGAAGGTGCGCAAGTGCGTAGACCTCGCCGCCAATCAGGCGCTTCCTTTGAACGCCCATCACACTCACGTGCATTTCGGCAACGCAAACGTTGCGCTAATCGAACATGCCGGCAACTGGGTGTTCCCGGTGGCCCCATTTGGTCAGCCGGCTCTCGGCTTCGAGGTCCCGTGGGAGGATTGCGCCAGCTTCCTGGCGTTCTACGGACTCGACTGAGGACAGCCGGGAGTCGACAGCTCGGGTCTGTCAGCGGCTGACGGGATGGCCGGTCCCGAGCCGTCTGACGAGCCGCCCTAAGCTCGACCTCATGCGCAAGATCAACATCGAGTTCTGCCGTTCTTGAAACTACACGGGCCGTGCCGTGAGCATGGCTGAGCAGATCTTCGACGAGTTCGGGTTCCAGTACGAGATTTCACTGTTCCCCTCCAAGGGGGGAGTGTTCGAGGTGACGGTCGATGGCGACCTCATCTACTCCAAGAAGGAGACCGGGCGTCACCCCGACTACGAGACCGATGTGGCTGCTGCGTTGCGCGCCGGCTGAGGAACTCGCCCTCAGGCGATCTTGACTCCCGCCTTCCACACCGCCTGGACCCGGGTGTCCTCGATCCGACCGGTATCCAGCGGATTGCGGTCGACCAGGATCAGGTCGGCGGGCGATCCGGTTTCCGGCGTCACCCCCCCATAGATCGCCAAGGCCTGCGCGGCGGTCAGCGACTCAGCGGGGTTGGACGGATGGTTCATCGCCGACCACATCCCCTTCCACGGCGTGGGGTCTTCGATCGGTGCGTCCGATCCGGCCCGCAGGGGGATGCCGGCGTCGAGCATCGTTCGAAACGGGTGTATTTCCCGCTCCCGCGACCCGATCCGGGAAGCGAGCCACGGACCGTCGGAGGTGAGGAACGGCGGCTGCACGGACGCCGTGACCCCCAGCTCCACGAGGCGTTCGAGGAGCGAGTCGTCGAGCATCGAGCAGTGCTCCACTCGCAGCCGGTTGCCGGCGACATCCTCTTCTCGGAGTGACCGGAAGTGGTCCAGCACCTCGGACACCGCTCGGTCGCCGATTGCGTGCACCGCCACCTGCCCGCCCTCCTTGATCGCCGTCCGCGCCAGATCCAGGTCGCGTTCGGGCTCGAACAGCGACATTCCCGTTCCAGAGTCACCCTCGTACGGCCGTGAGAGCGCCGCGGTTCGACCGCCCAGGCTCCCGTCGGCGAAACCCTTCCAACCACCGAACCTGAGCCTGCCTTCGACCCGTCGGATTCGTGCGGCCGCTCGCCGCAACTCGATCCGGCGGTCGGTGATCACGTAGACGTCCACGTCGAGTGGGAGGTCGGCTGCCACCGCCAGGAGATCCTCCAGCTCGTTCCCGGTCCCGCACCAGAGCGGCGTCCCCGTCGACACCATCGCATCGATTCGTGTGACGCCGCGGCGGGCCAGGGCGCGGGCGGTGTCGAGGAGTTGGGTCGGCAGCGGACTTCTGATCAACGGCTCCAGAGCCCTTTGGACACTTCCGATCGCCGACTCCCTCAGCACCCCTGTCGGCTCACCCGTGACCGTGCGGTCGAACGCCCCGCCAGGAGGGTCGGGCGTCTCGGGAGTCACGCCGGCGAGTTCCAGGGCGTTGGTGTTGGCGATCGCGATGTGGCTGCAATGCCGGTAGAGGAGGATTGGTCGCGCTGCGAGGATTCGGTCCAGATCGTGACGGGTCGGCAGCCGCCCCTCCTTGAGGCGGGTGTCGTCGAGACGGGTGCCGATCACCGGCGTTTCCGGGTTGATGGACCCGGCGTACCGCCGGATCTCGTCTCGCAACGGCCCGAATCCATCCACACGGTCGAGGTCGAGCCCTTCGTTCAGAGCACTCCAACCGGCGAGGTGGATGTGGCCGTCGCCGAGTCCGGGAACGATGGTGTGCAGGGGGTGGTCGGACACGCTGGTCGCTCTCGGACGCAGATCCCGGCTCGACCCGATGGCGGCGATCGACCCGTTGTCGATCAAAACGGAGTCGCCGAGCACGCCGTCGGAGGTGACAACCGCCGCCGCCGAGAGGAGCGTCGTCACGTCAGGTGGGCCGGCTGCAACCCGGCCAGAGTGGCCAGCAGATCACGCTGGATTTCGGGGTTGCCGGCGAAAGTGGCCCGCGCCTCGAGATTCCTGGTGTGGCCGTCACCATCGGTCACGATTCCCCCGGCCTCCTCGACTATGAGGATCCCGGCCGCGGCGTCCCACGGTTTCAACACATACTCCCAGTAACCGTCCAGCCGACCGCAGGCGGTCCAGCACAGGTCGAGGGCGGCAGATCCGATCCGGCGGATGCCCTGGTACCGGGTGAGGACCGCCTGCAACGCCGGCAGGTAGGCGGCGGCCCGCTCGTTGCGGTCGTACGGAAACCCGGTGACGATCAGCGCCTGGCGCGGCTCGCTCACGCGGCTCACGCTGATCGGCGTGCCGTTGAGACGAGCTCCGTGTCCGGCTTCTGCGTAGAACACCTCGTTTCGGGCGACGTCGTGGACGACTCCGATCAGGGGTTGGCCGTCCTCCCACAACGCCACCGACACCGAAACCTGCGGGAGGCCATGAACGAAGTTGACCGTCCCGTCGAGTGGGTCGCAGATCCACACCCGGCCCTTCCGCCAATCGTTGCCGCCGGACTCCTCCGAGAGAACTCCGTCCTTCGGTCGATTCGACTCGAGGATGGTCAGGATCGCCGCCTCCGCGGCCCGATCGACCTGGGTGACCGGATCGACGTCGCCTTTGAAGTCGACAGCGATCGGGGACTCGATCTGAGAGGCGAGCGCGGCCAGCACGACTTCGGCGCCGGCGCCGGCTGCGAGCAGCGCGAGTTCGAGGTCTGATGACATCGCCGCCACGCTACCCCCGCTCCGGGAGGATCCGGTCTGAGGAGGGTCATAACATCGCCGGGTGCGGATGGTCTCACTGGCGGTCGGCTCCGGGTTGGCGCTCGCCCTGGCATTTCCCCCCTACGGGCAGATCTGGCTGGCGGTGCCGGCGGTGGCCGTATTCCTCTACTCCGCCCGGCAGGCGGGCTGGACGGCCGGGCTCGGGTTCGGGCTCGGTTTCTTCGGGTTGCTCTTTCCGTGGCTCGGCGAACTCGGCCTGATTGCCGTCCTTCCGCTCGTCATCGTGCAGTCTCTCTTCAGCGCTGCCTATGGCGCGCTGGTGAAGTGGGGCGCCCGGCGCACCGATCTCGTCTGGTTGGGCTCTGTGGCTATGGGCTGGGGAGTGATGGAACTGGCCCGGGAGAGGATCCCACTTGGCGGCTTTCCGTGGGGGATGCTCGGCTACACAGTCGGCCCGATCGACCCGCTCCGCCACGCCGCCCAGTGGATCGGAGCTTCCGGATGGTCGGTTGTCCTGGCCGGATTGGCCGCGGCGCTCGTGCTGCTCTTGCTCGACCGTCGCCGGGAACCAGTCGCAGCCCTGGCCGCCGTCATCGGTCTGCTGGCGGCCGGGGGGGCCGTGTTCGACCCGGCTCCGACGGGGCCTGAGGTTTCGGTGGCCATCGTTCAGGGGTCGGAGCCATGTCTGGGATACCACTGCCCAGGGGAGCGGCGCGAGATCTACCAATCCCACCTCGACCTCACCCGATCGTTGCGGCCCGGCGCCACCCGCTTGGTGGTCTGGGCGGAAGGTTCGACCGGGTTCGACGCCGACCCGATACTCGACCCTGCCGTTGGGACTGCGATCGGGGAAGAGGCCCGGCGGTTGGGGGCGTGGATGATCGTCGGCGGAGATCGCCCCGTGTCCGACCGCGAATGGATCAACGCCAACGTGGTTTTCGCCCCCGACGGTGAGATCGTCGGCGAGTACCGCAAGCGTCACCCGGTTCCGTTCGGTGAATACATCCCGGCGCGACCGTTGTTCGATTGGATCCCGGCATTGGCGGCAGTTCCCCGGGACATGATCCGAGGCGAGCGGGCGTCGGTATTCGACATGGACTTCGGCCGGGTGGGCTCCGTGATCAGTTTCGAGGGTTCGTTCTCGAGGTACCTGCGCGACACCGCCAATCAGGGAGCGGAGGTGCTGGTCACCGCTACCAGTCAGTCGAGCTATCCCCTCTCCCCGGCGTCCGATCAGTTCCTGGCCATCACCCGGCTCCGGTCCGCCGAACTCTCCCGGGACATCGTCCAGGCCGCGGTCACCGGCCGTTCGGGGTTCGTGACCGAGGGTGGTGAGCTCGCCGCCACCACGGGTCTCGGCACAGCCGAGGTTCTCGAGGGGACCGTGAGGTTGTCGGACAGGAGGACCCTCTATGCCCTTGTGGGCGATTGGGTCCAATGGCTGTCCTTGATCGGCCTTGGCTGGCTTTTCGTTGCTGCTCGGGAGCATCGCGGGCGGGTTCCTGGGGTGGAAGCATGACCCGCCGCCTCTCGATTTCGCAGGCCCGACGGATGGCGCTCGGCGCCCAGGGATTCAACGACCCTCCGGCAGCGGGTCGGGTGGATGCCCGTCACTTCCGGCGCGTCGTCAACCGGGTGAAGCTGGTGCAGCTCGACTCGGTCAACGTCCTCGCCCGGGCCCACTACATGCCCTTCTACTCACGCCTCGGTCCCTACCCACGAGACCAACTCGACAGGTGGCTCTGGCGCTCCGGAGAGATGTTCGAATACTGGGGGCACGTGGCTTCGCTCATCCCGACAGCCGACCGCCCACTGTTCGCCGGCCGGATGAAGGGCGGCTGGCACTGGCCCGGCATCAATCGGATCGCCAAGGAGAACCCGGGCCTGATCGACCGGGTGTACGACACGATCCGGGACAACGGTCCGGTCAAGGTGGGCGATGTCGACGAAGAGGCCCGGACCGAGGCGTGGTGGGGATGGTCCGACACCAAGATGGCACTCGAGTACCTGTTTCTGGTCGGCAAGCTGACGGTCGCCGACCGCCCCAACTTCACCCGGGTCTATGACCTTCCGGAGCGAGTCCATCCCGAAGCTCTCGCCTTCCCCGCCGTTGACCCCACCGAGGCCGCTATCGGGAAGGTCCGCCGTTCGATCAACGCGCTGGGGGTGGCGACGGTGGCCGACCTGGCCGACTACTACCGGCTCAAGATGACCACGATTCGACCGCTGGTGAAGGAACTGGTGGCGGCTGGCGAGATGGAAGAGGTAACCGTCGAGGGTTGGAGCGAACCTGGGTACGCGGACCCGGCGGCCCCCCTACCCAGGTCCATCGACTCGTCGGGATTCCTGTCCCCGTTCGATCCGGTGGTGTGGTTCCGTCCTCGGTCGGAGCGACTGTTCGACTTCCACTACCGGATCGAGATCTACACGCCGGCCCCCAAGCGGATCTACGGCTATTACGTCCTTCCGTACCGGATCGGCGAGCGGATGGCAGGGAGGGCCGACCTGAAAGCCGACCGCAAGACCGGGCGCCTCCTGGTCCAGGGAGCGTTCCACGAACCCGATGAAATGCCTGGCCGGGTGGCCGATCGGATGGCGGGCGACCTTCGCCAGATGGCCGAATGGCTGGGCCTGGAGGTCGTGCAGGTGAATGGGAAGGGAAACCTCGCCGGCGAACTGGCGAGCCGGGTGCCAACCGTTCGGGAGTGGACCTAGCCCGGCGGCTTCTCAGTCGGACAGTTCCGCATTCATCGCCGCCACCTTCTCCTCGAGACCTGCACGATGCCGGTCGAGGGCGGCGGCCAGGTCCGAGTCGCGAGTGGCGAGGATGCGGAGCGCGAGCAGCCCGGCATTCTCGGCTCCTCCGATGGCAACGGTCGCCACCGGTATGCCGCGAGGCATCTGCACGATCGACAGCAGCGCGTCCAAACCCTGGAGCGGCCCGTTGGGGACCGGAACCCCGATCACGGGGAGGCGGGTGGTGGACGCCAGCATCCCCGGCAGGTGGGCCGCCCCGCCTGCCCCGGCGATGATCACTTCGATCCCTCGTTCGGCCGCGGCCCGGCCGTACTCGACCATGTCGAAAGGCGTGCGGTGAGCCGATACGACCCTGACCTCCGCCTCGACCCCGAACTCCCTCAGCACGTCGATGGCGGGCTGCATCGTCGGCAGATCCGACGCGCTCCCCATCACAACTGCCACCGTCATCGCACTACTCCTCCGGAACTCGACCGGTCGTACCGAGGCTCTGCGCCACTTCCCAAGCCCTTTTCGAGGCCCGTTCGGGGTCATCATCGCACACCGTCACGTGCCCGATCTTGCGCCCCGGTCGGGGTTCCTTGTCGTAGAGGTGCACTCGGACGCCGGCATCCACCGCCAAGCCGTCGGCCAGCAGGCGTCTGGGGTCCATGCCCTCCGCACCGACGAGATTGACCATCGCCGCTGGCGAACGGAGCGATGGGTCCCCTAGTGGCAAGTCGAGTACGGCTCGCAGATGGTTCTCGAACTGTGACGTCATCGCCGCGTCGATGGTGTGGTGCCCGGAGTTGTGCGGGCGGGGAGCGATCTCGTTGACCAATAACTCGTCGCCGGCGAGGAACAACTCCACCGCCATGATCCCGACCGCCCCTGCCGCCGACGCCACCCGTTCCGCCAGTTCGGCCGCACGGCGGGTGAGACCTGCTTGGAGTCCCGCCGGCGCTCTCACCTCACGGCACATGCCATCCACCTGGAAGGTGTGCACGGGGTCGTAGACGACGGTTTGTCCGGCCGGGCTCCGGCACACCAGCACTGCCAGTTCGACCGGAGCGTCGACTACTCGTTCGGCAAGCACAGGGATCCGATCGCGTTCCGCCCGGCTCACCACCCCGGCTGCTGTGTCCGGGTCGGGAAGAACCCAGACGCCCCGTCCGTCGTATCCCCCGCGGGCGAGCTTGAGCACCAGGCCGCCCAGTCGATCCCGGGCGGCGGTCAGATCGGCCGCGTTGCGAACTTCGACGTGCGCGGGGCTGGGGACTCCCGCCTGACGGAACAGCTCTTTCTGGGCCAGTTTGTCGGCCGCGATCCCGAGTGTTGAGGCTCCCGGTCGCAGTACGAGGCCTTCGTCGGCGAGCCGGCCCATGAGGGCCAGGTCGAGCACCTCGTGGTCCACGGTCACCACATCGGTCATCGAGGCCAGACGTCGGATGTGAACTTCGGAGTCGGCTGGACCGACGACGTGCCGGGGAATGGCTGTCCCGGCCCCTGATTCGGGATCCTCCACCAGCACGACCAATTCGATGTCGAGGGCGACCGCTGCCTGCTGCATCATGCGCGCCAGCTGGCCTCCGCCGATCACTCCTACCCGGGCGCTCGCCATCGGCCGGGGTCAGTACTTCGCCAGGTCGGTCGCCCGCTCGGCGATCCGCTCAGGGGTCGGATACAACTCGTCCTCCAGTGCGCCCGAGTAGGGCATGATCGGGACGTCGGGGAGGGCGTACCGCCGCACCGGGGCGTCGAGCCATTCGAAGGCCTTGTCGGCCACCTGGGCGGCGATCTCGGCGCCATAACCGCAGAACTCGTTGTCTTCGTGCACCACCAGCACCCGGCTGGTCTTCTGGATCGAGGCGTCGATGGTCGGCCAGTCCAGTGGCTTGAGACTGCGGAGGTCGATCACTTCGGCCGATATTCCATCCTTGGCCAGGATGTCGGCGGCCTGGATCGAGAAGTGGGCCATCGCCCCGTATGCGACGATGGTCAGGTCGGTCCCGGCTCGTCGAATGGCCGCTTTGCCGAGCGGGATCCGATGGTTGCCGGTCGGGAACGGGCCCTTGGCGAGGCGGTAGAGCTTCTTCGGCTCCATGAACAGCACCGGATCGGGGTCGAGGAACGCCTCCCACAGAAGTCCCTTGACGTCGGCCGGGGTCGACGGGATCACCACTTTGAGCCCCGGTATGTGGGCGAAGAGGGACTCGATCGACTGCGAGTGGTAGAGCGCCCCCCGGATCCCCGCCCCGTATGGCACCCGGATGACCATCGGGATCGTCCAGGTGCCGTTGGAGCGGTAGTGGACGCGGGCGACCTCGCTCACGATCTGGTCGAACGCCGGGTGGATGTAATCCGCGAACTGGATCTCGGCGACTGGCCGTAGGCCGGTGGCCGCGATTCCGACCGCGGCGCCGGCGATGCTCGCCTCGGCGAGCGGGGTGTTGAAACACCGTTCCGGCCCGAACTGTTCGCTCAACCCGACGGTCGCCTTGAAGACCCCGCCCTTCTCACCCCCGACGTCCTCTCCGAACGTCACCGCGTCTGGGTGGGCTTCGAAGATCTCGTGGAGGGTGCGGTTGACGGCGGTGATCAGGTTCAGTTCCTCGCCGTTCACGGCGGGTTCCGGGTCGCTGGCCGCTGGACCGGGCATGATCGGCCTGGCGTACACGTGGGTGAGCGGATTCTCGGGGTCGGGTGCCGCCTCGGCCTCACGAACCGCCTCTGCCAGCGCCGACTCGACCTCGGCGACGAGGGCGG